>DASYKW010000046.1:0-3750 GCA_035995005.1 Pyrinomonadaceae bacterium
ATCATGGACCCTTTCATGGGGCAAAATTTTATGCTCGACTCGGTAGGCCGTACGGCACGGGCCGTTACCCTGCTGCCACTGGCGGATCTCAAAGTCAGGCAATTGAGCGAGCTCAACGCTGAGCAGCGTATCGCAGTCGAAAGGCTCCGAGAGCTAAAAGGCACCGGAGCGACCACGCTCACACCCGATCAGCAAAAGGCCGCTGAGGAATTGCGATCGGTGGCCGTTATTCGCGGCGTCGCACCTCTGGCCATTCCGGGCAGCGGTAGTGTCGTCACCAGCGCCATGGCGGCGCCGGGTTTTGGGACAATGGTCTTTGGAACCTCCGGCCAGTCAAAAGGGGAGACGAAGACCGAGGAGCTCGGTACCCGCAGCATCGAGGGTATCGACGCTGAGGGCACGCGCCGCGTAACGACCATCCCGGCGGATGCGATCGGCAACGAGCGCCCCATCGAGATCGTCTACGAGCGTTGGTACTCAAAAGAATTGCAGATGGTCGTGATGAGCAAGCACTCTGACCCGCGTTTTGGCGAGCAGACCTACACGCTCAAGAACGTCGTCCGTGCCGAGCCCGACCCGTCGCTCTTTACCGTCCCGACCGGCTTTAAGGTCATCAGTGATTCCGGCGCACCGGCAGCTACCTACACGGTCAGGACCGCACGCGCAGCCGACGCCGAACGCACATACGTCCGTGCCCGTGCGACGCAGTCCACGACACCGGCAGCAGCTCCCAAACCGTAATCTCGTTCTCGTCGAGATCCTCCAAAAGGCGGGCCGCAAGGCTCGCCTTTTTTTGTTCGTGCATCGCGCGGGGAAGTAAACGAGTAAAATAGAAGCATGTTCATATTGCGGACCCTGTTCTGTATCCTCGTGGCCTACGTATGCGGATATTCGCAACAATGCCCCAAGATACAGATTCACGGGCCAGAGGGAGTCTGGATATTGAATACCGGACGGCCTATCCCGTTTGAGGTCGAGGTACTTCCGAGTCAGTCACCCCATCTAACCTTTGATTGGATAGTAAGCGTAGGAATAATCGTGGAGGGCCGGGGCACCTCTGCGATTCAGGTAGACGTTCACGGTCTTAGCAACCAACCGCTTGAGGCGTCGGTGCGTGTACGCGGTCTACCCTCCGGCTGCAGCGACACGGCCACAACCTCAGCAAGTCTGGTGCGAACCGGTGATTTTTCTCCGATCGACGAATTTGCGTGGAAGATTGGAAAGATGGACGAAGGCGCCAGGCTTGATAGTCTCGGGATCCAGCTCGCCGCTAACTCACCCAACATCAACGCGTACATAATTATCGATACTCAACACAGCATGAGGGCCGTGAAGGCCCGAGTCGAACGCATGCGTAGATGGCTTTTTACAAAAAGAAAATATAAGGACCAGACTCGCTTCGTTTTTCTCCTCACCAATTCGGGAAATGAGGTCATCAGGTTTTGGCTGTTTCCATCCGCAACAGATATCTGCAAAGAATGCCAGGAAATCAAATAATTCCTGGGTATCGCTTAATCCGAACACGGAACGTGGCGTGAACCACTGCCGAAACGCTTACGGAAATTGAATGCTCCCGTACGCAGCGGTAAGCTAAAACGGAGGATAAGATCTTTCGGACGAGGAGACCATTCAATGCTACAAGTTGGAGATATAGCACCGGATTTTGAGTTGCCGACGCATTTGGACAGGAACACGAAGGTGAAGCTCTCGGACCTGAGAGGGCAGAATGTAGTGCTCGCGTTCTACCCGTTTGACTGGACGCCGGTGTGCTCGACGCAGATGCCGCAGTATGAGGCTGATAAGGGCCGCTTTGCGGACCATAACGCCCGCGTGCTGGGCATATCGACGGACAGTGCCCCGTCGCACGCGGCGTGGGCGAATGAGTTGGGCGGGATATCGTTCGATCTACTCGCCGACTTTCATCCGAAAGGCGAGGTGTCCAAAGCGTACGGCACGTTTCGTGAGGAAGACGGATTTTCTAACCGTGCGATCTTTGTGATCGATAAGGAGGGCAAGATCGCGTATATCGACCACCACGAGCTTTTGGACGTGCCAAAGAACGAGGAAGTTTTCGCCGTCCTCGAGAGTTTAAGTTAGCTAAACCGTCATTCCGCCGTCGACGACGATGGTCTGGCCGGTCACATAACTAGAGGCGTCGCTGGCCAGAAAGACCACGGCGCCTTTTAATTCGCCCTCTACGCCGATCCGAGGGATGACGTTGTTCTCCTGGATCTGCCGTTCGTAGATATCGATGACGGCGTCGGCGAGACGTGAGTGAAAAAAGCCTGGAGCGATAGCGTTAACGCGAATGCCGCGACGTCCCCAGCTCGCGGCAAGCTCACGAGTGAGGCCGATGAGACCGGCCTTGCTGGCGACATATCCCGCGTAAAACGGGCCGTTCGCCGATGAAGAGAGCCCGGCAATCGAGGCGATATTGATGATCGAGCCGCTCTTTTGCTCTAGCATCTGGCGCCCCGCGGCCTGTGCAAAAAGAAAGCAGCCGGTGAGATTAACATCGATCACCTTTTGCCACTGTTCAAGCGTCATTTCCTCAGGCATCGCGCCCCAAGAGATACCGGCATTGTTGACGAGGATGTCGACGCTGCCAAATTTGGCCACCGTCTCGTCGACGACGCGAGCTACGTCGTCAGGTTTTGAGACATCGCAAGGTATGCCGGCGACGTTGAAGCCCCGAGACGCGAATGCGACAACGGTCTCATCCAGCCACTCCTGCCTTCGGGCGCAGAGCATCAGATTTGCTCCGGCCTCAGCGAGCCCGATGGCCATTTCCTTACCTATACCGCGCGAGCCGCCCGTGACGATGGCCGTGCGGCCGGTGAGATCGAAGAGTTGCTTGACGTGTTTCATCGTGAAATCGTAGATCGTGAATAGATATTAGCTGAAAGTTACGACCGAGCGTCTATTCATGTCCACGCGGTATTGACGATTCACGATTCACAATTCACGATTTACATATGAGCAAGACACAGCGAGAGCTGGCATTTATACGCGACCTCTACGTCGAGGACGAATGGACACAGAAATTTACGGCGCTAGCTGACAAGCACCTCGACCTGTCCGATAGCGAGAATCTCGTTTACATCAACGCGGGAACGGGCGCGCACGCGATGGCGCTCGACGAGAAATTTGGCGAAAAGGTCGATATCTTTGCGTCTTGCCAGGACGAGCACATGCTGAATATCGCCCGCGACAAGGGTGCGGCGATCAGCTCGCGAGTCGATTTTTCGCAGATAAGGTTTGAGCCGGATTCATTTGACGCCGTGATCGCGGATGCGAGCTTTGTCAGGCCGGAGGAGCTTGAGGAGTTTGTCGATGACGCGGCCGCCCTTGCCAAGACCGGCGGCGACATCGCGATCTTTTTCCCGGGAGCGGGCAGTTATGGCGAGGTGTTTTCTCTACTGTGGGAAGCGCTCTTCGCCGAGGAGCTAGCGGATCGCGGTGTAGCGGAGAAGCTTATCGCCGAGCTGCCGACCGTCTCGCAGATAGAGGCATTTGCCGAGAGATCAGGCATGGTAAACGTCCGGATCGAATCGTCTATCGAGCACTTTGAATATGAGACGAGCAAGGAGTTTGTCGAGTCGCCGCTGGTCGAGGACTTTTTACTGCCGGTATGGCTGGAGTCGCTCAATGATGATGAAAAGGACCGCGTGACGAGCGAGCTGACACGGCTCATCGACAATGAGGGCGACGACCTCACGTTCAGGTTTAGCGTAAAGGTGAATTTGCTGA
>DASYKW010000047.1:0-3134 GCA_035995005.1 Pyrinomonadaceae bacterium
AAGACAAGCGTGCCGCCGGCCTCGACAAACTTCTTGAGATTCGCAACACCTTCCTTTCCAACGCCGCCCGTGTACTCATCCGGCATCGTACCCTTCGCATAGCCGTTGAGGATCTGGTTAGGCGATTGGTCGGGGAAGATGATCGCTCCTGGTCGTCCGCCCGGTCGTGAACTGCTGTCCCGCACCCTCGCCTTGATCTTGTTCTCTCTAATATCGACGGTTTGTATCGACTCGTAGCCAAAAGTATCGCAATGGTCTAGATATCCGTTTCGACCCTCGTCTGTAGTTGCTTCTAAAACCCAACGTGTCCATCCTTCATCCATCGAGGGAACGCTGGAGCGGTAGACCTCGACACTATGTTCATTCACGATGCACGCAACTGACCCGTCATTAATTCCCATAAGCCGTCTCGTCGCCGTCGTGCGTATTTTGCGGCTAATCGGAGTCGCATCGATACCTGAGAGGGACGAAATGGTATGGGCGGTCACGTCATAGGGCGATATTGGACTACCACTTGGGTCCTTCAGGTCTGGATACTTCTGATTCTCGAGGAGCGCTTTAGCAAATTGGCCGTACGGTTGCGAGATTGGAATTACCGTAGTTCCATTCGGATAGCGTTTACCGTCATAAGTAAAGGGGCGAACTAGATCGGACTCGATTCCGGCCTGTCCAAGTATCTCAGCAACGAAAAACGTCGCCTTATGGTTTTCTTCAGTCAAAGCCGGAAGAATAAATCCAAATAGTTCACCATCCTTCCTCGGACGCACCGCATCTTTCCCGATCTGATAGAACCTCGACAGCCACTCTTCGCGATTATTCGCCGCGTGATTCATCAAGGCTGAAGCCGCGGTGGTCATGGTGTCGGTGATGTTGCGGAGGTGCCATTCGCCGCCGAGCCAGATCGGGCCAAAGTTGCCGGTTACCTTTTTGGGGTCGTAGCCCTCGCCGGGGCGGAGCTCGTCGAACTTGACGGTGATCGGTGTCGCGAGCTTTGCGGAGGCGGTCTCGCTCAAAATGCGCACGCCGCCGTGGTAATGCGAATACGCACGCGAGGGCGTCCAGGCATCGTAGGTCGAATTTGTCGTGATGCCCTGATAACCGATCTCGCGCATCTTGGACGCCATGTAATTCCCAAGCTCGGTGTAGCCCTCGACGATCTGCTTTGGGACGTTCGGCTCGACGGGCTGCATGTACGGCGGCAGGAAAAGCCGCGAGCCGTACGCGCCCTGCTGATGGATGTCGTGGACGATCTGCGGGTGCCAGACGTTGTGGATCTTATCGACCGTGAGCTGCGTCTCGACCTGTGTAAAGGCGTACCAGTCGCGGTTGTCGTCGTGGCCGACGTATTTGTGATAAAGCTCCGGCGGCTCGGTGCCTTCGTACGGCGTGCCGAGCGTTTTGTCGTACCAATTCTTGACGATATCGACGCCGTCGGGATTAAGTGATGGCACGAGAAGGATGATCGTGTTGTCGAGGATCTTTTGAATGTCGGGATGCGCTGCCATCGCAAGCTGGTGAGCGATGATCATCGACGACAAATAGCTGCCGACCTCCGTCGAATGCACGCCGCATGTGATCAGCACGATCGTTTTGCCCTGCTTGATCAACTGCTGCGCGACTTTGTCATTGGACTTGAATGTTCGCGGGTCGGCGAGCTTTGCGTTGATGCGTTTATATTTCTCGAGGTTTCGCAGGTTCTCAGGACTCGAGATCGTCGCGTAGATGAAGGGGGCGCCCATCGTGGACTTGCCGATCTCCTGGACCGTCACGCGGTTGGACGCAGCGTCAAGCTTCTTAAAATAATCGACAACCTGCGACCAGCTCGCGAGCTTGCGGTCATCGCCCGGCGTGAAGCCGAGAACGTCCTTGGGAGCGGGAATGGTTTGCGACGCGGCCGCCGCTGCCAGAGCTAGCAATATCGCGCAAAGACGTAAAGACCGCATAGGAAAAGCAAGGTTCGGCTTCATACAGTTCACTCCCGAGTTTTGTGTAAGTTTAGGTGAAAAGGGGCGTAAATACGACCGGGGGCGTAGGTGCCTCTCCTGGCCTAAAGCATTGCGTTTTCTTGAATTGCAGAGTAAATTGCAAGCAGGCTTTCCCCGTAAAAGTTTTAAGCAGAATTCCGTCCCAAGGAGTAGTGAAGGATGAAGAATCCCTTTCTCGAGAACTTTCGGCCGTATATTCCTGATTCCGCGACCCTGCGCGAGCTGACGCTGCTGCCGCTTGTCGTCGGCACCTTGCTGGGCATCGTGTTTGGTGCCTCGTCGCTGTATCTCGTTTTAAAGACGGGACTTACGGTCTCGGCGTCGATCCCGGTCGCGGTCATTGCGATCACGGTCTTTCGCCTGCTGTCGAAGGTCGGTATGCGTGACGCGACCATCCTCGAGGCCAACATCATGCAAACCGCGGGATCGGCCGGCGAGTCGATCGCATTCGGCCTGGGCGTAACGATGCCCGCGATCATGATCCTGGGATTCGATCTTGACCTCACACGCGTGATGCTCGTCGCGATCATGGGCGGTCTGCTCGGGATCCTGATGATGATCCCGTTGCGCCGCGCTCTCATCCACGATCAGCACGGCTATCTCAAATATCCCGAAGGGACGGCATGTGCCGAGGTTCTCAAGGCGGGAGCTTCTAAAGAATCGCGAGAGGCGTCTCACGAAGGCGACACAGCGGAAACGGATGATGCGGCACTCCAGGGCGGCAAGATAATCTCGATCGGATTCGTTATCGGATTTATCTTCAACGTGCTGATGCAGGTCTTTTCGTTCTGGAAAGGCACGCCTACAAAGCAGTTTAGCGATCAGACCTTTAAGGGCGGCTCGGTCAGCCTCGCCAACGATCCGACGCTGCTGGGTGTCGGCTATATCATCGGCCCGCGCATCGCCGGCCTGATGATGGGCGGCGGTATTTTGTCATACCTTGTCCTCATCCCGATGATCAAGTTTTTCGGTGCGGGAATGACGTCGCCGGTCGCTCCGGCACTCTCAAAGACGATCGCTGAAATGGAGCCCGACCAGGTTCGCGGCGCCTATGTACTTTACATCGGCGCCGGCGCGGTCGCCATGGCCGGTATCATTTCGCTCGCACGGAGCCTGCCGACGATCATTCATGGCCTCAAGGGCGGCCTC
>DASYKW010000048.1:0-14559 GCA_035995005.1 Pyrinomonadaceae bacterium
GATCTTTTTTTGACGAGCCTTGTTGAGGCCGCAGGGGGACAAATGCCGGCGAACTTCGTCGTCACACTTCCAAAGATCGTTAACCCCGAGCAGGTGACGACGCTTGTTCACCTTTTCGATGAGCTTGAGCCGAAACTCGGCCTGCCCGCGGGCTCGCTCAAGATGGAGATGATGATCGAGACCACACAGTCGATCATCGCCGCCGACGGCAGCATCGCTATGCCGCGTCTTTTAGAGGCCGCGGACGGTCGATGCACGGGCGCTCATTTCGGGACGTACGACTACACCGCCAGCTGCGCAATAACGGCAGCGTATCAGGACATGCTTCATCCGGCGTGCGATTTTGCGCGGCATATGATGCAGGTGTCGCTCGGCGGAACGGGTGTCTGGCTCTCGGACGGCGCGACGAACATCATGCCCGTCGTTCGTCACCGTGGTGACGACCTCACGCCGGAACAGCTCGCCGAGAACCGCGACATGGTTCACCGCGCGTGGAAGCTGCACTACGACCACTGTCGCCATTCGCTCGTGAACGCCTTTTACCAGGGGTGGGACCTGCATCCCGCCCAGCTGCCGACGCGTTACGCCGCCGTCTTTACTTTTTTTCTCGAGAGTCTCGACGCCGCAAGCGAGCGGCTTAAGAATTTTGTCGAGAAAGCCGCCCAGGCGACACTGGTCGGTGACGTCTTTGACGACGCCGCGACGGGTCAGGGTCTGCTGAATTATTTCGTCCGCGCGGTCGGATGCGGGGCCGTGACCGAGAGCGAAGCGGAGAGACGGACCGGCCTGACGGTCGGTGAGATCCGCGGAGGTTCGTTCGTAAAGATCCTTGAGAATCGTCGCGGCTAGATGATCGCCGCGGACCGACGGATCGAGTGAAAAAGTCGGTTGCGAAACCGCGGCAGCGGTCCAAGATATTTCCTGATCAACGTTGAGAGCCTGTAAAACTCGTCGGGCTTTATCAAGTACTCCGTCGCACCGGCGTCGATCGCCATCTTGCGATCGACATCGCGCGAGAGCGGGCTGCAGATCACGACCGGTGATAGCAGGCCTCGTTCGCGGACGGCCGCGCAAAGTTCCGGACCCGTCATCTCATCCACGCAGTATTCGAACAGGTAGAGATCGAATTCGTTGTGGGCGATCGACGTGAGAGCCTGGCTGCCGCTCGATGCGTAAATGATCTTGCAACCCGGTGCATTTCGGCGGAGCCAAGCATGGACAAATCCGGATGATGTCGATTCATTATCGACGTAAAGGACACGTGGCGTTCTTACTAATTCCATTTTCGGCGGGAGCCTCCGTAAACTGCAGGATGCAGAGATAATCGCCCCATCCGAAAGACCGATCTGTACGCTACCGAACACACTTGTCTCGTTCTGAGCGATAAATTTTGTGAGACGCCTTAATTCTAAGGTCGTGCGTTATTCGCTCTCGCTAAGTCCAAACAACAATGAGGTGAGCAATGGCAAAAGGGGTAGTTGAGGTCAATGGCGAGGATGTTTTGGTCCGTGAGGATACTTATAAAGCGTATCGCGGAGTAAGATGGGCGATCCTGACGATCGCTATCATGGCAGCCATCGTTGCAGTTCTTTTTTTCACCGGCGTGATCACGTCGCTCAGAGATGGAAAGCTTAATAGCCCGGCACAATCGGAAAGGCCGGCACAATGACAAGGGGTTCAATGAAGATAAAGATCATTAAGCGAGCAGAGCAGACGGCGCTCAGCGACATGCCACCAACCGCCCCGAAAAAACGACGGATCGCCGAGAAGGTCGAGAAATGGGTCGAGGACATACGTACGAAGTCCGAGGCAGAAAGCCGTCTATCTTTTGAGAATCTGTTTCACCCCTCACCAAAGTCGTCGTCTTAATTGATACCCGCTCTTACAAAGTCCCCAGAAGAGATCGTTTGCAAGGGCCGCCGCGCTAAATGGTGGCTGCGGCGTGGCTCGCCTAAGCGGGGATTTAGCTACATGACCTGCGACGGCAAGACGGTCAGTGACGAGCCCTCTCTGGAACGCATTCGTTCGCTCGTCATTCCGCCCGCATGGAGGCACGTCCGGATCTCGCCGGCAGCCGGAGCGCGACTCCAGGCCGTCGGCGTCGATACGCGCGGCCGCATTCAATATCTATATAATGCAAAATTTACCGAGGCTCAGGCACGCAAAAAGTTTGCAAAGATCGAGAAATTTGGCGAGCACATGCCGGCTCTTCGGGCGGCGACGAATGAGCACATTGCTCTCGCCGGTTTTCCTCGGGAAAAGGTGCTGGCAATAATGACACGCCTAATCAACTCGCTCTACATTCGTGTCGGAGCGGACCACAGCGTTAAGCACTATCGCACCTATGGGATCACGACGCTCGGCAACCGGCACGTCAAGATTGGACGCAACGGGAAGGTTGTCTTCGACTTTGTCGGCAAGAGCAAGATCCAGCACCGAAAAGTGCTCGTCGACCCGGAGCTAGCGTCCTTGCTAAAGGAACTGGTTTCGATCGGGCGTGGGAGAAAGCTCTTTCAATACATAGATGAGAATGGCCGGCCACAACCCGTCACGCCGTCGCAAATAAACGGCTACATTAAATCGATAACAGCACCCGAATATTCCGCTAAAGATTTTCGCACTTGGGGAGCAACGATGCTCGCCGCTCTCGAGCTCGCCGAGACCGGCCCTGCCGACGACGAAAAGCAAGCACAGAAGAATATCGTCCGCATCGTCAAGTCGGTCGCCGAACAGCTCGGCAACACGCCCGCCGTCTGCCGCTCATCCTACATACATCCGCTCGTTCTTAAGTCATACGCACAGGGCATCACTATCGGATCCTTCACGCCGAAACGCCTCAGAAAGCTCAAACGATACGAGGCCAAGTTTGAGCTCGCCGAGGTTTCGCTGCTGGAGCTTTTCCGACGCTCAAAATGACTCTGACAAAATTGGTACGGTATCAGACACTTGCTTTGCGAACGCCTAGCTATAAATAAATCAGTAATGCCCTTACAAATTAGGATCGGTTAGGAGAGAAACGTTAAATGCTTTGGACAATAATTATCATTCTTTTGATCTTGTGGGCGCTGGGCTTCGGGGTCTGGGGCGCGTCGCTTGGTCCTCTTGTTCACCTGCTTCTCGTCGTAGCAGTGATCGTACTGATCGTGGACCTCATTCGCGGCCGTCGAGCTCTCTAAACGTTACGAGGCGAGAGGGCGGCTGTACGCGAATATGTGCCCGCTCTCACCATGAAAGCATTGCCTTCCATGAAGGTTGTTCGCAAGAGATTCGTCGTTCACGAGCATCACGCTCGCAATCTACACTTTGATCTCCGTCTAGAGATCGATGGCGTCCTAATATCCTGGGCCGTGCCAAAAGGTCCGTCTATGCGCGCGGCCGAAAAGCGGCTCGCGGTCGCCGTACCCGACCATTCACTTGGCTATATCGATTACGAGGGAACGATCGACGAAGGTAAATATGGTGCCGGCGACGTTCGTATCTGGGACGATGGGAAATACGAGACTGCCGCCGATCCCGCGAAACAGCTCGAGAATGGAAAGCTCGTCGTCACATTCTTTGGATTGCAACTGCGGGGCGAGTTTGTGCTTGTAAGGATCTATGGCCGCGACGATCAGTGGCTGCTTATCAAGGCCCACGATCATTACGCCGATCCCGAGTGGCAATTGGCGACCGTTCTTCCGACAAAAAAAGAAAGGCGCGAGACTCACGCCTTAAACAAGCGAACGCGGTTTCGGCCGATAGCCACGTTCCTCAACCGGCTGTGGTTTCCCCTCCAAGGAGGGTAAGCACCTCGCCGGTGATATAGCTCGAATCCTGTCCAGACGCAAAGAATACATACGCGGGTGCAACCTCCTCGGGCTGACCGGGCCGTTTCATCGGTGTATCTCCACCGTGTTTTGCCACTTCTTCCGGCTCCTTGTCCGAAACGTTTAGCGGTGTCCAGATGGGCCCCGGCGAGACACAGTTGACGCGTATCTTTTGCTTCACAAGGCTTTGCGCGAGTGACTTGGTAAAAGCATGGATCGCGCCCTTAGTTGACGAGTAATCAAGCAGATCTTTCGCTCCCTCCAGGCCGGTGATCGAACCTGTATTTACGATCGCTCCGCCCTCGGGCAGATGCTTTAGCGCCGCGCGGGCCATGTAAAAGTAGCCAAAGATATTCGTCCGAAATGTCTCCTCTAATTGTTCGTCCGTGATGTCCTCGATCGACTTCTGATGATGTTGATATGCGGCATTGTTGACGAGGACGTCTAGCCGGCCAAATTCGCCAGCCGTTTTTTCTACAGCATCCGCGCAGAACCTGGAGTCCTTAACATCGCCAGCGATCCGCAAGGCGCGACGGCCTTCCTTTTCTACATACTCCGCCGTCTCCCTTGCATCACTCTCTTCCTCAGGCAGATATACGATAGCAATGTCCGCCCCCTCCCGAGCGAATAACACCGCGACCGAACGACCGATCCCGGAATCCCCGCCGGTGATGATAGCGGCCTTTCCCTCGAGCTTGCCCGATCCTTTGTAATCGGGCGCGAGAAACTGCGGCCGCGGCTCCATCTTGCTCTCGATCCCAGGGCGCGGCTGATGCTGCTCCGGCATCGGGTTCTCGGGACGGTCGCCGGTTTGCTCATCATCTTCTTTGTCGTCAAAAGTCATTGGATCACCTCGCAAGAAATTTGAGTCTAGAGAATTGCGGCGTCCCGATTTGTCTTCCAGGGAACAAATACGATCGCTCATCAGAGATATTTTTTTGTTGTGAAGAAAAATAAAAAAGCTTTGTTGATCGTCGATATGATCAACGACTTTCGCCATGAGGATGGCGACAAACTTTTTCGACAGGTTCGTTCCATCGTAAAAAACATCGCAGCTCTCAAACGACGAGCGACCGCGGCGGACGTCCCGGTCGTTTATGTGAACGACAATTTTAAGAAATGGCATGACAGTTTTGCGACGACGATCGGCCACGTGCACGAGAGCTCAGAGGAAGGTCGACAGATGATAGAGACCTTGCTGCCAGGTCCGACAGACTACTATATTCTCAAGCCGCATCGCTCCGGATTTTATAAGACGCCGCTCAGCATTCTGCTCGGGGAGTTGGGAACTGATGAGCTGATCATTGCCGGAGCTGCGACCGACATGTGTGTTTTCTCGACCGCGCACGATGCACATATGCGCGACTACAAGCTACGCGTCCCGCGCGACTGCACGACCGCAAACACCAATAAACATCGGCATCAGGCCCTCGATCTGATGGCGCGCGTCCTCGACGCGGACACGTCGCCATCAAAGACGATCATCTTCAAAAAGAACGCGTAGAAATTGAAAGAGAAATAGAAAAGCCCGGCTGTGTGCCGGGCTCGTTGGACCGCACTGATGAAGTTAGAATGCCGTGCTTGCGCTTTGCTCGCGTGACGGCGGTGAGTCGTCGTCGCCTGTCCCTTGCGCCTTTCCATCCTGCTGACTGCGGCCGGGTTCACCTTCGGATGTCTGCGTTATTCCACCGGCTTGCTCGATCGCAGGATCCTCCGACGGGCGCCATCCCGGCGCCTGACTTGTCTGTGTATCGTCGCCGCTCGCGTCAGCTTGCGCCTCATTGTGAAGTGATGATTCGTTTGCGGGATATTCATTTTGTAATTGTGTTTGGTCGTCTTGTGTTTGTTCTTGATCGGCTTGCATTTTTCCTCCTCCTTTTTTACAAACCATTTCTACAATTTTTGTGGTTAAATATCTGTAACCCAGCGAACAAAAGTTCTTGCAGGGCATCAAGTTAGGGTGAGAGTGGTAACTTAAAACTTCAAAAAACTGACGGAGGAAAAATGGCAACTAAAGCTTCATCATCCAGCGCTAAAAAGAAAAGCGCAAAACCGGCCGCCAAAAAGGCCGCGGCTAAGAAGCCGGTAGCAAAGAAGACCACCGCGAAACCGGCGGCTAAAAAAGCTGCGGCTAAGAAACCGGTAGCAAAGAAGACCACCGCGAAACCGGCGGCTAAGAAAGCTGCGGCTAAGAAGCCGGTAGCCAAGAAAGCTGCGGCAAAGAGACCGGCGGCAGCAGCAAAGAAGACCGCTAAGCCGGCGGCCAAGAAAGCCGCGGCGAAAAAGCCGGCGGCGAAAAAGCCGGCTGCAAAGGCCAAGCCGAAAGCAGCGGCTCGAAAGAAGTAGTTTTACCTTCCGAGGGTTACGCCTCCGGGGCCGTTCGCTCAACGCGGACGGCCCCTTTCTTTGAAGTGGCAAAGAAACGCCGACCGGATCTTCATCCGATCGGCGTCGTTTTTTTTTAAAGATCTCGCTTGAACTTAATGCACCGCTCCGAGCTCGAAGTAGCAAGGGCAAGCCGTTTGCTCAAGTTTCTTGCGGTCCTTGATCGTGATGCCGCCGCGTGAATAATCGATAAGATTCTCCTCGCGCATCTCAAGCGCGATGCAGGTCACTGACGGACGGTATACGCCCAGCGTGCGAGCGATCTGCTCGTGTGTGAGCTTTAGCGTCTTCTTCCCGCTGCGGTCTTGGACCATTAGGATCCACGTGCAAAAGCGCTCTTTTACTGAGTGGTACATATTGCAGATCGCGCGCTGCGATATCTGGCGAATGTAATGATCCATGTCCGGAAGCAAAAGAGTTGCAAGCTCGGGGTGAAGTCGCGCCATCTTCTCGAGCACCTCGCGTTCGATGCGTACTGCGGATCCGGCTTGCGCGACCTGAGAGCAGTTCGCTGCCGTGGATGAGCAGAATACCGACGATAAGCCGACGGCCGACTCGTTACCTTCGAGAGCGACCTCGACAGTGCGTCCGTCATCCAGCGTCTTTAATTCTGAGATCACCGCGGTCTCAGGAAAATAGACATAGTCGAGATCGTCATCTTGAAGGAACAAAAACTGGTCCTTCGTTAATGCGACGGTCCTCAAAGAACCGCGCAGTTTGTCGAATAATTGCTTTGGCAGCGACCTAAGGAGCTGGTTGCTCGTAGTCGTGACCGGCATCGACGAGCGCGAGCGCGTTGGTATCGATTCGGAACCTTTAAAGTGATCGCCGGCGTAATCAGTAAATGGTATTGCAGATGTAACGTCGAGTCTGTCCATGATATTTCCCCCTTTCCTACTACTTGTATTTATCTTTCTCAGACCGTTCTGTTAAATGAGGGTGGGAGCAAGTAAGCTTTTCTCAATAACAAAACCTTTTTTGACGTCGTATCAGTCCTTTCTACTAAGGAATCCGATTGACCTTTCAACGGTGCGCAAGCACCGCGGGCAATTCGCCTGGGTAGGCAGTGAATAAGCGGGGTTATTATCGGTGGCTTTCAAAGGTAAGGGACCCCGCGGCTGATCCCTTACCATATTCCCCCTTGGATTTGACGCTTAAGTGAATGCTCTACTCTTCGCTTAACCGCCATTCGCTTGCCCTAAGCGAATCCGCGTATTGCCCATGTAGATATATCTTGCCTCAGACAGGAATTGAGCAAAATCAGGAAGTTAGGTAAGTTTACTAGGGGAATTCCCTACTCGGTGCGGGGTTTTAGGGAGAGGCGTAAATCTCTTAATTGCAATAGGTTAGGTCTCATGTAGCCAGTCCTGAAGGATAGCGTAGCGGACAATTCCGATCCGGCTGGTGATACCGAGCTTCTGCATTGCGTTCGCCTTGTGTGCCTCGATGGTCTTTACGCTGAGATTCATGTTGGCGGCGATCTCCTTGTTGCTGTAACCCAGGGCGATCAATCGCAGTACTTCGGATTCGCGATCGGTCAGCGATGTCTTGTTTTCGCCGCGGAGCGTAACGGTGCGGTTCGCATAGCCACCCATGACCTTGTTGGTGAGGGCGGGGTCGAGATAAGAGTTGCCGCTACCGACGGCACGGATGGCGTGGATGAGTTCGTTCGGAGCGCTCTGCTTTAGAACATATCCGTTTGCGCCTGCCTCGATCAATTGCTGGAGATAGCCGTCGTCCGTGTGGCGCGTGAGCATAAGGATCTTGAGGTCGAGACCGACGGCACGCATCCGTTTGGTCGCACGCAATCCATTGAGCTCAGGCATCGAGATGTCCATGACGACGATGTCGGGCTTTAGCTCTTCGGCAAGGCGCAACGCAGCCTCACCGTCACCGGCTTCGCCGATGACCTCCATATCGGTTTGGGCATTGACGAGGAGCTTGATGCCTTCGCGAACCGTCTTATGGTCCTCAGCAAGTAAGATCCTTAGCTTGTCACTCATCTCCAGAGAGAATCTTATACCTGCGGCGCCAAAAATCTAAACGGAATGAATGCCCCCGACGGTCGATCAAAAACAAAGAGACAAAAAAGGTGCCTTTCCCCCGAGTAAGGCACCTTGATCACGTCCTATGACGTCAGTATGAAAAAGCCATCTTGAGCACCTAAAGATTAACGGCGAACGCAGACTGCTTTTTGTATGCTTCATTACCTTGAGAACAATTTTTTTCTTTTTATTTTAATCGAATGAGGCGCCGCCCGAATCGATAGTGACGACGCCCCATATTGCCGAAACGGTTTAGGTCTGAGGAAAGGGTCCTTTCGGCAACTACGGATGATGGAAGACCATTACATCCGACGCGTTCTATTCTGAACGCGGGTGTGCCCCGGATCTGTAGGGTGTCTTACAGATCGGGGGCCTTTCTACTAGTTGTTGAGTATCCGATTAAATGCGACTACGGCCTCGACGCGCGTGAGCGAGCGATAGACGTTAAGCTGGCCATTGTCGAGCGAGAGGAATCCATGATTGAGTGCGACGGCCAAATAGCCGCGGTACTGGTAAGGAACAGTGTTGACGTCCGAAATGCTCGACAGCAAGATCGTGGTGTTGACCTCGTTCTCGAGACCGGCTGCCTTGACGAAAGCGATCGCCGCCGTGAGACGCGTCGCGGAATTATTCGGATAAAAGTTGCCGCCCGGCGACGCATCGTAAAACAGCTTGCCAGCCGGATTCGATTGCACACCCTCGACGGCGTTGCGCGTCGTCAGATCCTTAGTATCCGTAAACATCGGCGAACCCGCGAGATATTGCGGTACGAGGCCAGCCCGAACGAAAGTCGCGGCAAGATCGTACCGCGACATCGGCGAGTAAGGCATGAACCTCTTGCCCTGGGCAAGCACGATATTCGACAGCAGGCTCTTTTGCACCTGTGCAGCCATCGCGGGCGAAAGCGAATTCAAGTCGCTTAGAGTTGGGTAGACCGCCTGCGTGATCTGGATCGCACCGTAGACATTTTGCTGCGTGCCGATGCCGGTCGAGTTCTGGACCATCGCCCGCAAAGTTTGGGGCGCCGGATTCCGAACGACTACCTCTTCAAATCGTCCGGTGAGACCCGGCACATTGAGGTAGTTGGATTCACCAAGCAGCGCATTCCTGGAGTCGTAGAGCTTTAGGCCAAAATCATTTGCGCTCAGTCCCCATGAAATATTGACGCCCGCCTGCAGCACGTTCTCCGGTACGGCAACGCTGACGGCACGCGTAACGCCGGGCGTGACAGGCTCGGTAAACATTTGCGGCGTGGATGTCGCAAAGCGGACCGGGCTGCTCGCAAGCGCCGCTCGATACATTCCGATCTCACGCTGTGGAAACGCTGCTTCGAGGACCGCTGCGTAGGTGTTGAGCGTTCCACCACCGACCTCGTGAGCGAAGTATTTAGGCAGCGGCGTAGCCGTTCGTGCAAGTATGTCCTTGATCGCCGCAGGCTGCAGCGAAGGGTTGGTCTCGAGCATCAACGCGATCGCACCAGCGACCTGCGGGGCCGAGAATGACGTTCCGCTCGCGGTCGTATAGAACGGAAGCTCGCCGAGCGACAATCGTTGAAGGTCCGCTCCGACAAGACCGCCGATGCTCGTTGTGGTCGGCAGGCCGCGAAGGCTCGCGACGTTCACTCCCGGTGCCGACAACGTGGGCGAAGACTGCCCAAAATCGCCGCGTGAGGAGAAGGGTGCGAGAACGCCATTCTGGTCCGTCGCTCCGACACTGACGACCCACGGAGCCTGAGCGTACGGGTTTAGCGTTCCGTTACCGGGACCGGCGTTACCGGCTGAAAAGACAACGCTGACGCCATTGTCGGTCAGCATTTTGGAAGCGACGTTGACCGGGTCGTTCTCGTCGTAAACGGTGTTCGCTGAGAAGCTGCAATTCAAAACGCGAACGTTATATGCCGATCCCTTATCCAGCAAATAATCGAAGCCCGAAAGCACGTGAGTCAGATCAACATCGCCCGCGCTCAGGCCGACAAGTCTCGCGCCCGGAGCAACGCCGGCGTATTTACCGCCGGAACTCGAACCGCTGCCGGCGATGATGCCGGAAACGAATGTTCCATGGCCCGCAAGGAGGTCGGTGTTAGGAACGTTCTCGACATTCAATGGATTGATGAAACCTGCGAGAGGTATGCTCTGGACGTCGGCGAGCCGGACGTTCTGTACCACCTTGCCCGACAGATCGCTGTGCAGGCTGTTGATGCCGGTGTCGAGCACCGCCACCGTGACATTACGACCCGAAACCGGAAAGCCGCTGTTCTTATATGTCAGGTCGCGATCGGACGCAACGCGAGTAATGCCGGTCGACTTGTAGTAAGGATCTGAATTGAAAGTAAGGGTCCTGTTACCGTAGATCGATCGAACGCGTGGGCTGTGCGATATCGCTATAAGCTGTTGCTTTGTCGCCGTGATATAGACCATCGGCAGCACCTTGAACCGCGTGCCGCCAATTATACCGTTCGCTCGAAGCATGTTCAGGTCGCCCTCAGTGAGCAGATCGTGAAAGACGAGCACAGCGTTAACACTGCTGTCGTCAGTGGCGTTGTTCAACCAGAGGGCAAGATCAGGATCGAGGCCCTGGAGACCTGTGACCGAATCGGCACCCGTGACCGCTATGCCGCTGATATTTCTAAATAGAATGCCGTCGGCCCCGGTGAGCGAGATCCCGTCGGCCCCGGTCAGGGAGATGCCGTCGGCACCCGTTAGCGAAATGCCCGCGGGGCTGATCTTGTCAACGACGATCCCGCTCGAGTCAAAGCCGGTGATCTGATCTGCGCCAGTCAGACTGATGCCGTCGGCACCGGTAAGTGAGATCCCGTCGGCTCCTGTCAGCGAAATGCCGTCGGCACCTGTCAGTGAGATCCCATCGGCAACCCGGCGAGCTGCGCCATCGGCCCCGGTCAACGAAATGCCGTCCGCACCCGTGAGCGATATCCCGTCGGCCCCGGTCAGGCTTATACCCGCCGGACGCCGGATCAGTAATGAGTCGACGCGGTACTGCGTTCCGTCCGCGCCCGTCAGGCTGATGCCGTTAGCTCCGACCAGCAGCATTCCGTCCGCACCGGTTAGGCTGATCCCATCTGCGCCTGTTAGCGAAATTCCATTGGGCCCGACATAGGTCGAGCCATCCGCACCCGTCAGCGAAATGCCGTCGGCGCCGGTCAGCGATATTCCATCCGCTCCGGTTAAGGAAATTCCGTTGGCGCGGTATGCAAGGATCCCGTCCGCACCGGTAAGCGAGATACCGGAGGTGCCTATATAATTGATGCCGTCTGCGCCTGTCAGGCTTATGCCGCTTGAGCGCACGATATCGAGTCCGGCATATGCTGGCCCGACCGAGATACTCAAAAGGACAATAAAAGTTAGCGCCTTTCTAATCATGAAAGCACAGGGGTAAAAAGTGTGGTGACGGCCCTCGGTTCGCCCCTACCCAAAAAGCGTTCCGCGAAGCCGCCACCCCTTATCAGGGGGGCAATGTCCCCGATTTTACATTAGCGCCCCCCTTTGCAGCAACCAAAATTGTCAATGGCTACGCGAAGCCGAAACCGACGTCGAGATGTTTAGCTCGAGGCCCAGTGTCGCGCCCTTATCCAAACGAATATTGCTTTTTGACGACGACAGGAGCGAGCCTCCCTCGGTGGATGCAGATCCATTTGCCGAGGCGGAATTCGAGATCTGGATGCCGTTGACCGTTCGCGTAACGCCGTTCGCGGCGTTGCCGACCGTTTGACCCGTCGTGTTTACGATATTTCCGGCCGTGTTTGTTACGCCGCTTGTCAGTCCGCCAACTGTATTGCCTACACCGCCTAGAAGGCCGCCGCCCGCGCTGCTTGATGAACGCGAAACGCCGGTCGATGAACTCGTCGAGCCAAACACATCTGCATCGGCCGTGTCGCCGACGCTCGCATTTGCCGCTTGGGTGATCGATACGATCGACGCGTTGATGGGTGCGTCAAGGTTGTTTCCGCGGACCCGGTCAAAGACCATACCGAGCCGTGATGATCCGCTTTGTTTTGTCCGCTGGGCCACATCCGTGACGCGGCCGACCAGCGTTGCGCCCTTGGCGACGACCGTGCGGCCGTTCTGCTTGATGTCGCGGGTGGTCTTGAGGAGGACCTGATCGCCGACGTGAGCATTCTTTACGTCGATCGTCTTTTGAAGCTCGCCGTCGATACGCGTTCCTTGTGCAAGTGAGATCTCACCGCTGTTATTGCCTGACTTTACGGATGTATCGCTGCTTGAGCTTTGCGAGCCGTTGACCCTCGCCGTCTGCTGGCGCTGGCCAAAACCCGCGATAGATAAAGTAAATATGATTCCGCCGCAAATAACGAGTTGTTTCATGAACCTTCTCTCCCTTTGAAAAACTGCCTCTCTAGGAGGGTGGTCGATCCTGTCGACCATGCACACATACTATTTATGGGCGCTTGAGAAAAACTTGAGATTTGTGAGTTGCTGGGAGAGAAAAGTGGTATCGACGCGTCGTTTTTCAAGTTTTCCTCAAGGTTACTTATCTAAGGTTGGTCGTGTATGACGATGACGTTCTTCCTACATGACAGCATCCAGCCAAACGGCCCACTCGATCTGATCGATTACGGCGCCGGCGAAACGCGGAGAAGAAGCCGCTGCACAGGCGAGGTGCCTCTGCTACTCGAGAAGCTAGAGGTGCCAAGGATCAGTGGTCTGATGGAGCGCGAGCGTCTGCGCTGTCTTTTGGAAAGGTCGCGAGCACAATTTCCGTGCACCCTCGTCTCCGGCCGTGCCGGAACAGGCAAGACGGCCTTGGCTGCCAGCGTTGCGAACGAATGCAGTAATACGGCATGGTACACGGTGGAAACCGGGGATATTGACTGGCGTGTCTTTTCCCGCTATTTCTCGCGATGTTTGGCGAACGCGGGTTTTGGCGAGGCTGAAACGTTGCGATCCGACGGGAAGCAATCGTCGCAAACGGTGGTTGCACGGTTTCTATTGAGACACTTTTTCAAAGCCGAGCAGCAGTTGATGGGCAGGGCGTTGATCGTCCTCGACGACATCCATCACATATTCGACGCGGAATGGTTTGAGGAGTTTTTCAAGCTGCTGCTTTATTCTCTTCCGCCCGACACGCATCTCATTTTGCTCTGCCGGAGCAAGCCGCCAGCACCGCTATGGCGGCTAAGGTCAAAGCAGGTCTTGAACGTCATCGATGAGGAGCAGCTAGCGTTCACAGCGGCCGAGGCACGAGAGCTTTTTGAGAAGTACGGACGTTCCGCTAGCGAGGCCGAGACCGCAAACGAAGAGTGCTTCGGGCGGGCCTCAAAGCTGATCGAGGCGGCCCGCTCGTAGCCGCCCCAACTAGTTACAAAAGCGTAAAGTTAGTGGCATAATAGCCCCGGCTTTACGCTTTTTTTGCGCCTCCAAAATGCAGCATTCGAGTTTTTTCCTCCGGACGAAGCTGCTCCCTCCAAGGGCGGCTTCCGAGATACTTAAGCGTCCGCGGCTCACCGAACGACTGCGCGCGAACGGCGAGACGCCCGTTACGATGGTCGCCGCGGATGCCGGCTATGGTAAAACGACGCTCATCGCGGACTTTCTACGGGACCAGGCCAAGCCGTACGTCTGGTATCAGCTCGATCACACTGACGCCGACCCTGTCGTATTCCTGAATTACGTCGCTCACGGCATTCGCGGGATCGAGCCTGAATTCGGCGAGGCGTTGATCTCTTATCTTGCCGAGGCCAACGAGGATCTCGTCCGCTCGCCCGAGCGTGCTGCCGACCTGCTGATCAACGAGATACTTCGATCGATCGAACAGCCGTTTGTACTCGTGCTCGACGACTATCACCACATCGGCGTCGACACGCCGGTGCACAAGATCGTCGACCGGATCTTGCAGTACGCTTCCGAGCTTTTACATCTGATGATCACGACGCGCGACCTGCCGCCGCTCGCGATCATGCGGCGGCGTGCACAGGCAAAGGCTCTTGTGATCACGCGCGACGACCTTCTTTTTACTGACGACGAGGTCCGCGAGCTTTTCCGTTCGACGCTCAACGTTGAGCTAAATGAGGAGGAACTGTCCGAGTACCGTGATCGCACGCACGGCTGGATCACGGCATTGCAGCTCGTCCGTCAGATCGCCGAAAAGGAATCAGGTGGCGGCGAGCGTCCAGATCTCAACGAGATACTAAAACGGTCGGAGCGTGACATCTTTGACTACTTTGCAGAGGAGGTCTTCTCGCGGGAGGATGAGGAGACACAAAGCCTTTTGCTCCATCTCTCGCTGCTCGAGTCGCTCCCGCTGCATCACTGCTCGCTTATCTTCTCCGAAATGCGGTGCGCGCAAGCTCT
>DASYKW010000049.1:0-25979 GCA_035995005.1 Pyrinomonadaceae bacterium
TGGGGGAGCAATTCATCAGAGCAGAGCGAATACCTGCGCGTCTTTGTCGGCCAGCTGCGCAAAAAGATCGAGAAAGACCCGTCTAAACCCGCCTATATCCTCACCGAGCCATGGGTCGGCTACCGTTTTCTCACGTCGGCAGACGACTAAAACATTTACAAATTCCTTATAACGTCCTTACCAAATCCTTACGCAGCCTCCGGTAATCTCGGAAGCGTAGGCAGTGAGATCGCTGCCGAGCGAGGCGTAAATGACGGAAGTAAGGATAGAGGCGGCGCTTGTAAGGACGAGCGATCATCCGCGACTTCAGCGGATAAGAAAGGCTGTTTTGCGACCGATGTTTTGTTCTGTTCTCGCATCGATCGGCATTTTTGGCGGGCTCTCGTCTCTCGTCGCCGGACTGCTCTGCGTACTCATTCACGCATTCATCGCACGAGATCGGGTCTTTGACCAGGTGGGAACGGTCCTGTTGATCGTAGCCATTCCAATGATCTTGATCGGGTCCGTCTTTTTGGACGAGATCCAGGGAAACCGATGTTAAGAAAAGTAGTTTTATTGGCTGTCCTGATGGGATCGGCCCTTTGTATCAGCGCTCAACAGACGATATTTAACGTGCCGACGACCGATGTGCTCGATCGCGGCAAGGTCTATGGCGAGCTGGATGCTTCGTTCAAGACGAATGATTCACCGGCCGTCAACAAATTCTCGAGTTTTGTTCCGCGTATCGTCGCCGGAGCGGGCGGCAATGTCGAGGTCGGCCTCAACGTGACCGGCAACATCCAGCCCGGCCGCGATTCGACGACGCTGGTGCCAACCATCAAGTACCGGTTTTACCAGAGTAAGGACAAGAGCGTTGCTCTAATAGCGGGCAGCAACATCTACATTCCGGTTCGCAACCGCGCCTACAACATCGGTTCGTGGAGCTATCTCGCCGTGAGCAAGACGATCGACAAGACCCGGCTGACGGCCGGCGGCTATATCGCGACGAAGAACGTCTTTGCCGCAAATGCAAATCGTGCCGGCGGGCAATTTGGCATCGAGCAGACGGTGACCACCAAGTTTACCGTTGCGGCTGACTGGATCACGGGTAAACATTCGGCCGGATACTTTACGCCCGGGGTGATCTACAAACCGAGACCGAGCGTTACCACCTACTGGGGCTACTCGATCGGGAATACTGCCGCGTCGACAGGGAACCATTTCTTCCTTTTCGAGCTTGGCTACAACTTTAACTAGGAGCCAGAAATGCTTGACCTTATTTATATCACTGTCATCGTCGCGTTTTTCCTGATCGCGATCGCATATCTCGCGGCATGTGAGCGCCTTGGAAAAAAAGGAGAGCAGTAATGGATCTCGAGGTCGGCTTAGAAACGATACTTGCACTCGCGTGCTCGGTCCTGCTGTGCGTCTATTTGGTCTACGCACTGCTTCGCCCGGAGAAGTTCTGATATGACATCCAACGGCATTGTACAGATCCTCTTTTTCATCCTATTGCTGACGCTGCTGGCAAAGCCGATGGGCGTCTATATGACGCGCGTTTATGCCGGCGAACGAACGCTGCTCAGCATCATCTTTCGCCCAATTGAACGGCTCGTTTACTTGATCTGCCGTGTCGATCCCGAGCGGGAGATGGATTGGAAGCAGTACGGCATCGCGATGCTGGTCTTTAGCCTTGTATCGACGCTCGGACTCTACGCGATACAGCGGCTGCAATTCTACCTGCCGTTGAATCCTCAGGCCTTTGCCGCGCCGTCAGAGCATTTGTCTTTCAACACGGCGGTCTCGTTCGTAACGAATACGAACTGGCAATCCTACGTCGGCGAATCGACCATGAGCTATCTGACCCAGATGGCAGGCCTCGCCGTTCAAAATTTTAAGTCGGCTGCGATCGGGATGGCTCTCGCGGTCGTTTTCATTCGCGGTATTGCCCGCTCAGAAACGGACCGCCTCGGTAATTTCTGGGCGGACTTTGTTCGCGGCACTCTCTACATCCTCCTGCCGCTTTCGTTCCTGGCCGCGATATTTTTTGTCTCGCAGGGGATGATCCAAAATTTCAAGCCCTACGACACCGCGGCTCTGCGAGACCCTTTTGTGACGCAGGTCGACAAAAAGGACGATGACGGCAATGTCGTCACGGACGCTAAGGGCGACAACGTAAAGGAGGACCGGAACGTCGATACGCAGACCATTGCACAAGGACCCGTCGCGTCGCAGGTCGCCATCAAGATGCTCGGTACGAATGGCGGCGGTTTTTTCAATGCCAATGCCGCTCATCCATTTGAGAACCCAACGCCGCTCTCGAATCTCGTTCAGATGCTGCTCCTCCTTCTTATCCCCGCCGGATTTACAAATATGCTCGGGCGCATGGTGAGATCGCAGAGCCACGGGTGGGCCGTTTACTCGGCGATGATGTTCCTTCTGCTCGTCGGTGTGGCTACTGCCTATTGGGCTGAATCGCGGGGTAATCCGATCTATCCATCGGCGGTCGATCAAAAGGTGGTAGGCGGCAATTTTGAAGGTAAGGAGACGCGATTTGGGGTCGCCAATGCCGTACTCTTTGCCACTGTCACGACCGATGCCTCGTGCGGTGCGGTCAACTCGATGCACGACAGCTTTACGCCGCTGGGCGGACTTGTGCCGCTCGTCAACATTCAACTCGGCGAGGTTATCTTTGGCGGGGTCGGTGCGGGAATGTACGGCATCCTGATAATGATCGTCCTCACGGTTTTTATCGCAGGCCTAATGGTCGGCCGAACACCCGAATACCTTGGCAAAAAGATCGAGGCTTACGACGTGCAGATGGCGATGCTGTACGTTTTGATCTTCCCATTGATAATTCTCGGCTTCGCGGCCCTCTCCTCGATCTCGCCGGATTTTGGTCTCACGTCACTGAATAACCAGGGAGCGCATGGACTGTCGGAAATGCTATACGCATTTACTTCGGCGACCGGTAACAACGGCTCGGCATTCGCAGGCATAAACGGAAATACGCTGTGGTATGACACCACGCTTGGCCTCGCAATGCTGGCCGGCCGTTTCCTTATGATCGTGCCGATGCTCGCGATCGCCGGGAACCTTGCGAAAAAGAAAATGATTCCGGCGAGCCTGGGAACGTTTCCGGTCAACACGGCTCTTTTTAGCGTGCTGTTAGTCAGCGTGATCGTCATTGTCGGTGCATTGACATTTTTCCCTGTGCTCAGCCTTTCGCCGATCCTGGAGCATTTCCAGATGAATGCCGGACAGACCTTTTAAGAATATGAAGAATGAGATCTCAATTTGGGACCCCAAAATAATCGCCCCTGCGATCCTCGAATCGCTAAAAAAGCTCAACCCGGTAAAGATGATGAAAAATCCGGTGATGCTCGTCGTCGAGGTCGGCGCGGCATTCCTAACCGTACGGATGACGGCCAATCTATTCAACCCGTCAGCCGTGAGCAGCTTTGGGTTTGAGCTGCAAATAACACTGTGGCTGTGGTTTACCGTTATCTTTGCCAATTTCGCTGAGGCGATGGCCGAGGGGCGCGGCAAAGCCCAGGCCGACACATTGCGAAGATCGAGGACGGAGACGACCGCAAATCGTTTCCTCGCGAATGGAACGACTGAGAGTATTTCAGCGACAGCACTCAGAAAGAACGACGTGGTCCTTGTTATCGCCGGTGAATTCATACCCGGTGACGGCGAGGTCGTCGAGGGAGTCGCCAGCGTTGACGAATCTGCAATAACCGGCGAATCAGCACCGGTTATTCGCGAATCGGGCGGCGACCGCTCCGCGGTTACAGGCGGCACACGCGTCCTCTCGGATTGGATAAAGGTCAAGATCACCTCGAATCCCGGCGAGACATTTATCGACAGAATGATCGCCTTGGTCGAAGGTGCATCCAGACAAAAAACGCCAAATGAGATCGCGCTCAATATTCTGCTCGCGGGCCTCACGATCATCTTTTTTCTTGCGGTCGTGACGCTGCAGCCATTCGCGATCTACTCAAGCGCACCGCAAACTATTTTTGTCCTTATCTCGCTGCTCGTCTGTTTAATTCCAACCACCATCGGGGCACTTTTATCCGCGATCGGTATCGCAGGCATGGATCGACTCGTCCAACATAACGTGCTCGCGATGTCCGGTCGTGCCGTCGAGGCGGCGGGCGATGTGAATACGTTGCTGCTCGATAAGACCGGAACGATCACTCTCGGCAATCGACAGGCGACGGAATTTGTCCCTTTGAAAGGCGTTGATGAAGCGTATCTCGCCGACGCGGCCCAGCTTTCGTCGCTATCGGACGAAACGCCGGAGGGCCGATCCATTGTAGTTCTTGCAAAAGAGCGATACGGCCTTCGCGGACGCGAGATACATGAGCTTGCGGCGACCGCTGAATTCGTTCCTTTCACGGCGCAGACACGAATGTCGGGTGTAAACCTGGACGGCCGCGAGATACGAAAAGGTGCAGTCGACGCCGTAGAAAAATATCTGAACGGCAGCGGCAGCCAGTCCGCAGCGGAACTGCGAGCAATTGTCGAGCGGATCGCACGTGCCGGCGGTACGCCGCTTGTCGTTGCCGATGAGCACAAACCTCTCGGTGTTATCCATCTCAAGGACATCGTCAAGCAGGGCATGCGTGAGCGTTTCAATCAGCTCCGGCAGATGGGCATAAAGACCGTGATGATCACAGGCGACAATCCGCTCACCGCCGCCTCGATCGCGCAGGAGGCAGGTGTAGACGATTTTCTCGCCGAGGCCCGGCCCGAGGACAAGATGGCCCTGATCAAACGCGAGCAGGCCGAGGGCAAGCTCGTCGCGATGACCGGTGACGGCACGAATGATGCCCCGGCACTCGCGCAGGCAGACGTCGGCGTCGCGATGAACACCGGCACTCAGGCTGCGAAAGAGGCCGGCAATATGGTCGATCTCGACAGCAATCCGACAAAGCTCATTGAGGTCGTCGAGATCGGTAAGCAACTGTTGATGACACGCGGTGCGCTTACGACCTTCTCGATCGCAAACGACGTGGCGAAATACTTTGCCATCATTCCCGCGATGTTCGCCGGGACCTTTCCCGTGTTGAACGCTCTTAACGTCATGGGCCTCAAGACGTCGCAATCCGCCATCCTGTCCGCCGTTATCTTTAACGCGCTCGTTATCATCGCTCTCATTCCGCTCGCTTTGAAGGGCGTGAAATACCGCCCGATGTCCGCTTCGTCATTGCTCCGCCGCAATCTGCTTATCTATGGGCTCGGCGGCGTTATTGTGCCATTCATCGGTATCAAGCTGATCGATATGATCATCACGACGATCGGCTTGGCGTAAGGAGAAATATGAAAGACCTGATCACATCGATCTTGATGCTTATCGTTCTTACCGTCGCTCTTGGCGTGTTGTATCCCCTTGCAGTGTGGGGCGTGAGTCAGGCGGTATTTCCTTATCAGGCAAATGGCTCACTTATCGAGAGGGACGGCAAAGTTGTTGGTTCGGCATTGATCGGCCAAAACTTTACAACACCCGGCTATTTCCACGGCCGCCCAAGTGCCGCCGGAAACGGTTACGATGCCTCTGCGTCGAGTGGGTCGAACCTTGGCCCGACCAGCGACAAGCTGATCAAACGCATTCAGGCCGATACCGAAACAATAGCGACTGAAAATCCGGACACGCCGATCCCCGCAGATCTCGTGACAACAAGTGCTTCAGGTCTCGATCCTCACATCTCGCCCGCCGCAGCAGAGTTCCAGGTTCCCCGCGTCGCGAAGGAACGCCATATAAGCGAAGCAGAGCTTAGAAACCTGGTGACAAAACACACCGAGGGCCGACAGGTCTGGTTTCTCGGGGAGCCGCGGGTGAATGTTCTGCTCTTGAACCTTGATCTCGATAGTCAAAAACCTTTGAGCAAATAAGATATGTTTGTAGACAGCGTGGCAACCGAGATCCCGAACCGCAGCGACCGCCGTAACTCAGCTGAGATCTGGCTCGATATTTTGCACGAAAGCGAGCGAGCAAAGCTGCGTGTTTATATCGGTGCGGCTGCCGGCGTTGGCAAGACGTACCGTATGCTGCAGGACGCACACCAGCTCAAGGACCAGGGCATCGATGTCGTTATCGGGGTGGTCGAGACGCACGGACGCTCTGAGACATTCGAGCAGATCGGTGACTTGGAGGTCATCCCGCCGAAAAGGATCGAATATCGCGGCAATACCTTCGACGAGATGGATCTCGACAGCATTATCAAACGCCATCCGGCTGTCGTCGTAGTTGATGAGCTTGCCCACACGAATATCGAGGGCTCAAAGAACGCAAAGCGTTACCAGGACGTTCGCGACCTGATCGAGAATGGCATATCGGTAATTACAGCCGTCAACATTCAACACATCGAATCCTTGAACGACGTCGTCGCCCGATCGACTGGCGTGCAGGTCCGCGAGACCGTCCCCGATTGTTTTTTTAGAAAGGCGGATGAGGTGATCGATGTCGACGTGTCGATCGACACGCTGCGAACCCGTCTTCGCCAGGGCAAGATCTATTCGGTCGAGAAGATCGAGCAGGCCCTGACCAACTTTTTCCGCAAGGGCAATCTTGCAACGCTTCGCGAGCTTTCTTTAAGGCAGGTTGCACAGCACCAAGCCGTGCAGGACCACGAGTATCGCGAACGCGAGGGTCTCGAACAGGCCACTATTCCCGAAAAGGTCATGGTCTGCATTGCGAGCCGCGGGAGTGCTGCCAAGCTGCTCAGAACGGGTGCCCGCATCGTCGGCCGTTACGCCTTTCGCGACTGGTTCGCAGTCTATGTCGAGACGCCGTCCGAGGAACCGGGCCGCATCGAGCCCAAAGCATACGCCACACTGCAGGAGAACATCCATCTCGCAAACACCCTTGGGGCAAATGTCGTCAGTCTAAAAGGCCCGAACGTGGCCGACGAGCTCATCAAATTTGCCCGCGAACACGAGATCACTCATGTCATCTTCGGTCAGTCCGCCCGCTCCCGCTGGGAGATCTTTTGGAAGGGCTCCGTGATCAACCGCTTCCTCGGCGAAGTAAAGGACATTGCCGTTCACGTGATCCCTATCGAGGAAACCCGGGATTAAGTAGCCTGATCGCCATAATGAAGCGTGGTCTTCAGTCTTGTCGGAAAAACACAATTGGACACACCATCATCTTAAAGTGATAGCAGAGCGGGTCGAAGGACGGCGCCGGTATGCTATGTTCATTTTATTGTGAGAATGAGCGGGATCTTGGGGATTTGGGTGCTGGTGATCGTGCTGTCGAATATTGCGGCGGGGCAGGGGACGGGCGATCGGGACGTGGCGGCGAGGTTTGCACCGGTGTTTCATCAGGCATTGGGTGACGATCCGCGGGGCGACTACATTACGAACTTCGACTTTGACGGCGATTGGCGGGGCGACAACAACTGGCAAAACGCTGAGAACAGGGCCTATAAGCTGAACGGCTATATTTACTACTCGGTGGCCGAGACGGCTACGCACTACTTTATCCATTACGCGGTCTTTCACGCCCGCGATTACAAGGGCGGCGAGAAAAAAGGCGTTTGGCTGAGCCAGATCATCCGGCAGGGAGCCAAGCTGTCGAGCAAAGATCCGACCGGCCTGCTCGCCGAGGCCACGATGGCCCACGAGAACGACATGGAGGGGGCTCTCGTCGTCGTGGAGAAGGCCGGCGACAAGATCGTTTTTGTCGAGACAGTGCATCACAATGAGTTTTCGCGGTACGTGTCGGAGAATAGCGAACGTCCCGGTGACGGTGCGTTCAGGCTCGACGGCAGCCGTGTAGAGCTTTACATCGAGCCGAAGGGTCACGGTATCGAGGCCTTCGGCACAGAGCATGAAAAGCCCGAGAAAGGTTTTTTGGTTTACAAGTTTGGCGGGACGGCCGGTGTCCCCGAGGCTGCGGCCGACGGTACGGTCGAGTACGACCTTGTCCCTCTCGCCACTTCTCTGTGGCCAAAGCGACGCAAGGCGGCGACGAACCTCACATTCGGAGCCTACAAGGATTTTGGCACGGTCGCGATCGATGTTCTCCAGGGGAAAAACGTCGTTCAGAAAAAGGTAGTCGTCGGCATGCTCGCCACAGCCTTTGTCGGCAAGATCGGCGGCATCAACATGGCGCGCCCGCCGTGGGGATGGTTCTCGAAAGATCACCGCAGCGACCCGCCGGGACTATGGTTCTTTGACCCCGCAAAGATCGTCAAACGCGATTACGCTCTGCCTGAAACCTTCTCGACCGCATACGTCCGACTGCCATTCTGGGCGGGAAGTAGTCAGCAGTCGGAAGCCGGAACTCAGAGGTCGGAAATCAGAAGTAAGAAGTAAGAAGTAAGAAGTAAGCAGTCATAAGTAAGCAGTCATAAGTAAGCAGTCATAAGTAAGAGATCAGCGAATCGCTTATTGCGTCGCTGAACACCTACCATGCAAGAATTCCGTGTCCACGGCGTTCTCCAATCAAGCGACGACACTCTCCCGGATCTGATTCGAGAGGAGAATATATATGAAAGCAACACTACGCTTGAGCGTCGTCGCCGTGTGCCTGGGCCTGTTGGCCCTCAGCGCCGCCGCACAAAATAGCTACAAGGTCTCGGCACCTTACACCTACAAAAATCTGTCCGTCTTTCTCATCGAGGGCAAGGACGAGTCTAAAACAGATAATGTCCTCACCCTGCAGGAGGCGATGCAGCGAGGGGTCTTTCGGGTCTACGAGACCTCGGACGTCAACGAGCTTGAGGTCGAGAACGTGTCGAAAACATTCGATGTGTTTGTTCAGTCCGGCGACATCGTCAAGGGCGGAAAGCAAGACCGAATTCTCGGCGTGAGCATCATCATTCCGGCACGTTCGGGCCGCATCTCGATCGAGGCTTTCTGCGTAGAGTCAGGCCGCTGGGAGAAACGCGGTGCGGAAGACTCGCGGCAATTTAACAGTTCAAATGACCGCATCGTTACAAAGGAACTAAAGCTCGCGGCAAACAGTGCACGTTCGCAGAGTGACGTTTGGGCACAGGTCAGCGAGGCCCAGTCCCGTCTGAGCAAGAACGTTGGCGGGTTGGTCAATTCGGCCGAATCAAGCTCGAGCCTGCAGCTTGCACTCGAGAACTCTAAGGTCGTTGCGAACGTCAACGACTATGTAAAAGCCCTCGGCGGCATCGTCAACGGCCGCTCGAATGTGATCGGCTATGCGGTTGCCATCAACGGCAAGGTCAACAGTGCCGACGTTTATGTGTCGAACGCACTATTCAAAAAGCTGTGGGCAAAGATGCTCAAGGCGTCAGCAACCGAGGCTGTGGCTGAATCGCGAGGAGTTCGACTGGCCGCACCGGTAAAGACCGAGGCGATCAAGACCTTTCTCGATGACGCCGACAGTGCCAAAGGCAAGGACGAAAAGATGAGTGCCGGTGCGACGCTCACGACACGTGAGGACCGCGACAACGTGGTGTTCGAGGCCAAGGACAGCAAGGCCGGTAAGATCGTTCACAAGAGCTACGTTAGGAAGAACTAGGAAAGACTAAACAAGCTTCGGGCCCGTTGGCACCGATAAGAGACAGGCTTCGTCGCTGTGCCGTCCTTACTCGCGTGTCGCGGGCCCGATCTAATTAGGCAGCGTCCTTTTGTCCGAGCGAGAACCAATTCCCGCTGTCATCCTTAAAAAGAGCCTCGTACCCGTAGAATTCCTTTGTAGGCGGCTTGCTGAATTCAACGCCCTTTGCCTTTAACTCCTCGTAGGTGGCATTGAGGTCGTTGCATTCAAACACACCGAAGCCGAATGTGCCGCTGCGAACAAGCTCACGCATTTTTTCGGCAGTATCGCCCTTGAACATCATTCCCTCGCTGATCGCCATTAGGCTGATCTCGAGGTCCGGCTGGTCCGGCGGCGTAACCGTTAGCCACCGCATGCCCGGGCCCATCGATGCGTCGGTGTGCACCTTAAAGCCGAGCTTATTTATGTAAAAGTCGAACGCGCTCTCCTGATCGAGAACGAAAACTGAGACGTGGTTAAGTTTGGTTATCATAGTGAAACCATTGTGGTCACCGCGGCCACGACGGGTCAATAGTCTTCACTTCTCGAAAATTGCTATTCGTTCCAGCCGTGATTTTCGGCAAAACAATTGGGGACGAATGCGGCCGGCTGTGCCTCGATGGCAGCTTGGCGTTCGAGCGCCTCACGTTGATATGCGGCCGGCGTGAGACCGGTCCGGCGTTTAAAAAGCCCGGTAAACGAACTGATGCTGTCGAATCCCACACCAAAACACGCGGCCGCGACCGTGCTGCCCTCTGCCAGCAGATTCCTCGCACGCTCGACGCGAACCTCGGTCAGATACTGGTGCGGCGTCTTGCCGTAGATGGTGCGAAACAGGCGAGCGAAGTGGAACTTAGAGAAGCAGGCCTCGTCGGCGATGTTGTCGAGGTCGATCGGACGAGAAAAATGCGTGTCGATATAGAGCTTTGCCCGTACGACGCGCATGTATAGATACTGACGCGGATATTCGTCCACGACGCGAGTTTACACTAGTCGGCCGATGACGCTCCGCCCTTGTTCATCATTCCGAGCACCTGGCCAATAACGCCACCGGCGATAGCGGCGAGAATGCTAACGCCCAGTACATCGAGAACGAGCGGCATTAGACTCGGGCCGTTATGCATCTTCTCCATAAAGGCGCCCATCTGCAGGTCCGTGGCCAGCGATATGCCGAACCCAATGATCGCACCGGCTTTTGCGCCGCCGACAAATGTGCGGACCGATGCCCAATAGTCAAGGATGAACGCATAGAGAAGGCCAAAGACGATCTCCGCAAGCACGAGCGGCAGGAAATTTGGCTCGGCGCTCATCACGGCCTTTCCAGCCGGCGATAATGTGCCCTCAAAGTAACTGCGCAGCAATATGCCCCAGATCACCCAACCGCCAAGAAAAAAGACGACCGCTGCGGCAAGGCCTGCGGCCAGAACACGTATCAGCATACAGAGTTTCCCTCCAGTTTAACTCGAACCCCTTGCTTTGAATGTGGATACGCCCAACTTAATCCGAAAGCAGAATAATGTCAATCTATTGCGGCATTGTGAAGTGACGCCGGCACGCCGCGTTGCGTTTCAAAATGGCTTACTATCTCGGCCGCGGCCCTTGGGCCAACGAAAGGACGCAGCTCCGCGATCGACGCCTTTGCGATGCGCTCGATCGAGCCGAATGAACGTAGGAGCTTCATCTTTCGCTTCGTGCCGATGCCCGGTATTTCCGAGAGTTCGGAGGAGAAGTCGCGTTTTTCTCGCCGTTTTCGATGAAATTGGATGGCTGTTTTGTGCGTCTCTTCGCGGATCTGTAGGATCAGGCGAAAGGCGAGTGAATGTCGGTCAAACGGGATCGGCTGGTCTTCGCGGCCGTATATGAGCAGATGCGAAATCTCGTTGTGACGCTTTGGCGGTTTTACGAGGCCGACGAGCATGATCTGCTCGAGGTCGAGATCGCGCATCGCAGCGGCAGCGGCCGACAGCTGTCCTTTGCCGCCGTCAATAAAGACGAGCTGCGGCAGCGGTTTTTGCTCCTCGACCGCGCGACGATAGCGGCGAAAGACAGCTTCATTCATCGAGGCAAAATCGTTGGAGCCCTCGACCGTCCGAATTATGAATCGCCTGTACTGCGCGCGCACAGGTTTGCCGTTCTCAAAGACGACGATGCCGGCAACATTCTCGCTGCCGGAGATATTGGATATGTCGAACGACTCTATCCGCTCCGGAAAATATGGGCATTCGAGAAGCTCTTGAAGTTCCTCAAGAACTTTCTGAGAATCGGGCTTAAGAACCCGGAAGCGCTGCTCGAACGCGATCTTGGCGTTCGCCTCGACGAGCGTGATCAGATGCCGATTCTTGCCGCGTTTCGGGTCGAGGATCTTTACGCGACGGCCACGACGCTCGGTGAGCGCGCGTTCAAGTACGGCCCGGTCGGCAAAATCGATCGGTACATGGATCTCGAGCGGAACGTAGTCGGTCGAGTAATACTGCGCTAAGACGTTGCCGAGAAAATCGCTCGGATCAAATGTATTATCGGGCGGCAGGTCCTCCCAAAAGAACTCACGGCGGCCCACGATCCGCCCTTCTCGTGTTGTAAAAAGCTGTAGGGCAAGCCTCGGGCCTTCGCGATAATAGCCGATCGTATCGACGTCGCGCTCGGCGGTCGTCGCCATTTTCTGCGTCTCGCTCAGTGCGAGCACGGTCTTGTGCAGATCGCGGTAGCGGGCGGCAAGCTCGAATTTGCCCTCGTCCGAAAACTGCCACATCCGGTGCTCGAGGGACTTTGCCAACTCCTTGTTCTTGCCTTCGAGCAGGACCTTAACGTCCGCGGCAGCCTCGAGATATTCGTCCTGAGTGCAGAGACCCTTGACGCACGGGCCAAGACAGCGTTTCAGATGATATTCGAGACATGGCCGCGGCAACTTGCCGTCGATCTCGATCTCGCACGTTCGTAACTGGAACGATCGGTTAACGAGATTCAATGTGTTTCTCGCAAGCGTTGCGGGCAGGAACGGGCCATAGTAATTCGAGCCGTCGCGGATGATCTTGCGGGTGATGACGACCTTGGGAAACGGCTCGTTCGTGAGTTTTAGATGCGGGTAAGACTTATCGTCCTTAAGAAAGACGTTAAAGCGTGGCTTGTGCTTTTTGATGAGATTAGACTCAAGCACCAGAGCCTCAACCTCATTGTCTACAACGATAAACTCAAAATCACGTATGTTGCTGACGAGTTGCCGGGTCTTCGGATCATGATTGCGGCTCGATTGGAAATACGACCGCACGCGATTGCGCAGGTTCTTTGCCTTGCCGACATAGATAATCTTGCCGGTGGCATTCTTGTGAATGTAGATGCCGGCCCGCGTTGGCAGGATCTTGAGCTTTTCGTCGAGCGTCACTCGTCTAGTTTAGCGATTTCGCCGCGGGGAGCACAGAGCCTTCTGTCTTAGAGATGTTTGCTGTGGTAATTTTTGTTCTTTGATGAAGACTCTTTTCACGCGAGATCCAACCGAGGCTGCTGAGTTCATAAAGCTTGGCGGAGTGGTCGCATTCCCGACCGAGACCGTTTACGGGCTGGGGGCGAATGTGTTTGATGCTGTGGCGGTCGCGAAGATCTTTGAGGCGAAACAGCGACCGGCGGATAACCCATTGATCCTTCATGTTTCTCGGATCGAACAAATATCGGAGCTTGCGGCAGAGATAACTGAAAGCGCTAGGCGACTGATCGCCGCATTCTTTCCCGGACCGCTAACCGTGGTTCTTAAAAGATCCGATCACGTGCCATTGATCGCAACCGCAGGCCTCGACACAGTCGGGATCAGGATGCCGCGACTGTCTCTCGCGAATAGGTTTCTAGAGGCCAGTGAAGTTCCGATCGCGGCTCCGTCGGCAAATCTCTCGGGCCGGCCGAGCCCGACAACATGGCAGGCCGTCGCCGAGGACCTTGACGGCCGCGTCGACTGCATCCTACAAGGTGAATCCACGGAAATAGGGTTGGAGTCAACGGTTGTCGACTGCACAGCGGAGACGCCGGTCGTTCTGCGAGCTGGCTCGGTATCGATCGAGCTGCTCCGGCAAGTCGTGGCGGGGATAACAGCAAATACAACCGACATTGATGCGATCAAGCGTAGCCCCGGAACGCGACACAGTCATTACAAACCAGAGGCGCAAGTTTGCCTGATCGAACATCCCGACGCTATAGAGAGTGCAGCCGGCTCAGCCTATATCGGGCTCGCGGAGCCACGTGTCCCTTTCGATTACAAGCTCGTCTGCAGCGATGTGGACGAATATGCTCGCTCGCTCTTTGAGTTTTTACGCGAATGCGACCGCCGCGGCATTCACACGATCTACTGCCAAGAGGTTTTTGAGGCTGGGATCGGGACCGCGTTGATGGACCGGCTTAGGCGTTCGGCTGATTGATCACCTGAATCCGACCGCGACGATCGCGCCATCCTCATTGGAGCCGATGCTCTCGGCATTCAAGTGAGGATCTTCGGTTAGCTGCGACAAATATTCGTTCGGAACGAGCACCAACACGACCCCACCGCCTCGTCGCCGGATCTCATCCTTTACCTCGGCGGTGCCGAAGAGACGCACCTGTTTTCCACGGGCGTCATGATCGAGACGCGTCGTCGCGTAAAACTCGGCATTGTAAAAGTAGGAGTGCATTACCAGCACGGGCTCTGACGAATATCCTTTTTGATCGGCCGCGACGATCAATTGGCGACCCGACTCGCACGACGCGTAGTTGGGCACGATCGTAACCAGAAGGACCGAAATGGTGAGCATCGTGATGCCAGCCAGCGCGGCTCCCGCGTATGCCCAGCCTTTGCTTTTCGAGGCAAGCTCACGAACGGCAATCCCGCACAAGATGACCGCGCCCGGCAGGGCCGGTAGAACATAGCCCGGCAGCTTTGAGCCCGAGAACGAGAAAAAGACGAGCGGAACCGCTAACCAGCATATTGCGAGAATCGTCAACGACGATGCGGGCGAGCTGTTTTCGTCCTGGCGCAAAACAGTCTTAATGGCGCGCACGATGGCCGCAACGCACAGCGGCAGCCAAGGCAGAACCATTAGCGGAAGGATGTACAGGTAGAAATAGAAAGGCTGCGGATGCTGGTATTCATTTGTAGTGAAGCGCTGAAAATGCTGCTTGATAATAAACTCGTCAATGAATTCCCATCCGTGCCGGAGATACATCGGCAGATACCATGTTGCGGCGACAGCTGTCGATATTGCGAGGCCCCAGATCAAACTGACGAATAGTGTTTTAGAGGGCCAACGACGTGAAAATAGGTAGTACAGGCTGATGATCGCAACCGGAAAAATGATCCCGATGAGCCCTTTGCCAAGAAGCGATAGGCCCACAAACATGTAGAGCGCGGCGAGCGGCGCAAAAAGCCTGGAGACCGACTCGCCGTCAACTGCTCGTCGATCGAAAACAAAGAACGATACAAGGGCCGCGGTCATCGGGAACGTTACAGCGATGTCGGTCGTCGCACCATGCGCAAAAACGATCAGACCGAGGGTCGACGTAGCTACCAGAGCGAGCCATTTGCCATAGTCGATATTTAAGGAACGGCCGAGAAGCCACAAACAGACGACGGTCGCTAAACCCATGAGGGCGGGACCGAAGTGTGCGGCAAACTCGTTTACTCCGAAGATCCTGAAGCAAGCGATCTCGACCCAATACAAAAGCGGCGGTTTTTCGAACCAGTGACGGCCGGCCAGAGTGGGCGTGATCCAGTCGCGGCGGTCCATCATCTCGCGAGCTACCTGAGCGTATCGGGGCTCGTCGGGACCTAGAAAAGGGACCGAAAGGCCGAGCAGAAACGTCGGCAGCGATAGTCCCGCCAGGGTCCACCAAACCCACTTTGGCGGCCACTCGATCTCACCGCGATTTGTCGTTTCGGGCATCTTGAAACAGAATGTAAAGTATTGCTGAAACGGCGTTTACATTCAAATAATGGGCGATAACAACAACCTTAGGGTCGCCGCGATCGGGGTCGGGAGCCTAGGGCGACACCATGCGCGCAACTACGCTGAACTGGCCGCGGAAGGACGCGTCGAGTTTGTCGGTGTGTGCGACACGGATGGAGCCACGCGAGAGCGTCTCGCGGCGGAACACACGTGTGCGGCCTTCTGCGACTGGCAGGAGTTGACCGGGAAGGTCGACGCCGTTTCCATCGCGACCCCGACGGAAACCCACGCCGACATCGCTTGTGCGTTCCTCGAAGCGGGAATTCATGTTCTCGTTGAGAAACCCGTCGCCGTCACCCTCGACGAGGCCGACCGGATGATCGCGGCGGCGAATGCGTCGGGCGCCAGCCTGATGGTCGGGCAGCTCGAACGTTACAACCCGGCGATGGTAGCGCTTCGGCCGCACGTAACGCGACCGCTTTATTTCGAGATACACCGCGTTTCGCCCTTTCCCAATCGCTCACTCGACGTCGACGTCGTGCTCGACGTAATGATCCACGATCTCGATGCGGTGCAATGGCTTGTCGGTGCGGATGTAAAGGTTGCCGAGATCCGCGCCGTCGGTATTCCGGTGATCTCGGATAAGGTCGATGCCGCGAATGCCAGGATCGAGTTTGAGAATGGCACCGTCGCCAACATCACCGCCTCGCGTATCGGGACCGAAAAGATCCGCAAAACGCGTTTCTATCAGACGAACGCCTACGTCGTCCTCGATTACGGGACAAAGTTCGCGTCGCTGACGTCTCTCAACCCCGACGCATCACACCCACTCGCCGGAATATCGATCGACAGGCTCGAGATCAACGACATTGAGCCGCTCAGAGCTGAGATCACCGCTTTCCTCGACTCGATCGAGAACGACACCGAACCGCCCGTTTCAGGAGATGACGGCCGCCGAGCGCTGGCCCTTGCCGTCGGCGTCCTCGAGACGATCGAGGCGCACAACCGCCTTCTTGCGGGTTGAAAAAGATTCTGGCCGCCAGACTGAACGTCCGGCGGCCAGAATGTAGAAATGACGCGAAAGTTAAGCCGATGCTTTGTCGGCCTTCTTTTTGCCGTCCTCGGCGGCGGCCATCTGAGCTTGAATGGTCTTCATCCATTCCTGAGTTTGTTTGACACGCTGCATCCCGTCAGGTGTCGCCATGATCAAAGTCTCAAGGCTCTTGAAGGCCTCGGGATTCTGAAATTTCTCCCTCAATTCCGCGAGATGCGGCTCAAACTTTGCAAAAACCATAATGTGCTCGCCAGCCGTCTTGGTGAACATTTCAGCGTCTATCGCGCCTTCGTTGACAAAGGTCGCGGCCATGTCCCAATAGGATGTGACCATCCGCAGCAAACCCCCGACCTTCGGATCCATCATCGTCTGCATGATCTCATCCGCGCTCGTCGGATTGAATGCAAAGATCCAGTTACGGGCCTTTCGCATCTTTTTCTCGCGACGCAGGTCGTAGAGCTTTAGGATGAGGTCGGCTGATTCAACTTTAGTAGACATAATTGCAAGGTCCTCCAAATAAGATTTGACTCCATCGTATTGCCGCTACGGGGTCGTGTCAATTATGGTAGTTTTGATTTCTCGCGCGCTTGAACAGTAATGATCGCACCTTCGATCTCACGTTACTTGCAGTCACGGGTAGACGCCGGCGACTTTCCGTCGGCAGTGTATCTGGCGGCGGAGAAGGGCGAGGTCAAATTCGAGGACGCTCTCGGGTACGCTGTGGTCGAGCCCGAGCGGATCGAGGCCCGTGTTGATACGATCTACGACCTCGCGAGCGTTACAAAGGTCCTTGTGACCGCCCTGCTTGCGGCCAAGCTTATCGAAGACGGCAGACTCAGGCTTGACGCTCCAATATCACAATATCTGGACAGCCATGAGCTAGGGGACAAGGCCTCGATCTCGATCAAGCAGCTTTTCACTCACAGCACCGATCTGCCAGGCTGGATCCCTTTCTATCTGCAGGTCGCGGAGCGCACCGAGATACTCTTCGAGATCGTCCGGACGCCGTTCAACGCCGATCGCGGACTTGTCGTCTATGGGGATCCGAATTTCTGGTTGATCACGTTCATTCTCGAGAGGATCTTTGGCGAACCGATCGACGTGACCGCAAGGCGTTTGATAATCGAGCCGCTTGGGCTCAAGGACACCTTTTTCACACCGCCCGATGCACTAAAACGGCGTGTTGCCGCAAGCGAGAAGGGGACTAATTTCGAACGACAGCTTTGCCGTGATCTCGGGTACGACTTTACGATCAACCGAATAACCGGTGAGGTGCCGTTCCGCGACGATGTCATCTGGAATGAAGTCCACGACCAGAACGCGTACTTCTTCGGGAGCGTCGGCGGCCACGCTGGGCTGTTTTCGACTGCGGCCGACGTCCTGACGATGGCGAAGCAATTCCTGCCTAACTCCACACGGCTACTCAAGCCAGAGACCTGCGAGCTTTTCACGACAAACCTCACCGCGGGACGTAATGAGGATCGGTCGTTCGGATTCGAGCTGGCTTCATCGCCCGACTCCACGGCCGGCAGCAAGATGTCGCCGCAAAGCTTTGGCCACCTTGGATTTACGGGCACAAGCCTCTGGATCGACCCTGTCAAAGAACGCGTATTTATCCTGCTAACCAATCGGACTCATGACCACGACTTACCGCTGGTCAATATGAATCCGATCAGGCGGCAGTTTCACAACCTGGCGATAGACGCCCTCGACGCAGATTTGTAGCAACGAAGCACGATCCGATCTAATCCAAATAACGCTTTCCCCAAGCACGGCTCGGAGACCATTTATCAATGAAAAGATCGCTTGCTCTCATAATTATCCTTGGCGCCGTCGCGCTGTCAGCGTTCGGTCAGACGACCACGTCCGGCCGCCCGCGTGTTGCCGCGACGCCGGCACCACCGGTTTTGGGGAATGATCCAACTCTCGGGACGACACGTCAGGATGCCGGACCACCGGTCCTTAGAGGTGGAAATTCGCGGCCCTCGGCCCAGCCGACGCCAACGCCCGCTGCCGACGATCCGAACGAGGTCATCAAGGTCGAAACAAATCTCGTCACAATGCCGGTCTCGGTACTTGATCGCGACGGACGCTTTATCTCGGGCTTGCAGCAGCGGGATTTCAAGATATTTGAGAACGGGACCGAGCAAAAGATAGATTACTTTCAATCCGTCGAGCAGCCTTTTACCGTGGTTTTGCTGATCGATGTGAGCCCGTCGACTCAGTTTCGCATCGATGAGATCCAAAATGCGGCGATCACGTTCATCGACCAGTTGCGTCCCTCGGACCGCGTGATGGTTATCTCGTTTGACGACAACGTCCACGTCCTGACGCCGGCCACCAATGACCGTAACCGGCTCAGAAACGCCATCCGACAGGTCGAATTTGGCGACGGTACGAGCCTCTATGATGCCGTCAGCTACGCAATCGACAATGAACTGCGTCACATCGAGGGGCGTAAGGCTGTAGTACTTTTCTCTGACGGTGTAGATACGACGTCGCGGCGAGCAACCTACGACAGCACGCTGCGTGATACCGAGGAGCTTGACGCACTTTTTTACACCATCCGCTATGACACCTCGGCAGATATGGGTGGCGGCTGGGGCGGCAACTCGCGCGGCGGAGGCGGCGGCGGTTATCCTCGGGGAGGTTCCAATCGACGAGTGTCGATGGCCGATATCCTCGGAGCGATCATTACGGGCGGCAACGTAGGTGGAAATCGTCGCGGCGGAGGCTGGGGCCGCGGAGGGGGCAATGGTTCGGGCGCCGAATATGAACGCGGCAAACGATATCTCGAAGGCCTCGCGACGAACAGCGGCGGCCGCAATTTTGAGGCTCAGTCCATGTACAACATTGACGCGGCTTTTCAGGGTATCGCCGAGGAGCTGCGCCAGCAGTACTCCGTCGGATACTACCCGGATAAGGTCGGCCAACTTGGCGACCGCAAGCAGATCAAGATCCGCGTGATGCGAACGAACGTGGTTGTCCGTGCTAAAAATAGCTACATAGTCGGTCAAACCAATCGCAACATCGCCGGCAAGTAAAAGGCCCTATCTGCATCTAAACCACGCGACTTCTGCATCGAAGCAGGTGGTCTATAATCGATACCGCGTGGCTCACCTAAAGATCGTTAAATTGACTTGCCTGATCGCTCTCTGCGCGGCTTTTGCGCCCGCGCAATCGACGAGCTCTCAGGCCGGCAGCGGCAGGAAAGCCAACCAACGCATTGCGCCGGCACCCACACCTACGCCTTCTGCCATCGTCGCCGCGCAACCGCCAACCGAATCTATTGATGACGATGAGATCATCAAGGTGAGTACGCAGCTGGTCAGCCTGCCGGTTCGTGTAATGGACCGCAAAGGCCGCTTTATTGCCGGGCTGAAGCAGGACGAGTTTAGCGTTACAGAGGACGGCGTCGAGCAGGAGATATCGTACTTCTCCACCGAGGAGGAGCCATTTACGGTCGTACTGATGCTCGACATGAGCTACTCGACGACTTTTAAGATCAGCGAGATACAGAGTGCGGCGATCGCTTTTATCGATCAGCTGCGCCCCGTGGACAAGGTCGCGGTCGTTTCGTTTGACCAGGACGTACACGTGCTGTGTAAGCCGACAAGCGATCGCAAACAGATCTATGGGGCGATCCGTTCGACCAAGATAGCGACGGGAACCAGTCTTTACGAGGCGGTCGATCACGTGATGAACAGTCTCACACGCAGTGTCGATGGGCGGAAGGCGATCATTCTCTTTACCGACGGCGTCGATACCACGAGCCGTCTGAGCAGCGATCTTGCGAACCTGAGCGACGCGATGGAATTTGACGCTCTCATCTATCCGATCCACTACGACACGTTCAGCGACGTCCAGACTATGAAGAATGGCGGTGCTGCCCGCGGTGTGGTTGTCCCGCCTATCTCGGACCCGACAAAGCCTCTATCGGCCGCCGACATACTGCTTTCAACGGTCAAGACCGCCGAAACGCCAAACTCTCAGGGAACAACACCCGAGGAGTACAAAAAGGCCGCCGAGTACATGGACGAGTTGGCACTTCGGACGGGTGGTCGTCTTTACGAGGCGACATCGTTGACGAATCTCGCCGACGCATATTCGCGCATCGCGAGCGAGCTGCGAGAGTTTTACAGTATTGGGTATTATCCGAAAGCAGAGATGACGGGCAAAAAGCGTTCGATCAAGGTAAAGGTCGGTCGGGAGGGCGTGGTCGTTCGTGCCCGAGAGGAATTTATCACCCGAAAGGTAAAGCGTTAGACCTCGGTGCCGTCGGGGATCGTCGCATTTTTCGGCACGATAATGATGCCCTCGCGGATGAAGTACGAACGATCGGGGGCGTCGTAAGTCTCAGCGTTCTCATGGTTTAGCAGCTTTACATTGCGGCCGATCCGGACATTTTTGTCCACAATGCACCGCCTGATTATCGAGCCCTCGCCGATGCCGATGTGGGGCCGATCGTGCTTGATATTCCAGCTCAATTCGGAGACCGATTCGAAAAGGTCCGAGCCCATCACGATCGATTGCTCAATAAGAACATTCTTATCTATTCTGCTGCGAAGCCCGATGATCGATTCCCGGATCTTCACGCCGTTCAGGATGCAGCCTTCCGAGATCATCGAGTGCTCGATATCGCAATCGTTGAGCTTTGATGGCGGCAGATAGCGGCTGCGTGTGTAGATCGGAGCGGTCGCGTCAAAAAAATTGAATTGCGGCAGCGGAGCAGCGAGATCGAGATTCGCTTTGTAAAACGCCCGGATCGTCCCGATGTCTTCCCAATAGTCCTTGAAAAGATGGGCCTGCACGGTATATTTGTCGATCGCCGCCGGGATGATCTCACGGCCAAAATCGACCCAGCTATTGTCGGTGCTTAGCAGATCGACGAGCTTGTTGTAGTTGAAAACATAAATGCCCATCGACGCGAGATATGGCCGGGCCGACGACTCGCTCGCGGTCAGGCCAAACTTTGTCGTGTCGACATGCATGGCCTCGAGAGCATCGCCCTTGGGTTTCTCCTTAAACTCAACGATCTCGCCACTGGCGTCGGTTTTCAGCAGGCCGAATTCACCCGCCTCATCCGCTCGGCACGGGTTCACCGAAATAGTCAGGTCAGCACCCGTGTCGAAATGGCGCTTAAGAAAGTCTCGGTAATCCATGCGATACAGGTGGTCGCCCGAGAGGATCAGCAGCGTGTCGACGCGCCAATCGCGCAGATGCGGCAGCATCTGCCTCACGGCGTCCGCTGTGCCCTGGAACCAATCGGGATTGTCCTTTGTCTGCTCGGCGGCGAGCACCTCGACAAACCCCGTCGAGAAGCTTGAGAAACGGTACGTGCGAGATACGTGTCGGTTTAAGGACGCGGAATTATATTGCGTTAGAACGAAGATCTGAGTGATCTCAGAATTGATGCAGTTCGAAACCGGAACGTCGATAAGTCGATAGTTGCCAGCGAGCGGCACGGCCGGCTTTGACCTCTCTCGCGTCAATGGGAAAAGCCGTGACCCGGCGCCACCGCCTAGTATCACCGCAACAACATTGTCGTATCGGCCCATCTAATAGTGAATAGTGAATAGTGAATAGTGAATAGTCAAGACCTCATGACAGTGAGGAACTCATCTGCATCCCGCATTGTAAAACGATGAAACGACGGATTTTCTACCTCTTGACTATTCACTATTCACTATTCACTATTCACTGAGACATGTGGCACTGGACCAAGTTCATTTTCCTTATCCTTGCAGGCGCCGTCGGCGTGTGGCTGCTCTTTGAGCTGATCACCTTCCCCAACATCTCCAAACTTCGTGAGGAGAATCCGACGACCTCGTCGATGATCGAGTACCGCCTATCCGAGGCCAAAGCCGAGGGACGCGAGCCTCGAAAATTCATGATCTGGACGCCCATGGAGCAGATCAGCCCGAATCTGCAAAGGGCCGTCCTCGCGGGCGAGGATGCTCGATTTTTCCAGCATAACGGCTTTGACTGGGACGCGATCCAAAACGCGTGGGACGAGGCCGTCAAGGAGGGCGAAAAAGAAGCAAAAGACGAGGGTGACTACGACCCTGACGACTGGATCCCGCCGATGCCGAGCTTCAAACGCGGTGCCTCAACGGTGACGCAGCAACTCGCAAAGAATATGTTCCTCTCCGAGGACCGCAACTTCCTCAGAAAGGGCCGAGAAGCGGCGTACACTTACTTCCTCGAGCGGTATCTGACAAAGCGACGCATTCTCGAGCTGTACCTGAACATCATCGAATGGGGTGATGGCGTCTATGGTGCGGAGGCCGCGTCCCGTACATACTTTAAGAAATCGGCATCCGATCTCACCCGCGACGAGGCCGCTTTTCTAGCCGCGATGATCCCGTCGCCGCTCAATGTCTTCAACCCGGTAAAAAACCGCAAACGAGTCGTCCGCCGCCAAAGGGTCATCCTGCGTGGAATGAACTCGATCGAGTTGGATTATTCGGATAGATAGATGGTCGGGCCATAAACGCACTTGCCACGAAAATGCAATCGGTATAGTCTTGTCGCAACCTTTTTCTTGGGAGATCCGATCTATGAAGTCCGTTATTTTATCTGGCATATTTATGGCAGTGATTCTCGGCCTTTTGGTCGTCTCGGCTACCGCTCAAGCCAAGAAGCCGATCACGAAGCAGGGTATCGTAAAAACGCCCGCTATCGCGTCCGTGCCAGCGAAGTGTGCGGGCAACGGTCTTACACAGGCCGAGGCTACCGAGATCCTCGTCGCTCATAATCGTGCACGTGCGGAGGTCCATCTGGCTCCGTTGAAATGGGATTGCACTCTCGCCGCCACAGCGCAAGCTTGGGCGAGCAAAGGCGTAGCGGGCCACAACGACGGCACGAATTTTGGTGAGAATGTTTTCGTCTCAGCCACCGATACCGAGCAGGTCACATCGGCGACGACTCGCTGGATGGGCGAGAAGGCGAACTGGTCAAATAAGGGCGGAGCGTGCTCGGCCGGTAAGACTTGTACGCATTACACGCAAATGGTTTGGAAGGCTACACATGTGTTAGGGTGCGGGATCAATCGTAATGGCTCAGAAAAATGGAAGGTCATCCTCGTTTGCAACTATGATCCGATGGCCATGACAGGCCCCGCATACTAAAAAAGGGTGAACGACTGTTTACCCTTTTTGATCTACAGCACTCGATCGCCGGTTAGTCGAGTATTTTGCGGTCAACTAGTCTGTCGTCTTGTTTTTCAAGCTTCGCAATTGCCGCACCGGTTTTAGCCTTTCCGCCGCCAACAACCTTCATCTCGTCGACCATCCACTTCGCGCCGCCGAATTTCTCCGCGACAAACAAGATGAAGCGGATATCGCATGAGATCGTCCGATTCGTATCGTAATCGTAATAAAAATCGTTGCCCAGCCCTTCGAAATTGCCGTCGAAGACGATACCGACCTGCTCGCCGTTGCCGTTCATTATCGGGCTGCCGGAGTTGCCGCCAATGATATCCGTGGTCGAGATAAAGTCGAGCACAACGCTGTCCTTCTCGCCATAACGGCCGAAGTCGTGTGCGTTCTGCAGGTCGATAAGTTTCTGCGGAGCGTCGAACGGTTTCTCGCCCGTGGTCTTCTCGATCATGCCCTTGAGCGTAGTAAAGGGCGACCGAAATTCCGCCTCGCGTGACTGATAGCCCTTCACGTTACCGTATGTGAACCTCAGCGTCAGGTTAGCGTCGGGATAGACCGTTTTACCCTCCATCTCTGTGAGCGCCGTCATGTACGAGCGTCGAAGGCCGTCGATCTTTGACGCAAAGTTTGCCGAACGGTCGTTGAGCGCGCGGCGCTCCTCGATCACGCCCGCCAGAAATGGATGTTTCGCCTGGATGTCCGCCCAGGGCATCGCCGCGAGGGCAAAGACATTCTCGGGCTTTGTAAAATCTCCATCGACGATCTGGGAGGCGTAAGCTGCCTCTGCATCGCGGCGAGCCTTGCCGCTTGTGCCTCCGAACTTCTTGTCGTAAGCGTCCAAGCGTTGTCCGGCAGGCAGCCCGTCGAATTCGCGGAGGAAGAACTTGAGCATTTCACGCTCAAAAAACGGATCACGTTCGGCGAGTGATTCGGTGATCGCCGCCTTTTGCTGGTCGCTCAGCGGCCTGCCGGCTCTCGCCGTGCCTGCTGCCGCCGCCATGGCTCCGAATACGTTGAGAGAAATGAAGTCGGGAAAACGTCTGATCATCGCATCGCGTTTTTGCGCCGCGTTAGTAGTCTCGGAGAGCGTCTTGAGATCGGTCAGCATCGTGCCGAAGCGTTTTTGCCGATCAGGGCTGGCCGCTATCCACGCTGCCATCTTCGCCTCCTCCGCACGGCGGTTCTCGACGACATTTGCTCGGATGAGCCGGAGAAAGCCGCCCTCGTATAATTTTCGCTCGTTGTCGTAGTCGGCGATGTTGGATTGGAACTTGATGCGCTTTTCCTCGTCGGTCGAACCTTCAGAGCGAAGCGTGTCCGCGAGGCCGCGGAACCAGCGGTAAAGAAAAGGGAAGTTAGCGTCGCGTGCGTACTGGATCGACCAGCTTTCGCGATATCGCGTCGTGCCGCCCGGGAATCCCATCACGAATGTGAAATCGTTATCCTTCAATCCACCGATATTCATCGTCAGATAGCGTTTGGGGTGGTAGGGAACGTTGTTTGGTGAGTACTCGGCTGGCGAGCCGTCCGGCGCGACATACGCTCGCATGAAGCTGAAATCGCCCGTGTGGCGCGTCCATTCGAAATTGTCCGGATCGCCGCCGAAGACGCCGATGCTTCTAGGCGGAGCGTAGACCATGCGAATGTCGCGGATCGCAGACACTTGATATAGAAAGTAGAAATAGCCGCTGTCGATGGCCTGCACCCGGATCGTCGAGGCGGTGCCGACCTTAGCTTGTTCTGCGGCCGCGAGATCTTTAGCGTTCTCGTCGAGCGCGGCGGCGAGAGCGTCGCCAGACAGGCTCTCGGTCCCGGCCCGAACCTTTGCGGTGACGTCGTCGACGCGGTTCGTGATAAAAACTGCGTAACCCTTGCCGGAGAATTCACCGGCGCGGCTGCCCGCGTTAAAGCCCGTCTCGACGAGATCTTTGTCGGGTGTCGACGCCGTGACCAGCGCGTCAAATCCGCAGTGGTGATTCGTGAGAATAAGGCCGTCCGGCGAGACGAATTCAGCCGTACAGCTTCCGCCGCTTGTTCCCGCATTGAGCCTGACGATCGCGTCGCTGAGGCCACCGCCCGCCGGGTTCCAGATGTCCTTCGGATCGATCTTGAGACCTTTCTTCTTGAGGTTCAGCGCGGCTATCTGCGACGGCGTGAACATTCCCTCGTCATACCCAAATGCTGGCATTGAGGACACGATGAATGTCAGAGCGAGGACGAGTGAGACCAGGCGATGCGTTTTCATAGATCCGTTATTTCCCTTTGTTTACTGAATATTTCGTGAGAAAAGTATAACAAAAAAGCGAGTCCCGACTTGGACTCGATTGTAACGTGAAACGATGCTCGATAGCTACTTCGGT
>DASYKW010000050.1:0-2853 GCA_035995005.1 Pyrinomonadaceae bacterium
ATAGGAGCAGAATTCTTGATTTATGAAGCCGCCGATGATGTGTCTCGCCTAAAGTAAAAAGGTTTGAATTACTACGCTCCTTGTCCCACCATGAATGCCGGTGCCTACAAAAACGCCCCTTGCAAAAATCAAGAATAACGCATTGGGCGTCAATATGTTGTACGCTACGCTAGGGTGAGTACGGACGGGCAGTCGCTCGAATCCCAACTCACCCAGCTTCAAGGGTGCTGCAAGGTTTTTGCGGAGAAGATTTCCGGAGCTGTTACGGAGAGACCCGCCCTCAAGCGATTGCTCCGCGCGGTCGAAGCTGGGGATACGGTGATCGTCACCCGCCTCGATCGCCTGACCAGGTCCACACGGGATCTTCTGAATATCCTCGCCACGCTCACAGAAAAGAAGGTCGGCTTCCGTTCTCTTGCCGAAGGTCGGGCCGACACCACGACGCCTCATGGCCGGCTGATGGTCACGCTCCTCGGGGGAGTAGCCGAGTTTGAACGCGATCTCATACGCATTAGGACGACCGAGGGACGTGCTCGCGCGGTGGCGAATGGGGTCCGGCTCGGCCGACCGCCCAAAATGGATTTAAACGCCCGCCTAGAAGCTTTGAGGAGGATGGAGGCCGGCGAGTCGGTCGATGAAATTGCCCGGAGCTACAAGGTCAGTCCCTCGACGATTGCTCGTCTCCAAGGACTTTGAGACAGGATTGACTCTTTTTAGATAACCGATCACGAAATCGAGAGCGGCACCATTTTCCAATTAAACTAATGTTGGAATTACAATGGGATGTCCCGGGTGCGGGTGTGTTAATACCACCGCTCGAGGGTTAACTTTCTCTCTTAAATGTACGGCCCTCTTGTCAATCGAAAAAAACATCCCACAACATTCCGTATCCCCCATGAGAAGTGAGTTGGCTCTTCAAGTTTTTTGAAGGAGAGCCGTGCCATGGATAGACTCGAACTCATTCTCTGGGGAATGAGCCTCAATGCGCAGGGAACGACTGCGATCATCGCAGCGTTCCTGATCGTCGTTTTGTTAGTGAGTTTGCGTTTCAGGAAGTGATGGCCAAGCGTTTGCGTAGGGGTGTTGCGGCGGCCGAGAAATCGGAGATGCCGGGATTCATCAAGCCCCAGCTCGCAACCTTAAAGGCCAAGCCGCCTGTCGGCTCTCAGTGGTTGCATGAAATCAAATACGACGGCCACGGGGTTCAAATCCACCTGAACGTGGGAAAGAATAAGGTCTACACCCGCCTAATAGGGCGCGTGCTCTCTGGAAAATCGTTTAAACCGCCGCCATGCGTACCTCACTCGCGTCCGTCGAGCATCGTATAAACGCTCCTTGGGTCGGAAAAGTAGATAAGCTTTGAATTCGAAGAAGCGCTTGAAGCCATCAATAGCTATTCGCACTCCGCCAACGAAGGCAACGGCTGCGGCGAGAGACAAGCCTTCCTTCTGCTGCGCGCCTTGGGCTGCTAGTACGGCCCCAAAAACGATTTCGGCATAGGGATAAAAGCGGCTCTTTCGGTGCTCTCGCACAAACCACGCGCCGAAAGCCACAACGACCGAAGAGCCGCCAAGTATGAAGGCAAGAACCCAGGTTGGCTGCCTTTGCGACCACGGCAGGAATTCGCTCGCTAGTAGCAACGACATACCTGTGATAACCCCAGCGACAGGGAGCAGCAGCAGCGTGGTACCAATAATCTCCATCTTATAGGCTGCATTCGGCTCCTCTAGTCGACGTCTCTCGATTTCGCGCGCGCGAGCTTCAAGTTCTTTCTCTGTGCGAGGTCGGGGAGGCATGGGCATAAGGAATACCTCGGGTGATCAGAGCCTCCCGAAGGGGCTGTACCAAAGCGTGTACTATTTCAGGCCTGCGCCTTCTGGGCAATGTGGAGAGAACGATGCCGGTAAAGAGACATCCAACCCTCAGTAAGGGAAAGAAGAAAACAGTGACGCCAGATACGGTCAGGAAAAAGTTCGCGAAGGGCGCCAAGAAACGTAAGGCAAAAAAGATGCGCGCTGCGAATAAAAGCCCTCCTAAGAGGGTCATGTCCTCAAACTACTTCTTGCGTTTGGTCATCGCGTCGATCGCCTTTGAAAAAATCTCAGGCCCTTGCCAGAACGCTAGTGTCAAAGCGTAAATCGTCACCCCTGAATAACCAGCGCCGCCTACGACAAGCGAGATGATCCCGGCAACAATGATGCGCGAACCCCTAACGGTGGCGAGTTGGTCGGCTATTCGCGAAAGAATCTTAAGGACCTTCTCGCCCGCCTCTTTCATCGCGAAAGGCGTCTTTTCGTCTTCGGCGGCCTCAAGGTCGGCCGCAATCTTTTGAAGCGAAGCCACAATGTCGCCAGCGGAATTGATCCTCAACGACTGGAGCGCATCGGCGGATTCCAGTATCTGTGCAGCCAATTCACGGCGCGTTTCGCGAGGGGACGTTTTCTTTCTGAGAAGTCCTAGACCTGGTGCAGCATGGACCGTTTTCAAAGCATCGTTGATGGCTTCGATGAGCGCCTCGCGCGTCCTTTGCTCAACCTCGTCGTCAGTCGCGTCGTACTGGTAGACAACGAACCGGAAGTTCTGCACGTCGAACGGCAGCGGGTGACCAGTCTGCGCCAATAAGATGGTAGGTAGCTGGGCCGCGTGACGAATGCCAAGCTCGTAGAACCCGTTAGAGCTCAACTCGGTGAGGTCCGCTATCACCAAGTCAGCCGATAGAACGTCGTCCAACATCTGTTCGTTTATCGTGCCATGTATCCGTTCAAATCGATAGTTGACGACTTTGAAATCGGGAAATTCGTTTTGAATGACGGGGAGAACAAGTGTTTCAAAGACCACTTCCGACGCATTGCT
>DASYKW010000051.1:0-3846 GCA_035995005.1 Pyrinomonadaceae bacterium
CCGAGAAACGGGCCGTTGCCGATCTCGAGGAGGCTGGCCATGAGCTGGTTACTCTCTGTCGCAACGCCATTTCGCACCCACACGATCGTCAGCAATGCATCAAGCAGATTCAAAGCGAAAAGTAGGATCGCGGGTGCTACGAGCTGCATACTGGCATTCTCCTGCAAAATCTTGTTTAAACTGTCTCCTAAATGACGGAGCCCCCGCTTTTAAACGGGGGCCACGAAGGTCAGGAGACCTGTGAACTGTGATCGACACCCCAATATAGAGTCAATAGCCTGTGATTTCAAATATTCCCCGGTTTTTTCCGTTTTGATGCCCGGGTGTATGCTTGGGATATCTCAATTATGGTCCAAAAGATGGTTAGCAACTAAAACTGCCCCATTCGCTCTCAAACGACGCGCGAGGTTCCGCGTTCGTCAAGATGCGGCGTTCGCACGGAGGATGAAGAAAATGAAAAAAGTTTTTACTGCCAGGTACATGGCTACGCTAATGAGTGTGCTTTTGGTTCTCGGCGTCGGCTCAGCGATGGCGCAGCGTAAGAAACCGGTCCTGAAGAAACGCGTCGTTCACCGCGCGGTCGTAAAGAAAGAGGTGATCCCCGTCTATACGGTCTCAACCGGGACGGTCCTCAGAGCTCGGATGAATCAGACCCTGAGCTCCAAGACCGCCCGCGTCGGCGACACGTTTACCGCGACCGTCGAGGAACCGGTCTATTCGACAAATGGCGTGGTCGTGATCCCGACCGGCAGCACTTTGACAGGCCGCGTTAGTCAGGTCACACGCGCGTCGAACGGTGGAAAGCCGGGTTCGATCGACGCGAGCTTTACGCGATTGAACCTGCCAAACGGCAAGAGCCGCGCGATCAACGGTTCGCTGACCGACCTCGATGCGAACAAGACAAAAAGCGATAACGAGGGCACGGTCTCCGGCCGTAAGATGAGCAACCGCAAGGTTATCTTTATCGGCGGTGGAACCGTCGGCGGTGCTATCCTCGGCGGCGCAATAGGCGGCGGCAAGGGAGCTCTGATCGGTGCGATCCTCGGCGGTGCCGGAGGGTTTGCGGGCGACCGCTTTACCAAAGGGCCGGATGCCGAGGTCAAGTCGGGTACCGAGTTTAGTGTTTACCTAAATCAAGGCATATCGCTGCCGCGATTTACCGAAACGACGATCGTCAACCCGTAGCTGGTAGTTGTACGCAAGCAAAAAGCCGGCGGCCTCGATGGCAGCCGGCTTTTTTGTTCAGGTGAAGCAAGGTTCACACCGTGTGAACGAGAAACTCGGGTGTAACGATCACCGGAGCAAAGAATCCGGCCGCGGTATTGAATAACCTCAATCTCGCCTGTTTTCTGACGTTCGCGAGATATCCAAAATTCCACGTCACGAGATAATCGATCTTGTGGAATGACGCGAGAGCGTAGTGTACGGCGTCGGCAAGATACTTATGGTTAAAGATACCCCGACGGACGTATTCCTCAGCCAGGATGGTGACCTCCTCGGTCAATTCGACTTGCGGCAGGTTATTTACGAGGCTCAAATAAGCCGTCCGGTGAGGTTCTGCCGTGCGTGCGAGTTCGCGGGTGACCAGTAGAGAGCTAAAGACACTGTATTCGGTAAGCTCATGCTCCCACCAGCGGATGGTCAGGTCGCGGCGAAAGGGCTCGTCGTTATCTAGATAAGCTCCGGCGACCGAGGTTTCCAGGTACAGGCTTATTTTCATTTACCTATTCCTTTTCCGGCACGATCGGAGAAAACAGTACCTTCGCATTCTTAAAATCAAAAGTGAGACGGTAATGTTTTAGAAAGTTTCCGCCGAGAATGCCTGCTTGTTCGAAGCCGGACGTCTCGTTGATGATATCGAGATCCAGGGCAACCGCCTGAATGTCCCTGCGGGTGTTGCTGCCAAAAGTGACCCGCGGCAACAGGAAAGTAGGCACGCCGGGGGTGATCCCCGCGGAGCCGATGACCTCCAGTTTTTCCCCGCCGAGGAAAGAGCTTACCTTCTCGGTGCGAGCGACCTCGTTTGAGATCACCGAGATACTCGCGCCCGTGTCGACAATGAAGTTGAGAGGCCTTTCTACTCCCTCGAGTGTCACTTCTCCGCTGAGAAATCCGCTTGACGTCAGCCGGAGGGGAAGCGAGAGGGCGCTGTTGTCGGCGAAGTCGCGCCGATCGATGTCCTTTTTAGTGAGAGCGAACGTACTATTGCCGTAGTCGATAGTGGTCAGGAACTTTGAGATCAATGATAGGCCAATATATCCGTCTGCCTCGCGGGTCGAAGCGTTGGTATGAAATGGCCGCATATAGATCGGGACGTTTTTTATGCTGACGCCACCGATGTCGATCTGGTTGAGTACACCATAGACGATCTCAAACTTACCGTCGCCGCCGATGCCTCGCGCGTAGCCGCCTCGGGCAACCGATTTGACCTTCATCCGCTTGGCGGTCGCGACCGACATCACCGAAATCGCAGAACCGGTGTCGAGGACAAAGCGCAGCTCCTCCTTTCGGCCGTTGATCCGGAGCTTGATGATCGGCCGGTTGCCTGTGAGCTCAAACGGAACGGTCGCGCTGTCTGCTCCGGTTACCGAATAGAGGGACGGCGACTGCCCGAGATATTCGAGAAAGCTGATGAGACCCTTGATACGTTCCCTGCGATCCTTGTCTTTAAGGGACGAGACATCGAGGAATCGGCGGTAGTTTTGGGCCGCCTCGTCGTAACGCTCGCCGCGAGATGCGGCCTGGCCGAGCGCAAAGAGGTAATCCGGCTCGTCGGGCCCGCGATAGACCGCCTCTTCGAGATTGTTAAGAGCTTCCTGGATGCGATTCTCGTAAAAATCGACCATCCCATAGCCGGCCCAGGCCAGATGGTCCTTTTTGTTTAGAAGGATCGCATTGTTGAAAAGGACCTTGGCCTCGGCAAAACGCCCTATGATCAGGTACGCATATCCGAGGACCGAGAAGGCTCGCGAATACGTACTGTCAGCCTTTGCCACGGCAAAAGCGAGCTCGGACCCTTCACGGATCCTCCGCTGTTTTAGCAGGACAAAAGCCAGCTCGACCTTTAGGTCGGGGTTCTCGGGGTTCGTTGCGAGGGCAGCGCGAAAAGCAGCTTCCGCCGCCTCAAGATCGCCCCTGCGGGCGAGCCGCGTCGCTTTTTTGATCGTGAGGCGGATATCATCATCGGTCGATGCGGCAAAAGAGACGGCCGAAAACAGTACCGCAAGGAGCAAAAGAGCGACAACTCCTGAGACCAGCTTTCGACGCAGTTCAATGCACCGCATATAGATACTCCACCTCTCAGCGTCTCGCTTTGAGGTCACTTTAGAATGACGCCGGTCTTCATCGACCAGAGGACGAGATCCATCTCGTCGAAATCGATACCGGTCATGTCCGTAAATTCTTTCAACTTAGCTTCGACCGTTAGATACTTGACCCGCGTATTTGGTGGCTTAGGCTCGTCGATTATTTTTAGCTCGGCAAGGCATCGCAGGACGTGTTTGTCGAGAATGGCATAGCCCGCGAACCCAATATTCCGCAGGTAATGGCTCGCCTCCTTGTATCCGAGGCCCTTGATGCCCTTTTCCCTGACCAGCCAATCTCGTCGCTCGTAATGGCAATCGAAGCTTTGAAGTTTTTTACGGAGGGCAAAGCCGCAGTGCTCGCGAAGGAACTCCCTCGATGCGACCACGTATCTTGAACGGGCATTGGGATAACGATGCACGCCGGTGAGAGCCCTTGCCAATTCCGGCTGCTCGCCGTTCATGAGGAGCGGCTTGACGGCCTCGAGCGCATTCAGACCCATTCTCGCCGAGCAGCCGCCCGTGAAAAAGCAATAGACCATCT
>DASYKW010000052.1:0-24506 GCA_035995005.1 Pyrinomonadaceae bacterium
GAGCCTTGGTACAACCACGGGATATTCTCGACCTATTACATTCCACGCCAGGCGTGGGAGATGCTGTTAAAGCTTTGGAACTGGAGATCGACTTTTCCCTACTTCGTCCCTGACGGCTTTAGCTCATCGATCCTTTTGACCAGTCCTTTTCTGGTGCTTATTTTGCGGATCGGCTCGCGAGACGGGGCCTTGAAACTTGCGTCGTGGATCGCGGTCGCGGTGCTCACAGTGACGCTCTGGATGCACGGAAATTCCGGAGGCTGGCAATTCGGTTATCGTTATGCGATGGTGCTGCTGCCGTGGATTTTCATCCTGCTGCTGGAGGCATCAAAAAAACGCGTCACGCCGGTCGAATGGGCCCTATTCGGATTCTCTTTCGCGGCCAATCTCTATGCCACGTGGCTATTTAACTGGACCGAGTATATGAAGCTTTGAACCGGCGCATTTAGAATGCTGCTCGACCTCTCACCGTTAAAGGCCTCGCGCGACTACCGACTGCTCTTCATCGGGCAGATGGTGTCGTTCTTTGGCTCGATGATGACATTCATCGTCGTGCCGTGGCAGATGTATCAGCTCACCGGCTCGAACGCGATGGTCGGCTATCTCGAGCTGGCTGAGTTTGTGCCGATGTTTTGCCTCGCATTCCTGGGCGGAGCACTGGCGGACTACGTGGACAAGCGTAAACTGCTCCGGCTCACTGAGATCGGCCAAACTCTGGTCACAGCGCTTTTGGTCGGCAACGCTCTGCTGTCGGCTCCTCAGGTTTGGGTACTTTTTGTCGCGATCGGCCTGCATGCGGGCCTCGCGGCGTTGCAGCGGCCGGCATTCGAGAGCTTTATTCAAAAGGTGATCCCGGCGGAAATGATGTCCGCGGTGATGGCCTTGAATTCGATCCGGTTCTCGACCGGCATGATCATCGGGCCAGCGATCGCGGGCGTGATCGCGACGCAGTTGAGTCCGTCGGTTGCATATTCGATCGATCTTGTCACATTCGCAGCGTCACTGATCGCGGTGTTTATGATCCGGTTTGTCCCGCCGCCCGAGAACGCCGAGCGGCCCAGCCTGGATGGCATCAAGAAAGGCATTAAGTATGCATTCTCGCGGCAGGAGCTCTTGGGAACGTACTTTATCGACATAGCCGCGATGTTCTTCGCGTTCCCATTCGCACTCTATCCGGCACTCGCAGCCGTCTATGGCAACGAGTATGTGGGATTTTTCCCGGCGGCGATCGCGGCAGGTGCCTTGCTTGCGAGCGTAACGTCTGGCTGGACCAAGAATGTTCATCGGCACGGGTTGATGGTCATCCTGGCCGCGGTGTTGTGGGGAGTCGGTATTGTGCTCTTCGGACTGTCAACGAGTATCGTGCCGGCGCTGATCTTTCTAGCGTCTGCGGGATTCTTTGACATGATATCGGGCGTGTTTCGCGGAGCGATCTGGAACCAGACCATACCGAATTATCTACGCGGCCGGCTCGCGAGTATCGAGATGATAAGCTACCTCACAGGGCCGATGCTAGGTAGTGCGAAGATGGGCCTGGTTGCTGAGTACACGAGCGTAAAGTTCGCACTTGTGTCAGGCGGAGCGGCCTGTATCGTCGCCGTTCTCGGCACGGCGATGTTCCTGCCGCAGTTTTTCTCCTATGATGGACGCGTCGGGATCAAGCAGCGTGAGATCGAAGAGGCCGCGAGGGCGGAAATGACCAAACTGACGGAGGGCGAGGCCTAGCTTACGTTACGCGCTGAGCAGGGATGCCCGGCCTTCAGAAATTATGCCGGTAATCAGAAAGCGTCAGATTGAGAATCTCGAGCAGATGAGTGGTGAGGAATTGCAGGCATTTCTCGACTCACTGCCCGAGCAGCAGGCCACGATCAGCAAGATGCTCGACTACATCGAGGATGAGCTGTGGGACTCTACCTGCGATAACCATCACCTGCATCACGCAATGAAATTCATGATGGACAATCACCTGGATTTCCCGCGACTTACGTCCTGGCTCAACGATAACGGCGGGTATTGCGACTGCAAGGTAATGGCCGAGATCGCCCCGATCTGGCGTGCAAAGTTTGGCGATGACTAGGCGAGAGCTGCTTTCAGATATTTTCCGGTAAACGACCCTTCTGCTTTTGCGATCTGCTCGGGCGTGCCCACGGCAACGATCTCGCCACCACCCACGCCGCCTTCGGGCCCGAGATCGATCACCCAATCCGCCGTCTTGATGACGTCCATGTTGTGCTCGATGACAAGCAAGCTGCCGCCGCTGTCGATGAGAGCCCGGAAGGCCGAGAGCAACTTGTTGATATCGTCAAAATGAAGACCCGTCGTGGGCTCGTCAAAGATAAAGAGTGTCTTTGCGGTCGTCTTTTGAGCGAGGTGCGATGCGAGTTTTACGCGCTGGGCCTCGCCTCCTGAAAGTGTCGTTGCGGACTGGCCAAGCCGAAGATAGCCGAGGCCGACGGCGTCGAGGACCTTGAGGCGAGAGACGATCTTTGCGATGTCCTTAAAGAAGGTCGTGGCTTCGCGGACCGTCATATCAAGGACTTCGTGGATATTGCGGCCCTTGTATTTTACGTCGAGGACCTCCTGTTTAAATCGCGTCCCGCGACAGTCCTCACACGTCAGCTCGACATCGGCGAGAAACTGCATTTCGATGGTCACTACACCCGATCCCTGACAGATCTCACACCGGCCACCCGGAACATTGAACGAAAAATGCGAGGCGTTGTAGCCCTTGGTCTTCGCGGCGTTGGTCGCAGCGAAGACCTCACGGATCGCGTCATACGCCTTGATGTACGTGACAGGATTTGATCGGGGCGTGCGGCCGATGGGCGACTGGTCGACAAGAATAATGTCATCGATATGCTCGGCGCCCTTGATGTCCTTAAAGAAGCCGACATGCGTATTCCACTCGCCGCGCATCTTTTTGAGCCCGGCGTAAAGCACGTCGTGGACAAGCGTGGATTTGCCCGAACCCGAAACACCTGTGATGCATACGAGCATGTCGAGCGGGATCTTAGCCGATACGTTTTGCAAGTTGTGCTCGCGAGCTCCGACGATCTCCAGGACACGCTTTGTTGCCTTGCGCCGCTGCTGAGGCACCTTGATCTCGGCCTCTCCGCGAAGGTACTTGGCCGTTAGTGAACGCTCACTGCGCACCAGTCCGTCCATCGTGCCCTCGTAAACAAGCTCCCCGCCGAATTCGCCGGCATTTACGCCGATATCGATCACGTGATCGGCGGCACGCATCGTCTCCTCATCGTGCTCGACAACAAGAACCGTATTACCAATGTCGCGAAGATTTTCCAGGATCTTGATCAGCCTGGAGTTGTCGCGCGGATGCAGTCCAATGCTGGGTTCGTCAAGAACGTATAGCGTGCCGACGAGCAGTGAGCCAAGATTCGTCGCGAGCTGTATCCGCTGAGCCTCGCCTCCAGAGAGGGTCGCCGCAAGACGACCGAGCGTTAGATAGTCGAGGCCGACATCGACAAGAAACTTGAGCCGTCGTCGGATCTCCAGCAGTATTTTTTCGGCGATCTTCGCACGCTCCTCGGTAAGCTCTAGCGTCTCAAAGAAATCATGTGCATCGGCGATCGAAAGATCGACGATCTCGGGCAAGGAACGCATGCCGATCTTGACGTCGCGAGCCTCTTGCCGCAGCCTTTGGCCCTCGCAGTCGGGACACTTTGTGTACCCACGATACTTTGCCAGGAAGACGCGGACGTGGAGCTTATATTTTTTTGTCTCGAGAAACTGAAAAAAGCCCTTGAGACCGCGCCAGCCTTCGTCGCCGTACGTGATGCAGTTTTGCTGGTAGTCCTCGAGATCGGCAAAGGGCACATCCATCGGGATATGTGCCGCTTGGCAGTATTTGGTCAATTCTTTGTGCGCCCACGCGTGCGTTGGCCGCGTAAAAGGCTCGATCGCCCCTTCCTTTAGCGACAGAAGTGGATTTGCGATGACCAGCCCGTAGTCGATGCCGATCGTGTTGCCAAAGCCCTGACATGTCGGGCAAGCCCCGAACGGCGAGTTGAACGAGAAGAGTGTAGGCTCAGGCTCCTCGTAACGGGTGCCGTCGTATTTGCAGATGAATCGGTCGGAGAAGCGGAGGACGTGCTCTTCGGCCGGTGTCGGTGCCTCTCCCACTGTTTCAATGACAGCCGCGTGGCCCTCGCGAAAGCATGTTTCAAGTGAGTCCACCAGCCGCTGGCGTATCTCAGGATCGGCTTTCAGGCGATCGATGAGCACGTACGTCTCGTTAAAATCGTCGAAAGGATAATCCTCCGGCCGCGACAGCTCGATGATCTCACCACCGCGAAACAGCCTAGAGAAGCCCTGCTGCAGGAGCGAGATCAAATATGCCTGAGTGCTGAGGTCAGCCACCTTCGCCACCGGCTTTTTCTTGGCTTTTACTGTCTTGACGCGGCCATGCGGCACGCCGTCGTCCTCCTGGATCGGGAAGAGAACATAGAATCGCTTCCCCTCGGACAGCTCCGCCAGGATCTCGTCCGCGGCCGATTCCGGCGAGTCCTTTTTGACCTCGCGCCCGCAAAGATGGCAGATCGTAGTTCCAGCTCTAGAGAAAAGCAGTCGCAGGTAATCGTAGATCTCGGTTTGGGTCGCAACGGTGGAGCGCGGATTCTTTGTCGAGTTCTTTTGGCGGATGGCGATCGCCGGAGCTATGCCGATGATCTCATCGACGTCGGGCTTGTCCATTCGCTCGAGGAACTGCCGAGCGTACGCCGAGAGCGACTCGACATAGCGCCGCTGGCCCTCAGCGTAAAGCGTGTCGAATGCGAGCGACGATTTACCGGAGCCCGAGACGCCGGTGATGACCGTGAGTTTGTTGAGCGGCAGCGAGACGGAGATATTTTTAAGGTTGTGGACGCGAGCCCCACGGACCTCAATTGCTTCCTGTTTCTCACGCGCTGCCTGCATAGACGACATTTCCGGCCTCAAGACAAAAGAGTATTTTAGCAAATGCGGCAACACTGCAACAAAGAGGTCGAAATGCTCGGATATAATAGAGCTATGAGCAAAAGCCTCTTGGTTGCGATCGCGGTAATTGGTTTGGGACTGGCCGCTTGTGGGACGATCCGCGAGACGCCTGCTATAGAGACGGTCCCAACCGCTATCGAACCCGGAGACTCGAGATCCTTGGTACTTGTCGAGCTTTTTACATCCGAGGGGTGCTCGAGCTGTCCGCCCGCCGATCGGCTTCTCTCGCTGATCGCTGCGACGGACGATCGAGCGGTCGCTCTGGCCTTTCACGTCGATTATTGGGACTCGCCTGCATGGAGAGACAGGTTCTCATCCCATCTTTTCAGCCAGCGGCAGGAATTTTACGGCGGCCGTTTTAAGCTCGACTCTATCTATACGCCCCAGATCGTCGTCGATGGCTCGACACAGTTTGTCGGCAATGATTCTGCAAGGGCCGGGAACGAGATCACCGAGGCCGCAAAGGTCACGAAAGGTGCTCTCGAGCTACGCTTCGACGCAGGTCGGCTGGCCATAAAAGCCGACGGATTTCCAAGCAGCGAAACCGCGACCCTTTATCTGGCCGTCGCGGAGAATTCCTTGATGACGAATGTAACGGGCGGCGAGAATGGCGGCACGTCCTTGCGGCATTCGGCCGTCGTTCGGTCGTTGACTACAGTCCGTGCCGTCGAGAAAGGAACTCGATCCCTCGACCTATCAACCGACATTCCGTCGGATCCCAGCTGGAATGTCCAAAACCTCAATTACGTTATTTTTGTTCAGGAAAACGGCAGCCGGCGAATCATCGCCGTGGCTCAGATCGCCGGGAAACACTGATCACCAACGCGCGTCGTAACGCGTGAAATTCTCTCGCCACGTGTCGTCGCAATCGTAAGGCAGAATGTAGAGAATGCCATCGCGTACGACAGCGGTATCGAGACCGCGGCGGAGACGGTAGGTATGTCCTGAGGGCGAGCAGACGGTTAGGACGACGCGGGCCTCGACCACCTTTGACACGGACGCGAAGCGCCAATCTTTCTTTGAGCGCACGATGAGTCGGCTGCCCACGGGAAGCTGGTCGAGCGTTATTTCAATTTGGGCAGCTTCCACTGTTTTCGTCGCTTGTCGTAAACGTCTCGTGGCATCTGCACGAGATAAGGAGCTTTTGCCGGTTGCACCCAGGCGACGATACGCTCGAGATCTCGGCGTTCCATCGCCGTGCAGCCTGAGGTCGCTTCGTTTGGGTCCTTCCAGATATGCAAAAGGATGCACGAGCCGCGACCTTTCTCAACAGGATACGAATTGTACCCGACAAAAAGGCCGAGGTCATACTGCGGGATCTCCGCCATCTTCTCGGACGATCTCCAGTCGAAATTTCCGACCTGCATTCGATTGACGATGCGATTGTAGAAATGCGACTTTGTGTCGTCGACACACTCGGTCCACTTGTCGATTTTTGTATACGGCAGCTCGACGCCGAGCGGCTTTGGTGAGGAGCCAAAGGCAGCGGTAAGCGGAAACAAGCCTGCAGGCGAATTACCGTCGCCCTCCTGCTTGATCTTCGTCATGTCGATATCGCCGTTGAGCAACTCAGCCCACGCGAGACCGCTGCGGCCCAGCGTGACAGCGAAGGACTCGCCCGTCTGCTTCCAGTCGCCACCCGCTTTTTTTCGTTCAAACAGCGCGGCCGTTCCCATCGTGTCGTCCCAGCCTTTGGTCGTGACGACGACAGCTTGCAGCGACTTGTCGAAGGGAACTTTTACGGCCGCGGGCTCAGGTTTTTTTACCTGGGCCGCGGCCGTGATAGCGAGTAGCAACGCAAGAAAAAAACTTGCCGCAGATCTCATATGCCGCCGCCGTCCTCAAACAGGGAATCTTTGGCCGGCGAAGCCTGCCGGATCGCGTAAAAACGCATCCCGATGACGATCATGACCGCGGCGATCGCGATCCAGACAACAACCCACAGGAAACCGGGAATTCCCGTAGCAGCCGCCATATTGCTTGCGTCATTCTGGATGTCTGAGCCCGCGAGCGGGGAATTAATGAACAGCACCGTCTTGAGGTCAGAGATAGCGTTCAAAAGACACTGGATCGAGAGGAAAGCGACGGCCCAGTTCGCGACCTTCGGACTGCCGTATAGCGACAGCGCGAGAAGGCCAACTGAGAGCAAGGCTCCGACAACGACCGTGAATGCAATGCTCGAGAAGCCGACATTCAGCGAAAAGATGTTAAAGGCCGGCAATATAACGCCAAAGACAAGCGTGACGAGCCCGACAAAGCCGCCCAGGACGAACAGGACCTTATTCGGCGACACGTTCTTACGCATCAAGAACAGCATTAATACGCCGAAGAAGGTCGTGCCCAGATAGCCGGCACTTGATGTAAATAATGTTCCAAGCAGGCTCGCACCCGACGAATACACGACGCCGCTGCCGTCCGCAGCGATCGTCAGGCTTTGCACTGAGCCGCCCGTAACAAGGGCGACAAGCGCGTGACTGCTCTCGTGAATAAATGTCACGAAAAGCCGGATCGGATAGACGAGATATTCCGCGTAGGGAATGAACCACAACGCGACGGTCACTAGCGTAGCGGCGATCAGCAGCGTAAGCTGCGGTTTAGCGTCATCTGCGAGCCTGTATCTCATAAAATGCCTCTACAAGCGATACGCTTAGTTTAGCCGAAAGTTCGTCCCAAAGTCTCACGATCCTCAGCGAACGAGCAAGCGTTGAAGACGCTCCAGCTCGTCGGCGATCATAATGTCCCGCGAAACGTCTTTGGCTCTTCGCAGCATTATTCTCTCGGGCGGCGTCTCTTTTGCACGCTCAGCCTGTTGTACGCGGTCCGCACGCACGAGCAATCGAATGTACTCGCTCACGGAAGCGAACCTAAACGGTCCGACCTGGCGGCTAATATATGAGTAAAGTTCCTCGGAAACCGAGATGTTTATCGTTCTTCGCATGATCAGCCCCTCTTTCCGTGGGACAGCCGAAAATAATGTCTTTTCCTAAATGAAGCGGTCATTAGGGTTAGGGTCTTTTGATCGAGATCTTGTCCCACGCGTCCCAGACCTGTCCCAGGGGGTACATGGGACATGTAACTCTCTGTCCGCATTGGATTTACGCCTACCAAACAACCCGAAAACCATGACTTTTAAAAAAACGCGCCACATTGTGCCACAGCGTGAGAAAAGAGTATCTTTGGCGTGTGCCATACAAGCAACACCATATCATATACGGTAGGACGAGTCAAGGTATCGTCTTAGGCGGCGGGAACGCGGGATCAGCGAGCTCGATCGTAGTTTTCCTTACCGCCGGTCTTGGACTCGAGGCGGATGTCGGTTATCACGATGTCTTTTTGGATCGCTTTGCACATGTCATAGATCGTCAGCGCGGCGACGGAGACTGCTGTTAAGGCCTCCATTTCGACACCGGTCTTTGCATTCGTGATCGCCTCGGCGGTTATAGAGATGCCGTCATCGCCGATCTCGGCGGTGACATTCACCTTTGAAAGGTTGATCTGATGGCACAGCGGAATAAGTTCTGAGGTCTTTTTTGCGGCCATGATGCCGGCGATACGTGCGATCTCGAGCGGGTCACCTTTGGGAGTTTGCTGAGTTTGTAGAGTTTTTAGAGTTTGTTGAGAAAGAAGTACCTTGGCCGAGGCGATGGCCAGGCGGGTGGTCGAGTCCTTGCCCGAGACATCTACCATGCGGATCTTGCCCGACTCGTCGTAATGGGACAGTTCGCTCATAAGAAAAGGATGTCGGCGACGTCGCCCTTTGCTTTGCGCGCTCCTCGTTTGAGAACGATCAGGGAATCGGCCCTAGAAAAGGCTATAAAGTCGCTCGAGCCTTGCGACCTGAGCGGTGCAGCCAACAGATGACCGTCTTGGTCGGTCGATAGTGCCGACGGTACGTAAGCATCACGGTCAACGGGCGCCTTAGCATCCGCAGTCAGTATCGCATTACCGCGACTCAGGTCGGTCGCGGCGGCCCTTTGCATCAACATTATCGCCTTACGAACGAATAGCTGAAAGGTCACGGCCGCGGAAACCGGATTGCCCGGCAGGCCGAAGATGAGTGTCTTGCCGAGGCGGGCAAAAACCGCTGGTTTGCCGGGCTTGAGCCTGACCTTGTCGAAGAAGATCTCAGCGCCGAGGTCGGCGAGCGCTTGTTTTGTCAGGTCGTATTTGCCGACCGAGACGCCGCCGGTGATGATCAGGATCTCGCAGCGGGCGCCGCGGATCGCTACTTTTAGGCCCGCAAGGTCGTCGCCGACCATCGGAAGGATCGTCGTCGAGCAGGCGAATTTTCGGCAGAGAACCTCGAGCATCACCGAATTCGAATTGCGGATCTGATCGCGGTCAGGCTTTTTGTTGACGGGAACGATCTCGGTGCCAGTTGACATGATCGCTACACGCGGAGCCTTTCCGACCCGCACCTTTGCGTAGCCAAACGACGCGAGGGCCGCGATTATCTGCTCGGTCGCGACCTCACCCAAGCTGAAGATGAGTTTGTCTTTCGTGACCTCCGCTCCCTTTCTGACGATGGCCGTGCCCTTTTTTACGGCTTCCAGGATCGTGACCGTTTCTCTCCTATCGTCAGACCATCCGGAAGTAAGCTCGACCTTTTGAACGGCGTCGGCGCCGGCGGGAACGGAAGCTCCGGTCATTATTCGCACCGCCTCACCGGTTTTCATCGTATTATGCCAGCCACGGCCGGCAGCAGATTCGCCGACGATCTTGAGGGTAACCGGGCTGTTTTTGGTGTCCGATGCGACGACCGCGTAGCCGTCCATCTGCGACCGATCGAACGGAGGAAGATCGCTGTCGGCGACGACATTCTCAACCAGGACGCGCCCGACAGAATCGGTGAGAGCAACGCGCTCCGAGCCCAGCCATGGCGTCTTTTGCTCGATGATCTTGAGGGCTCGGGATATCTCGATCATGTCCGGTAGGGCAGACGTGCCAACGCGCGGGCGAGGTGCTAGAATCGACAGTTTGGAACGCTCCAAATTCTAGCACACACCAATTTTAGTGAGGGAAATTACACACTGTGATCGAGTTTGAACTGACCGACGAACACAAGGCCCTGCAGAATACGGTTCGCGAATTCTGCGCGGGCGAGGTCGCACCATACATCAAGGAATGGGACGAGAAGTCGTATTTCGAGCCCTCCGTGTTTAAGAAAATGGCCGAGCTCGGCCTGATGGGCGTCTGCATTCCCGAGGAGTATGGCGGGGCGGGATTTGATTACATCTCGCTTGGGCTTGTTTGTGAGGAGCTTGAGGCTTGCGATACGTTTTTGCGCGTCGCGATGAGCGTCCATGTCGGACTCAACTCACTGAGTGTCTATTCGTGGGGCACGGAGGAACAGAAACAGAAGTACCTAGTTCCGCAGGCAAAGGGCGAGAAGATCGCGACCTTTGGTCTGACCGAGCCCAACGCCGGCAGCGACGTTGTTGGAATGAAATCCTGGGCGAAGCTCGACGGCGACGACTGGATCTTGAACGGCGAGAAGATGTGGATCTCGCTCGGCGATGTCGCCGATCATTTTCTCTTTTTCTGCTGGACCGATCTTGAGAAGCAAAAGGCTCGCGACCACAGCGGCATGAGCTGCTTTATCGTCGAGCGCCGTTCGCCGGGTTTCTCAAGCGGCACGCTTCACGGCAAGCTCGGTATCAGGGCAGGGAATACGGGTTACTTTTCGCTGCAGGACGTGCGAGTGCCCGCGGCGAATATGCTCGGGAAAGAAGGCGAGGGATTCAAGATCGCGATGTTCTCCCTCGAGAACGGTCGCTACACGGTCGCGTCCGGTGCCACAGGCGTCATCCGTGCTGCCCGCGATGCGTCGGTCGCATATGCGAACACTCGTGAGGTCCAGGGACAGCCGATCGCGAATTTTCAGCTCGTCAAGCAAAAGATCGCCAACATGGAGGCCGATTACCAAATGGCACACATGCTCTGGCTAAAATGCGGCTGGTTAAAGAACGAAGGTCTACCATCCGCCAAGGCGGCAAGTCTCGCAAAGTGGCAGGCAACGATCCGCTCAGAGACCGCAGCCTCAATGGCGATCGAGGTGCACGGAGCCAACGGTTATACCAACGACTATCCCGTCGAACGTTACCTGAGAAACTGCAAAGCGGCCGTCATATATGAGGGAACTCGTGACATACACACGCTCATGCAAGCAGATTGGGCGTTGGGATTAAAGAAGGAAAAAGCCGCGAGAGTGACACTGCCGAAGTACAAGGCAGCGGGGGTTTGATAACCGCGAAAATAAGCGAAAGGGACTAAAAAAGGCCGTCGGAGTTATTCCGATGGCCTTTTGCTTTGCTTTCAATGCAACTATTTTGCGGTGTTCGTGTTTGAGTTAGCGGGCGACGTCTTCATGCTGTCGAGCGCTGGGCTGCGATTGGTGATCTTCCATTCGCCGCCTTCTTTCACGAAGACAACCTTAATTCCATTGGGATAGCTCTCAGCCCGGATCTCCGCGACGGCCGAATCGCCGGTGATCACTTCATTGCGGACCTCGCAGGTCTTGCCGACCTTGTCGTCCTCGAGAAATTTCATCAGGCTCTTTACCTTGTTGTCCTTCATCTGCTCCTCAAAGTTCTTGATCGTGTCGGCAGAGTAGATCTTGCGAAGGGCGGCCTCGTCCTTTTTATTCATCGCCTCGCAGTACGCCTTGAATACCGGCGTGAGCGTCGGTGCATCGTTGGTCGTCTGCTCGGGCGTCGGCGTCTTGACCGCCACCGCGTTATCGTTGCCGCCAGCAACATTAGAATTTGCATTCCCGTTGCTATTGCCGTTATTCGACCCTCCGCACGCAATACCAAGAACCGCAACAGCGGCTATCAATGAAATTAAGATCGCTTTACGCATAAGTTACCTGTCTCCTCAAAATTCCCGAGTATAATAAAACTCACGCGAATGAACAAAACCGCCCTGACAGAATTGCACAGGTTTTTCCTGATCGAGCGTCTTCCGGAGCCGCTGACGCCGGCAAGCTCGCACCTGCAGATCTTTGACACTTACATTCCAAACACGCGGATCCGCGTGCGGCAGATGCGCGAGCCGAATACGAATGTCTGGACGCGAATGCTGCAGCAGCGTTTTCCGTGTAATGAGGGCGAGCACGCGGTTACAAAACTCGCGGAGATGCATCTGGACGACGATGAATTTGCGGTCTTTGAACGGCTTCAAGGCAATGAGACGCGGAAGAATCGTTATTTTCACGAGTTCGATCGTGTCTCGATAGCCTTTGACGTGTATCTCGGACCGTTGCTTGGACTTAGCACCGCTCGGGTTGATTTTGACAGCCGCGAGCAGATGGTCGATTACGAGCCTGCACCTTTTCTGAGGCTTGAGGCCACGGAAGCTCCATTTTTCGAGAGCCAGAATCTCGCCGCCGCGACATTCGCCGATGTCCAAGCCGAGGTTGCGAGGCTCGCCGCCGCGATTCCCGTTCCGTTACCGGACGAATAAAAAGACGGGCACAACGGCCCGTCTCATAAAGGACCTTTATCTTCGACCTACTGCTTTCGCGGCGGGATCGTTACGGACCGCTCAAGTGACGAATAGATCTGCAAATAGATCTTGGTCTCTGCCGGGATCAGGCTTGTCCAGCCCGAGCCGCCGCGGTTGATATAGCCCGCGAGCTTTGCGGGATTCGAATTGTACCCTGCGGCCATCAGCTGTTCCTGAGTGGCCTGGCCGGTAAGCATGGCGTTTGAGACGGTCGGGCTTGCCGCAAGATCGTTCCAGGTCATCTGCATGTAAAGCAGCATGGCCTGCGTCGCGTTGATGTGATTTCGCATTCCCTCGACAAAGTCCGGCATGAGACCGGCGTTCGGATAATGTTCGCGGATCATCCTGTACGTCGACGGGATCATCTGGACCATTCCTCCGGCACCCGCGGAGCTAACGGAATAGCGATAGGTTTGGCTCTCATTTAGGGCATAGAGCGTGTAGATATCGTTAAAGATGTTCTGCTGAAACTCGGTCCTAAAACGCATGTGATCGACGTGCTCAACCGTTGCGAGGTGCTCGGCGATGTCGGCGACCTTGGGGGCAACAAAATAACCCTTGTTCTTGAGCTGCTCGCGGGCGATGTCCACGACATTGCGAACATAAAACCGCCCGGCACCGACAACCTCGGGCGTAACGATACCGGGATGCGTGGACATGTAGTAAGCAGTCTCGACAAAACGCCCATTCCGCTCGACCGGGTACTGAACCAGGAGCGGCAGCTCGGGCTGGCCAGTCTCATCGATTATTACGACCGGCGTGTTGACGCCGTTCGCTCGCAGCGTACGCGTGCTCATCGCACGACCATTTGACGAGACGGCCATCGTGGTGGCATCGGGCGTAAGAAACGCGTCTTTTCCCAGCACTATAAAATCGATCTTCTTGGTCTTGTAATCGTAATAAGCTATACGAACAAAGTTGTTTTTATCGCCGAGCGCAGGTGAGCCGGGAATGGGTTCGACCAATGCGGTATTCATTGGATGCGTCTGCATCGTGCGACGCGCCTCTGCGATCTTGTTCTTTATCTCGCTAAAAGGCAGGCCCCTCACATTCAAATTGCTAGCCTGCGAAGCCGCCACCTCGGGCGTGGTTATCGGAAGCCTTTGCGACGGCTGTTGAACAGGCATCGCAACTGGCGTCGAGCTCGGACGGATCTGCTGGCCCGTCGGCGGCATTGTATTCGTTACGACAATTCGCCCTGGAGTCGGTTTTGGCTGAGGCTGCGACGTTTGTGCTAGCGTGGCCGAGACACAGAGCGTCGAGACAAGTGAAACCGCGATAATGGCTCTATTCATATTTCGGGGGGACAGAAGGATCGCTAACATCCCGTCGATGGGAAATTCTAGCTGCCGGGGCATTAGCAGGTGTTAGATTCGCGTAAACAGTGGGCTGTTGTCAACCGTTTTTGGAAAAAATTATCGTAGTTACAAATATTTCTTATAGATAACTCCGTTTGTGCGTGTTTCGTGGCTAATGTATAAATGAATTTGCCGCCGGCGCGTTCGCTCAGGCGGCGTTTTTATGGACAAGCTTTTTGGTACAGACGGGATCCGCGGCGTAGCTGGTGAATTCCCGCTTGATGAAAAAACGGTCGCGGTGATCGGTGCATCGTTCGCAAAACAGCTGCGGGAAGAGCTTGGCCGTGAGCCCCGCCTTGTCAGCGGGCGCGATACCCGCGAGTCTGGAAAATGGATCGAGACGGCTTTTCATTCCGGGGCAGCATCAGTGGGAGCCGTTTGCGAGTCGGCCGGCGTCATCACGACCCCGGGCGTTGCGTACACGACGGGAGCCTTTGAGTTCGACGCGGGCGTTGTGATCAGCGCGTCACATAATCCCTACCAGGACAACGGGATCAAGATATTCCTGCCGACGGGCAAAAAGCTCGGTCCTGATTACGAGAGGAAGATCGAGGCCGACATTTACGCGAAAAAGGGCACTGCGTTCGAACTGGTCCAGCTCGATACTTCGCGTGCCGGAGAGTTTCACGGGGCTTACGTCGGGCATCTCCTTGAGATCGGCGGCGGCTTTTCCGCGTCAGAAAAAAGGATCGTAATTGACTGTGCGAATGGCGCCGCCTGCGCGTTTGCTGGCGAGCTATTCGAGCGACTGGGTGCCGAGGTGGTCACGATCCACAGTTCGCCGGACGGCCGTAATATCAATGAAGCGTGTGGCTCGACGGACCTCGAGCACCTCGTGCGCGATGGTCGATTTGCCGAATCCAGACTTAGAAATACGGTCCTCGAACATTCGGCGGACCTCGGTATCGCATTCGATGGCGACGCCGATCGAGTTTTGTTTGTGGACGAGCACGGCAATTTCGTCGATGGCGACGCCACGTTGTGGGTGATGGCCCGTTACCTCAAGACCCACAGAAAGCTCGCGAATTCGACTGTCGTCGCAACGGTAATGAGCAATATAGGGCTCGAGATCGCCCTCGCCGGCGAGAGTATAAAGCTGCTTAGGACCGATGTCGGCGACAAGTATGTGCTCGACGAACTGCTAAAGACCGGCTCTGAGATAGGCGGAGAGCAGTCGGGCCACATTATTTTTCCGGAGGTCAGCCTCGTCGGCGACGGGATGATGACTGCGATACGGGTGCTCAAAGCGATCACTGAAAAAGCCGTGTCGCTGTCACAAGCAGCGGCGGGCTTTACGCGCTTTCCTCAGACGCTGCTGAATGTCGTGGTTAAAGAAAAGCGGCCATTCGACGATGTTCCACAGATCGTGACCGCAGCCACGGAGATCGACCGCGAGCTTCATGGCGAAGGAAGGCTGCTGCTCCGGTACTCGGGAACGCAGAATCTCGCCCGCATAATGATCGAAGGTAAGGACCAGGCGGCGATCGAAGGCCAGGCTCGCCGGCTTGCCGACGTTATTGAATCCGCCCTGAACTAATGTTAAAGGTCCCGATCACACTCGCTTCACGTATATCGAATTACGAGATCTCGATCGGCCGCGGGATGCTTACTAATGCCGGTCCGTGGGCGCGGAATTGTGTCGGTACGGAGGCTTCCCGGGCGTTCGTCGTTTCAAATCCAACGGTCTACAAACTCTACGGTGACGCTCTTGCCATGTCCTTACAGTCGGCCGATTTCGACGTCTCGTCGTTTCTGATGAAGGACGGCGAGCGTCACAAGACGCTGAAGACCGCGGAATCTACTCTCTCGGCGTTCTCCGCAGCTGGCATGACCAGAACTGACGTTGTGATCGCACTCGGCGGAGGCGTTGCGGGTGATCTCGCGGGATTTGCTGCCGCTGTCTATCTTCGCGGGGTAAGATTTCTACAGATACCAACAACCTTGCTGGCGATGGTCGATTCTTCCGTTGGCGGGAAGACGGGTGTTAATACGTCATTTGGCAAGAATCTAACGGGAGCTTTCCACCAGCCAAGCGGCGTCCTCATCGATCCCAAGGTCTTGGGGACGTTGCCAAAAAGAGAACTTACCGCTGGCAGATGCGAGATGATAAAGCATGGAGCTCTGGCTGGGAGAACTCTTTTCGACCTGACGGCTAGAGGTCTCGGTTTCTCCGATTCAACGAAAAGCAATTTGAGATCTGAAATTTCAGATATTGAAAATCTGATAGCCAAGAACGTTAGATACAAAGCCTCGATCGTCGCCAGCGACGATCGGGAATCGTCGAACCGGACGGATGCGCGGTCGCGAAAAATATTGAATTTTGGCCATACGCTCGCCCACGCCCTCGAAAAAGTTACTAATTACACCTATTTTCGCCATGGCGAGGCCGTTGGATATGGAATTTTGTTTGCCGCCGAGCTATCAAATAATGTTGCACTTTGCCCTCAAGAGGATGTAAAATTGTTGAACGATGTTGTGCATCGTGCCGGCGCCTTGCCGTCACTGGCCGGCATCCGCCGTGACGAGGTGCTTGCGGCCTTTCTTTCGGACAAGAAAGTGATCAGCGGTAATTTGCAGATGGTCCTTCTAAAGGCGATCGGCAAACCGGTGATCGTGGCAGATATCCCACAGCAGACCTTACGCAAGACCCTTACGCAATTCCTAAAGAGCCGAAGCTGACCGCGACGGCCGGAGTTAAGAGATGAACAGTTCGATTAGATTACGCGACAGCGAGCGCGGCAGTGCGGGCGTAAATTTCACCATCATCCTAGCGGTGATCGTGCTGCTTGCGAATGCCGGTTATAACTATGTGCCGGTAGCATATGACGCCGAATCGCTAAAGACCGAGATGGAAACCGCGGTTCTGCAGGGCCTCGCGTTACCGGGCAAAGTTAGCCCTGTGGACAACGTTAAGGTCCGTATCCAAAAGGCCGCTGTGGTCAATAATATTCCGTCCGATGTCGTCATCGACGTCCGGCAAAATGCTAATGCCATCACAGCGCATGTGACGTACTCGAAACAGGTCAACATCCTGCCATTCGGGCTGTACAAATATAATTACGTGTTCGATCACACGGCTACGCCGACTGGATTCTTGCTGAAACAGTAGCTAGGCCGAGACGGCGAGCAGTTCGCGGATCTTTGCGGGTTGTATCTGAATTAGGGCTTCGGGAGCGTCGGCGAGCCAGGTTGACGGACAGACGCCGCAGGTTGTACATTTCTCGACCGCAGGACAAGGAAGGCTCGAGAGCGACTCTCGGGCCTTTTCATGTTCGGTCTTGAGAAACTCGAACGAAAGGCCGCTGTCGACGATCGACCAAGGAAGGAATTCGTCGTAGGAACGGTCGCGGGAGGTGTGGAACGCCGCGTCGATGCCGGTTTGGCGGATAGCAGCATTCAGATCACCGCCGTTTCTCGCAGCTGCGTCGATGGCGGCAGCGACCGTGCGGTCGCCGGATGAGAAAAGCGCCTGCTCGTGGGCGATCCTGGACGACATAAACCGGACTTCAACGTTAGGGATCCTGCCGAGGCCTTTACAGACGTACTTTATGCGGCGTTTTAGCTCACGCTCGTCGCAGATCGCATCCCATTGGAGCGGAGTATTCGGTTTGGGAACAAAGCCGTTGAGTGACGGAATGATCTTGCCGGCGCGGCCGATCTTTTTGCCCGCCTCCAGCATTCGGTCCTTGATCCGCTCGACCAGAACGAACATCTCGTCGAGGTCCTCCTGGGTCTCGGTCGGCAGTCCGACCATCATATAAAGTTTGACGGTCAGCATGCCCCGATCAAAAACAGCGCCGCAGATGTCCACGATCTCGTCGTTGGTCAAATTCTTATTGATGACGCGTCGAAGCCGATCGGAACCTGTTTCTGGGGCGACAGCGATCTGCTGGTCCCGGGATTCGACAAGGGCATCGAGAAGCTCATCTGAGATCTGATCGAGCCGAAGCGAAGAAACCGAGATCCGATAGTCCATCGCCCGCAGCTCGCGGAGGATCGTCGATATTTCCGGATGGTCGCAGACGGCGGTCGAGACCAGGCCGATCTTGTTGGTGCGGCCTCGCCACTCCGCGGCCTTTGCGAGAATGTCCTTTGCAGGAACGACGCGCGGCGGATAGTAGTTGTAACCCGCCCAGCAGAAGCGACAGCCTTGCGAGCACCCGCGAGAGATCTCGACGAGCAGGCGGTCGCCCATCTCGGCACCCGGCGACCAGATGGCTGTCGAAGGGCAAAACGTGTCCTGATTTACGAGGAACTCTGCTAATTCTGTTTCACCGCGTTTCATCGCACGCCGAAGCGTGCCTTCTTTCGGGTTAACCGACGCGACGGCACGGCCGACGCGTTTCGGAACGCCAGGCTGCTTTGGCAGATAGTCGAACACAGTGCCGTCATCGTTGTAGATAACGTCGTAAAGCGACGGCACATAGAATCCGCGACCGATACCGGCAAGCGAGATCAGAATGTCTTCCTTTGCCTCGTTCTCGACGATCGCATCCACTAGCTGGTAAGCGAGGATCTCGCCCTCGCCGACCGCGATCACATCCGTAAAATCAGCGATCGGCTCGGGATTCAGGAAGGACGCCGCACCGCCCATGATAACGAGTGGATCGAAATGCGTGCGGTCCTTTGACCACACGGGAATGCCCGATAGCTGGAGCATCCGTGCCATGTTCAGGTAATCCGTCTCGAACGAGATCGAAAATGCGACGACATCAAAATCACGAACACGCGATTGCGTCTCAAGTGACATGAGCGGCGTGCCGCTCTTTTCATATTCGCTGAGCTCGTCGGCGTCCGGCAGGAAGACGCGTTCGCACGAGACACCCGGGATCGCGTTAAAGAGCTCGTACATCGTGTGCAGACCGAGATTCGCCATGCCGATGGCATGCGTATTCGGGTAGCACAGAGCTATTCGCAGGTCCGCGACACGGCGGACGACATAGCCGTCCTCGGCCGCAAGCTTGCGTTTGTAGCTATCGATGATCTTTTTGCTCATCTTAACAATCTCTCAGGCTATCAGATTCGGCTCCGCCCGACAATAAATGATGAGCGCTGGGCCGCTCATCCTCTCGAAAAGTGCAGTATTGTCAGTTCTTTTTGCTGTCCTTTTTGCCGGAAGGGTTCGGCAGCGAGAAGAAGGGCTTATGCTGTACGACATAGGTGTCGTCATAAGCGCCATCACCATCGACATCCACCTTGATTTCGAGCTTGTACTTCTTGCCAAGCTCGTGCTTGTCGTCCAGGTCGTAGGACAGGGAATACTGGCTGCGAAGATAACCATTGATATTGGAGAGTATGCCCGGGATCTCGCCCTCGAAGGTCATCGGGAAGTGAACGCCTCCCGATTCCTTGGCGATCGTGTTCATCGCGTTCTGGGCCTGGAGGAATGTCATTCGATCGGGCGTGCCCGGCATTACGCGAGTCGGATCGAGGTAGTCACAATACATCTTGCAAAAGAGATTACCCGTACTCACTACGTATATCGGCACACCGGCTTCCTGGATGATCTTTCTAATTTCGTCGTAGTTTGTCTTGCTGAACGTATCGATGCCCGACGCGACCAGAATGATCGCTCGGCGCTTGGACTTAACGTCGACCATCCCCTTGTAATCAGTCTTCTCGTTTGCCGAATTCTCGAGCACAACTGAGTCGGCGCGGCCGCCTATGAGGGAGAGCTTGATAGCGTCCCAAAGGTTGTTCTCGCGAAATGCCGGCTGATTTTTTAAGAGTATGTCGACAGCCTGACGCAGGCGATTAGGATCGTTGGTAAAGTCGGTGATCGGTGTCGGCCGCAGGTCAAATGCGATGACCGACGCGTAATCGTTGGGCGGGCGGATGAATTTTGACAGAAAATAGGCAACGGGTTTGACAACCTCGTAGGCCCCGGGTTCCCACGCCCCGCCGCCGGCCGAGCCAAAGATCTCACTCCATTTGCTGTACTCGACCACCAAGGTAACGGTGATCGGTGACTCAGGTTCGGAAAAATTGGAAATGTTCTGCTTGATGCCGTTCTCAAAGATGGCAAAGTTTTCCTTCTTCAAGCCCGTTAGCACCTGACCGGTCTTCTTGTTGAAAACAACGGCGTTTACGTTGACCAGCTTGGTATCGATCTTTTCGACCGTTGGATCGACTATCGCATTCTTTTCTTCCTCGGCGCGCTGCTTTTCCTCTTCGGCTTTCTTGCGCTCCTCCTCCGTCATCGGCTTCGGACGCTCATTCTTTTTGCCCTCGCCGGTTGATTTTTCAGTTTTCTGAGTACGGGATTGCGCGAGGGCGGTCGGTGCGACCGACATGCAACACAGAACGACTATCGCCAACAGCGAGACCGCCCGACTGAGAGTATGAAAATACATAAGTGAGAACCCGCCGGGAATAGAACCTTATCGCGTTAGATACAGATTGTCGGGGATTGGTTGGTAAGTTTGCAAGCATCTCGTTTTCACGGGATCGGGTGTGGGTCAAAAAAGACTCCGCACCCGCAGGTCCGGAGTCTTAAGTTTTCAAGATGTATTGTCCCTACTTTGTGTCGGGAATGACCTCGACCTTTACGCTATAGGATCCGGTGTTGTCGTCGAGAAAGCCCTCATTCAGGCCTAAGAAGAGGGCACCGTCGCGAGACGCCACAAATTCGCGCTCGGCCCCGATGTAGATAAATTCATTGTTGTCGTCACCGATGACCGCGATGAGGGCGCCGGTCGCGACATTCCTTAAAAGCTTCTGATCGTCATTTATCTCGGGATCGCCGGACGGTGTCGAGCTTTTACCCTTACCCAGCGAGACACTGCCGTCACCGCTGATACGGATCCTTTGGCCCTTTTTCACGACCCAGCCCGTGTTGGTCCAGCCGTTGGCGGTGTTGTCGGCCTTAACCTTGAGGTCCCAGGCGATCGGCTTGATGCCCGCCGTGGACGGAGTAGGTGATGACCTTTGCGGCTCGACGCGGCTCGGTTGCTGGATCGCGCCGCCCGCGAGCACGACCCTCGGCTGTTGGGCCTGTTGTTGCGGCGCGTCGGAAACCCGTTTCGCGGTATTCCGGTCGCTTACTTCTCCCTGGCCCGAGCCTTCGTCAAACCGGATCGACTCGATCTCGTTGGCAAAGAAGGTCAATTCTTTACGCCGCGAGCCCTCGCCCATTGCGATGGTGAACTTGCCGCCTGCGAAGTCGATTATCTTCCCTTTGAGGATGCTGCCGTCCTTTAAACGAACGGTATCGCCGAGTCCGGCGACGGACATCACAACGACCAGCGTGTACGACGCCAATAAGCGAAAGATCTTTGAGCTTGAGAACATAGTTCCTCCAAAACCGTTGCCGGCCGGGGTTTAAAGATGTGAAAGGGAACGACAGCAAAACCGCGGCCGGGAGAAGTGATGAAATTTAAGAGTTTTAAGTTGCTGGATTTTGCGGGTCAGGCAAATTCACGCTAATCATACAAAAAACAGCCCACTCTGTAAATGAGTTTCTTCGCCCTACATTTAATACTCACAACACCTTAAATCTTGACCTTGGCCGCGGACGTGTGATAATTTCGCGTCTCTATCCAAGAAGGTTGATGAAGTTTTTGCCCAAAGCCGTTCGTCTCGGACTCGCAGGCCTCGCCCTGACCTGCGGCCTATTCTCCGCAAACACGCCGGCGCAGCAAACATTAAAGCGGACTGCCCCGGCCAAAAAGGTCGTATCGACGCCGCAGGCACCGGCCGTGACGCTGACGGCGCCAACCCTTTTTAGGGGCCGCGGTTTTACTTTTAACGTGTCGATCGCCCTGACCGACTCGACCAACGCAGGTGTGGCGTCGTACCAATTCACGCTGACCTACGACCCCGCGATCATAAATCCGGTCGGCGGCAACGCCGGCTGTTCGAATGTCGGCACGCTCGCACCGGCAAACCATCTCGTGACCTGTAACGTCGACCCCACACCCGGGACGCTGTACGTCTCAGACTTTGGCAGCTCGGCAACCTCGGGCTCGGGCACGCTGCTCAACATAGCGTTTCAGGTTACAAATACCGCGCCGATCGCGGGTGTCTCGCCCCTGACGCTGACCGATGTCGAGGTCAACCAACTCGGCGGACCGCTCGACCCGACAGCCATTCCCGGCTCGGTCACTGTGCTCGCACCGACCGCCGCCAATGTCAGCGTTTCGGGCCGTGTGCTCACGTCAACGGGGAGTACTGTGGCCGGCGCGCGGGTGACGATCGCTGACGCTCAAGCCGGCACATCTCGCACCGCCATCACAAACTCCTTTGGCTATTTCAGCTTTGACGAGGTCGCCTCAGGAAACAATTACATCCTCTCTACTACGGCCAAACGCCTCAGCTTTGCCTCGCAGCTCCTGCAGGTTACCGACACCATCACCGGCGTCGAGATCATCGCACGGTAGCTGGTCCGCGACGCTGAACCCCGCTGCCTTTGCGCTCAAATACACAAAACTTTTCGGTCGGAACTACTGCATTAAATGGTGTTGCATAGAGTGTGGCACGTGCCACAAATGCAACATTCCGGGTAACTGATTGAATATGAACCAGTTACGGCCTTTGAGGCTTGCACCGCTCGGCCCAAAAACTCGGTCGCAAACTGCAAAAACCTTGTCTTTTTAGGTGAGTATCGTGTCGTTTCAGGTACTTATACCTGTCTAAAAGGGTGATTTTCCTGTCTGCAGATCGCTCGCTTTTAGACGGTCCGGGATCGACCGATCTTATCGGTGCGGCAGACACCGGTTCGGGCGTCGATGCGGACCGTTACCCGCCCCGCACCGCCTAATCTTAAAACTCAGTAAAAGTCCCTAGATTTGGCTTGCGATTAGGTGTCTAGTCCGGTATATTCTCAGGACTCATTTAGATAACTGGTCAGAGAGAGCCCGCGCCTCAACTGTGTTAGGCGCGACTCTCGTAGCGGTTTAGTAGTACTTCAAGGGGAAGCTTTACGCCCGAACTTTTAGAAGTCCGAACTGTCTCTTTATGCTTAACGGAAAGTCCCGTCTTACGATCGTCTCGATCCTCGTCCTTGCTTCGCTTACCGTCACGGCCGGAGCCGCCGCCAGCCCCCTCGGCTCAGATCTCTGGACACAAGCAAAAGCTTTCCTCGGCATAGAAGCAGCCCGCTCCACGGCGACCGCAGAGTCGCCCCAACGCACCCCCGCGCCCAAATTGGCGAAGTCGGAGCTTGTCGCATCGGCCTATGAACCGCTGACCGCTCTCGTGATGCCCGGTGTCGGTGGAGCGACGTTTCGCAGTAACGTTACGACCGGTAACTGGAACACGGCTGGTTCATGGACGCTCGTTTCAGGAACCGATGCCGACGGTATTCCTGACGCAGACGACGATGTATACGTGCAGACAGGGCACAGCATAAGCCTTGTGCAGAACGAGTCGTGTTTCGATTTGCACATTAACACCGGTGGGTCAGCGAAGGTTGCGCTTGGGAGCAACACTCTGAGCATAAACGGGAAGATACGAGCATACACCGGCGCACTCGGTACAATACCGGGCACCAGTACATCCACCCCGTCTGCAGCACCAATCACAATAACTGCGAATAGCACCGGAAAAATTAGCTTCGTGGGATCCTCGCGGAATATCACCAGTACTGGTGAATGGGGAGCGGGAAATACCGGTTCTACGACAACGTTTGCCCTGGAGATCGCCTTGACGGCCGGCCAAACGGCCACCATGCAGACGAGTATTAAGGCGTCTTCTTGGAACATCGTCTCAGGAACTCTCGACGCCCAAAATACAATCGCCGCCGACAACGGCACGACCGGACAGGGCGATGTCCTAATAGGCGCAAACGGCAAGGTCACATCGAATCAAAGCGGATCGTCGAGCAGTGTAATACAACGATCCGGTGCGAACCGGTCAGGCAACTTGCTTGTGTCAGGTACTTTGCAGCTGACCGGGGCATCTCCAAATATTGCTGTATCGACAATTGATTTCACGGGAACCGGAGCGGGAACGGTGGAGTATTCCCGCGCCGGAACGCAAACACTCGCGGTTGCGTCCAACAGTGGTGCGAACCCCAATACTTACGGAAATCTTAAACTGAGTGGCACCAGCGCAAAGACGCTTTCCCAAAATACAACTGTAAACGGAACGCTCACCATGGCCGGTGACGCGACGCAAACCCTTGCGCGTGGCGCATTCTCGTTAACGTACGGTGCGTCTTCAATACTCGAATACGCAGGAACCGCGGCACAGACAACAAAGGACCCTGAGTACCCGAATGTGAGCGGTCCGCCAAATCTGAAGATAAATAATACCAGCGGCGTCACGCTTCATGCATCGAGGACGAACTCGGGGAATACAAATCTTGCACAAGGCACGTTGTCTACTACCTCCTCGTTTACCTATACGATCGGTTCGGTAACAGGGACGGTGACCCGTGGCACCGGATACGTTATCGGCAAATTGAATAAGACCTGGGTCGCCGCAGGCTCGAAAACCTTTGAGATCGGGACGGCAAATGGCTATTCGCCGGTGGATGTAAACGTAACGACCAATAACGGCACCTCGAATATGACTGTCTCGGCAACGCAGGGCGCAATGCCAGCCTTGACGGGTTCCGGCCAGAAGTTGGCGCGGTATTGGACGTTAGCATCCGGCGGGGCGTCGATGACCGCAAATCTGACGTTCAACTATCTTGCGTCGGACGCCGGG
>DASYKW010000053.1:0-8002 GCA_035995005.1 Pyrinomonadaceae bacterium
ATGTGGCCAGCTTTATCCCGAAGAGAATAAGTATTGAGAACGTCAACTAACGCCTTCCTAGCCGGCTGCTTCTGTCTCGTCGAATGACAAGCAAGAAGATAGGTCTCGATTCGCATTCGCCTGAGCGATCAGCTCGTTGCCTTTCTGCTCAAAGGTCGCGACGGCATCTGCTCCCGCGGGCCAGCGGAATGGCGGCGGATCTTGTCCGATTAGTTGAATAAGAGCTTTAGCGAGTTTTGCGGGATCGCCGCCTTGCTGACCGCTCATTCCTTTCCAGGCCGTGACAGTTTCCGTTGTCTTCTCGGCGTAATCATCGATCACGGGCACAGGATAGTTGGTCGATTCCTCGGTCAGTAGTTCTGTGCGAAAGAATCCCGGCTCGACGAGCATGGTCTTGATGCCAAAGGGCTCGACCTCGGGTGCGATCGATTCCATCCAGCCCTCGACGGCAAATTTCGACGCCGAATACGCCGACACGAACGCCTGACCCGTGATCCCGCCCGTCGAAGATATCGTCACAACGAGGCCCGAACGCTGCTTTCGCATCACCGGCAAAACGGCCCGCGTCACATTCACCGGACCAAAGAAATTCGTCTCGATCTGTGCACGAAAGTTCTCCTCACTGATCTCCTCAAAAAAGCCCGCGTAAAAGTTACCCGCGTTGTTCACGAGCACGTCGATGCTGCCAAACCTATCTACCGCAGCCTTGACCGCGCCCAGCGCATCAGCCGCATCGATAACGTCCAGCTTTACGACCAACAGGTCGTCCGAAGCCCCGATCGCCGCCGTCACCTTCGCCGTATCGCGACCCGTCGCAACGACCTTATACCCCGCCTCGAGAGCTTCTTTCGCAATATCCGTCCCCATCCCGCGTCCCGCACCCGTGATCAACAGCACCTTCCCGCTTTTTGAATCGCTCATTTTGATCTCCCTGTGTAATCAAGGATATCAGTTGATCGTCACAGGTCCCTGTAGACTAGTGAGCAGCTAATGCCGAAACTCTGAATTGTATTTGCTGCACCGGATCCGGCGAGTCGGTGGATCCTCGCCGAGTGGGAATACGTAGCAAGACTTTTGGCGATAGATCCCTCGCGAATATCCGAATGTGCTTTCAAATCCCTCGATCGCGGTATGAGAGAAGGTATAGAGATCGGGGTAGGTCTCGCCCGCCTTGGCGTCGACCTGAAACCCGTCGCCCCGTATCTCGAAAAGTTTTTTATACGCACCGGCCGATGCTTTCCGCGATTTCGCCAACACCCAAAACTGCGTGTTATGCGCACCCTGGAAACACATCGTCCTACCCTGAACGACCATTATCTTCACGTTTCGCACATCGACGACCGAGCCGACAAAATGATCGAGCAAGTTCTTTTGCCGAGAGCTATACGGCGTCGCATCTTTTTGACACTCCCTAAGCCTCCACCGATCCTCTGGAGTCAGTAGGGAAACGAACACCTTAGGCACATTCACGGCCCGCTCAACATCCACCTCCGACCCAAACCTCACCTGCTGCTGCGCCCACGACACCGAAGCGAGCATCAAAACAAAAGTCACTCCCGCCACTTTCATCATTGAGCAAATTGTAACGTAGCAAGCAATACAGAATCGCAGGTCTGAGCCCGCTGTTCTTTTTGAGCCTTCATCAACTGCCGGTGATGGTGGATTTGTTCAGACGTCGTCGATCGAAGGGGGCTGCGGAGGCGAGTCGATCAATTCGCTATTTTCTTTTCGTGGGCGAATTTTCGAGACCAGTACCAAGATGCCAAAGATTGGTATGGCGTAAAGGAGCACGCTTCCGCCGTAGACGACCGGGATCACGGCAAGTTTCTTCATCGTGATCGTTTGTTTGTAGTCCTCGGACGTCGGCGGTGAGATCCAGTAATAAAGTGCCTTCATCGGGCGAAACGGCAGGTCGGCCACATGCACCGCTGGTACATTGAAGTCCTTCTGGCCCGCGCTCGCAACAAGAACGATTACAGTGCCGACGACAAGGCAGCCAACTAACAGAACTATCGATATGCCGAGGGACAGAAGGATCTTCTTTATCATGACGTTAATGGCTGCTCCTATAATTCCTTCACGCTAAGAGAATCGCAAGTTTGACCCTCGTTATACTCCGTCCCTACGAGGGCGAACTCGAATCCGACCTGCTCCCCGAAAGAAAACTTGAGCCGCTTTATCCTGAAGAGAATAAGAAGTACTTACTTCGTCGTTAACCGAGATCGCAGAATAACAAGCCCGACCCCCTTTCGTTCTTCACGCCCGGGGCTTTTCCCCTTGAGCGTCGCATCGACGTCTGGGTCCGGATTCGAACGGAAGGTCCCACGCTGGCGAGAGGTGGGACTTTTCAACAAAATAAGAAACGGCATTTCCGATCCGGGGAGACTTGGGCGATAGTGGTGCGATGCAGCAGCGTGGAATGATCGCGGGTGGCGGAGTGTGCTTTGTTGTCGGGGCGCTGGCGTTTGTCGGCGTCTTTTCGTATCTGGCGGCGAACTTTGGTTACCCGCAGGTGCTTGACGGGACGGCGGGCGAGGTGCTGCCGCGGCTCAGGGCCGGCGGCGAGACGATGCGTGCCGTCTGGGCCGTGTATGCCTTCCTGCCGCTGCTGCTGGTGCCGGGTGCGGTCGCGGCGTTCCTGGCGTTTGCGGCAAGCCGCGGGCGCATGACGCTGGCGTTGGTTTTTGCTTCGATCGGCAGCCTCGCGATGTGCCTCGGACTGATGCGCTGGCCAAGCGTTCACTGGGCCCTCGCCGGCGCGTACGCGTCGGGTGACGGCGCGACGCGAGCCGCGATAGCCGCGGTCTTTGACGGGCTAAACCTCTATCTCGGCAACTATATCGGGGAGTTCCTCGGCGAGCTGTGTCTCGCGGTCTTCTTCTTTTTTGCCGGCCTGTCGCAGGCCGCAGAACCTCGCAAAACGCGTTGGCTCGGCTGGGCCGGTGCCGTTTTTGGAGTGATGTTTGCCGTCGGGGCCTTTCGAAATCTCACCCCGGCCGTCGCGCCGCTCGCAAGCGTCAACAACTACCTTCTTCCGCTCTGGATGATCGTCCTCGGAGTCTCGCTCATCTTGCGAAAAAACGACGCGTGAAAAAACGTAGGGGGTCAAAAAAAAGTAGGGGGTCAGGCATTCGATCCTGAACAGTGAACGGCGAAGCTCCACCCGCTCCACCGGTCCAGTTTTTGCCACCGGCGTTGGACCAAGATTTTAGGATCTGGAGCTGAGAGCTCAAATCGGATGCAAAAAAAGGGGGTATAAAAGCGCGCGCTTGCGACCGGTTTGTACAGAAAAAGGGCAGTTTATGACGGGAAAGCATTCCGAAAAGCAGGAAACTAAAAAGCCTAAAGGGTCAGGCCCGCAGTTCCGAGCTACCACGTTCCTTATAGGCGGAGCCATGCGGCGAGGTCGTCCTCGGCAAGGTCGCTGGCCGCGAGAGCGAGAAAGGTCGTGTATTTGTCAGCAGGCGTCGCGTGGAGCTGGAAGCCGTTAAGGATGAGGAATGTTCGAGTAGCTACCAGCGACGTGCGCTTATTGCCATCGACGAAGGGATGATCTCTGGCGATCCCGTAGGCTAACGACGCCGCGAGCCGAGCGTTGTCAGCCTTCGGCTCATAAGCTTCGATGTTCTGCGGCCGGGCGAGCGCGGATTCGAGCAGGCCGATATCCCGCACACCAGCCTCGCCGCCGTGTTCGGCGATCTGCCGCTTGTGCATCGCGAGGACAGCGTCGGTACGGAGCCACTTCATCTATTCCGCCAGCTTTCTAAGGACATCGCGGTCCTCACGCATGACCTTTTCGGCGATCGCCATAACCTCGGCAAATTCCTCGTCATACGCCCTCAGCTCGATGCCGTCGGGCGTTTCGGTGGCGAATAGCGTATCGCCCTTGCCGACGCGGAGTTTTGCGAGGATATCCTTGGGCAGAACGATACCGGTCGAGCTGCCGACAGTAGTGACTTTGAGCTTGCTGGTCATAACACGATTATAATGGTTGTTATAATCCGACGTCAATAAAAAACCGGACGCTGAAATGAGCCTTCAGCGTCCGGTTTCCGTTGTCGTTATCAACTGTCAGTTCGCCGGCGTCATTCCGCCTGCGTTCGGCATCGGCAAGCGGCCGTCGGCGAAGCGTGTGAGGGCGAGGAAGTCTTTGTCGGCCCGCAGGCTGTCAAAGACCGCGTCGACACGGGCCTCCATCATTTCTTTTGAACGGACTTCCTGATAGCGTTCGTACTCGTAAAAGTGCTTGCGTAGCATCTCGAGGGCCGTCTCGCGATCGCCATTCTGGGCGTAGATGCCGGCGAGATTGTAATACGCACCCTTGAGGTTCTTGTTCGCACGGGCGATCGCCAGGGCCTCGTCCTTTTTGCCTGCCATCGCTTTGAAAACAGCGGCAAAAACCTGCGTATAGGCGTCGGTCGGGTCCATCGCGAGGGCTTTGTCGGTGTAGAGATTCCCGCGCGCAAAATCGTGTTCGGAGTTCCAATAGACCGCGAGATTGCGGTAGGTGAGGGCCAGCGGATAGACCTCGGTGGATTGCTCCATGAGGTGCAGGCCTTTTTTGAACTCGCCCTCGTGGATCGTGATCTTGCCGAGGCCGTGCAGGGCGACGGCACGGGACAACGGATCGTTGGGCATGTCAAGGATCTGGTGAAACTCGATTTTCGCCCGATCCCAATCGCCGATATGGTGACGGTGCAGCTCCGCGAGATAACGCAGCGGTGTCGGGTCCGCGAGGTCCATTTTGCGGGCCTGTGAATACAATTTGTCGGCCAGCTCATACTTGTCGGCGTTCTCGGCGACAAGGCCTTTTTTCATCGTGCGGACGATCGCGGCCGTGACCTTCGGGTCGAAGTTTGGCCCGTCCTGGATCTCGCCGATATTCTCGACGCCGAGCTTCTTCAACTCTTTCGCGGCGTCCTTGGCCTGGTTGGGGAACATGCAGCGGTCGGCCATCACGGACTGGAACGCCTTGATCGCGACGTCTTTGTTACCAGCCGCGGCCGCAGCCTTGCCGTCCTTCATCGCGGTCTCGACGTTGGATTTGTGGGCCTTGACCTCGGTGCCTACGAGCTTCTCGACTGCAGGGAGCTCGAGCTTGCCATTCTTATTCTCGACCTTGCCGATGACCTTGCCGTCAGCATCCGCGAGCACCGCGACCGGGAGCTTTGAGTCGCCCAGGAGCGAGTCGGCATTTGGCGTGCGGCTGTCAGCCACATACATTGCGACACACTGCGCAGCATACAACGACAGATCGCGCGATTCCTTGAGGGCCGATGTATTGATCTCGCCCTGTGACGCAGGGAACCAATACAGCACGAGACCGATCTTTGGCGCGGTGTCCTTTTCGGTCATCGGCATTTTCCAAGGCACGTGGTAGACGACCGGATTGCCACCGGAGCCGCCGGAGCCACCGGACATTCCACCGCCTCCACCGCCTCCACCGCCTCCGCAAGTCGCCCAAATGGGAGTTGCGATAAAGCCGAGAACGAGCAGGAACGAAACGCCGCGAGCAAGTATGTTTTTCATAACCGTGCGAAATGTTATCAGAGTTGAATTTGCAGGTCGAATCTTATGTCGCCTGTGATGCGTCGAATCTTGCCTTTGGATGCATCGGACGCATAATATGGCCGGGTAATGTTTAACGCCAAGGTTCTCTTGATCCTGATCGCCTTGTTTGTCGCCGTAGGCTGCTCGGCGAAGATGGACATTCCGACAGAGTTTCCGACTCCGGAGCCTCCGCCGAGAGTGACACCTATCCCGGCGCTCGCGTTAAAGCGGGATGCGGAGCTTGAAAAGCAGTTTGCAAAGATCGCCGATGCAGCAAAGGGCAAGGTCGGTGTCGCCGCTGTTGTGCTCGAGACCGGCGACGCAGCCATGCTTAACGCCGACGAGCACTATCCGATGCAGAGCGTCTACAAACTGCCGATCGCGATGGCGATGATGGATCAGGTGCGACTCGGCCAACATGATCTTGACGAAGTTATCGGCGTCACTAAAGAAGACTTTGTTCGTGAGGGGCAGCGGTCACCGCTCCGTGACAATAATCCGAATGGCGGGGAATTCACTATCCGAGAGTTGATCCGCCTCGCTCTGGTCGAATCCGATGGCTCGGCAAGCGACGTTCTGCTTAGAGTGCTCGGCAGTCCTGCCGACGTTCAGTCCTATCTCACGCAGATCGGCGTTCGGGACATGAAGGTCATTAACACCGAAAAAGAGATCGGCCGTGATTGGCAAACGCAGTATGAGAATTGGGCGACGCCCGTCGCCGCAGTGGAGCTGTTGCGGTGGTTTGATGCGGGTGTCAGAACGGAGACCAGTAGCGACCGGGTTGATCAGAAGGATGGGACACCGGACATCGGACTGGTCCGTCAGCTTTTGATCGACTCGGCACCGGGGCCAAACCGGCTCAAAGGTCTGCTTCCTGAAGACGCCGTTGTGGCCCACAAGACCGGCACGGGCGGCGTTCAAAACGGCGTAAATTCGGCGACCAACGATATCGGCATCATCGACCTGCCCAATGGCAATCATTTAGGTATCGCGGTATTTGTGTCGGATTCGGCGGTCGACGAAAAGACACGCGAGACGGTCATCGCGAAGGTGGCGAAGGCCGCGTGGGATTTCTGGAACATCCCTCAAACTTTCCATGGTTCCTCCACCCAGGATCGTATCGACATGCGTATCAACGGCGTGGGGTTGGGGAATACAGACGTTCAAATTGAAAAGGCGTTGGGTAAGGCCCATCGAAGCGCAATCTCGATTATCGATATTTGCGGTAAAGCAAACCAACAAATGTTCAACTATTCCGGCCTCAGATTTCAATTGACGTCCGGTTCGATGGATGCCTTTTCAGTTCTCTCGCTGGAGATATTTTCGGCCCATTGGGCTTTCGCTGATAATGTGCGGATCGGGGATGATCGGATCGAAGTGTTGTCAAAATTAGGTAAACCCAAATTCACGAACAACGAGGAACCCGGTCTGGAAGGACTCGGTTATTACACCACCAGCGGTGACAATGCGATCTTGTATTTCGCCGCAAATCGACTCATCAAGGTTCGAGCGTTTGTAGAGCCTTGTTAGCACCCAAATCGACGAATAGTGCACGATATAAGCAGACAACCCATACCTACCCTTTGCGTAACACTGCGTAAAAGCGACATTTAGCGATCATGGCACGGCCGTTGCCATTCTTTATGGCGTGACGGAGGTTTCACAAGTCATGACTACAAAAAATATCAAAAACGCGCTTAAGGGAGCAGCAATTTTCTCGGCGATAGTCCTTGGACTGATGGTTACGGGCGCCAATGCGCAGAACCGCGATTATCGCGATTATGATCGCGACGGCCGAGATGATCGGTACGAGCAGAATCGTCGCAGCAATGACGACCGTAACGGCCGCCAGAATACGCAGGTAGCTTTTAACAAGGGTTATCAGGACGGACTGCAGGCTGGAACGCGAGCCGCTCGCGGCAACCGGAACGGTTATTACGGCGGTTACGAACGCAATGGCTATGGCAACTACGGTGGCTACAGCAATGGGAATGGCCGCAACAACAACGGCATGAGGCAGGCGTACCAGAATGGTTACCAGCGTGGTTACCAGGAGGGTTACAACAGGCTTCGCAACCAGAGGAACCGCAACACATCATGGTGGCCGTTCTAACGCTTTGAGGGGATAAGAAAGCCCGGGCCGTAAAGGTCCGGGCTTTTTTTGTTGGCGCTCTTGCTCCAGGGATGGTTACTTAAAAACCGCGTCCACCCTCGTTGGTACGGAGGGCGACGTTTTAGAATTTACCGGCCTTCCAATCAGCGACGCGCTTCTCGAGTGCCGTCGTGTCCGCTCCACTTGCCTTGCCTGTCGCGATGGCTTTCTCTCCGGCGGCGATCGCTTCCGGGCCGCGGCCGAGGTTGGCCAGGATATTTGCCCTGCGAGCGAGGTTCTGCATTGTTTCCTTTGTCGCGATGAGTCCGTCATTGATCTTGAGCGACTGCTCAAACCACG
>DASYKW010000054.1:0-4262 GCA_035995005.1 Pyrinomonadaceae bacterium
CATTGCGCGACGAGCCGATCTGGGTGTATCTCAGGAATCCCGTTCCCATGAACATCCACATTCCACCGCCCGCGGTCATTTTCATCTTTGCGTACATCGGCGACGAATCCGGTGCCCACGCGGTACCCGAGTTTTCGCGCGACATCGGATCGCCGAGATTCGAGACGGACGACATCTGCATATGTCCGTGTTCGCGGCCGCTGATTATGTCCATGCCCGCCATGTCGTCCTTTTTGTCCTCGGGCATCGGCATTCCGGGCAGGTCGTGAGCGTGCGGAGTCGGGCTCGGAGTCGCGGTGTGATGCTGGTGAGCAGGATCGGGCGTCGGCGACATGGCCGGCTTTGACATGTCCATGCCGCCCATCTTGTCCTCGTCGGCAGAATGTACATGCATCTGCTTTTCAGGCATCTGAATACTAGCGCCCGGCGTTACGCCGACGAGGATATTGCCCCACATGCCGCCCTTTGCATGGCCGCGGACTGAACAGAAGTACTTATACGAGCCATCCTCGCCCGCTTTGATAACGATCTCCTGTGCCTGCATCGGTGAGCGCTCGTCATCGTGGGCACCTAGCCGATCGGTCCCGACGGTCTCGGCAAGGTCAGGAGCGATGGGAAATTCATCCATGACATGACCAAAACGAACGTCGTGTCGCATGTCACCGTCGCGGTTTACAAAAAGTATCCGCAAGGTTGCGCCCGCAGGCACGATGATGGTCGGGTTGCGCACCCCGAGCACGCGATACGAGAGCATATCGTCCTCCGGTCCGGAGACGATCAGCAACCGTATCTCGCCTTGCGTGAATGTAAGCGTCGAGCCGTCTTTCACTGCGGCGGTCCGTTCCTTCTCGACCGCGAGGACATCGGCCTCGGTAACGGTCCTCTTCTGACTGCTGACGAGCGTGAAGGCCTGATGCGCAAGCGTACTCATCGCGCACGACAAGCCAATAAATATGGCGATAACTAACTTGTTCATTCCTCTCCTCTGGTATCTGTAAATGGTCGTGAAAGCACGACAACTCAGGCGATAAACAGCCTGGATTCAAACCGAATTGTGCTCGATTTACAGGCGCGGAGGCGCGCGCGCAGGCAGAAGGGATTTGGGGGTACTTGAGTGGGATAGTTGAGTCGCGGTTATAAAACCCGGCTCTCGATAGCTCGCAGCCGAGGTGAACTCAAGGTCTATGGTTACGTCAGCGGTTGACGCGACATCGTTCAATCCAAATTCTTTACTTAAAGATTTTGAGACTACGCAGGGCGACCACTGTTGGATCGCGCAGGTACATTCCTCGTCAAATGCGAGGCCGGCGTTGGCAAGCTCGGTCCTGCTTACCGTCTCGTGGTGAGAATGGCAGTCGTTCTCGACGACCTTCGGCTCAACATGATGCGAGCACGTACAGGCGGACAGTGATGCGGCCCCGAGCGATAAGATCGCGAGGATGCTCATCAAAATGTGCCGTATACCGGTCGTCATGGGTTTACTTTAGCTTTTGATGTGCTAGTGGGCAATTTACGTTGTGCGTCCGCTCTGCTGGACCTCGCCCGCTTAGGACAAGGTCCAGCCATCTCGCTATCTCGAAGGCGTTACGGGATCTCCAGTCTTATGTTCCTCGATCTGGTACTTGAGAAATGCATGGATTGCCGCCAAGGCCTCGGCGTTCTTCGTCATGATCCTGACGCGTCCGCCTTTCTTGGTCTCCTCATACATATACACTATGGAGTTCTTGAGCTGATCCATCGCCGGAACCCCAGGCGGGACCTCTCCGTGTACCGCGAAAGGCGTCGTAAAAACACCCGCTTGAAACTGTTTCCCGATCTCCTGCATGTGCTGCCTGATCTTGTCGCGATTCACAGTGTCTTTGGGATCATTCGCCTCAACTTGTATCGCACCGCCGTCCTTTCTGATAAGAAAGTGATGCGTTGTCGCCGTTTGCGAAAAACCCATTGCTTTCTCGCCGTTCTCCTGCATCATCTTGTCGTGGTCCATCTTGCTGTGGTCCATGTCCTGGCCCAAGCCAACGGCCGAGCAGATCAAGAGCACGCAGGTCAGATAAATGATCTTCATTTGTAGCCTTCCTTTTTTCGTTTCGAATTTGGAGTCAATTTCAACAGGCCGTTAGTCGCACTCGGTCCCCGCAGGCTGTCGAGCAACCTGCTCTGGGTTCCTTGTTTGGACCTCGAGAGCCGCTTGTCCCAGTCGGTCAGAGTTTTTCGAAGGTCGTCACGCAACGCCGTCAAGGCCTTTAGCTGCTCTTCGACCCTTTCCAGCTTTCCGGTCGCGAGGTTGTAAACCTTTTGACACGGCGAGCCGCCCTTGTCGCGTTCACCGAGGATCAGCGCAAGCTCATCGAGAGTGAATCCCACCGCCAATGCGCGACGAACAAGCCTTACCCGATCGGCCGTTTCGGGTGGATACATCCTGTACCCGTTATCCGAACGCATCGGCCGCGGAAGTACTTTTTTGCGTTCGTAGTGCCGCAGAGTATCGGTACTCACGGCGGTCTCGTGCGCAAGTTCACCAGCTCGCCAAAAGGTTCGATCCGTCAAAATGTCCTCCATCGAACGAAGTGTAAACCGCGGAACCGGTTCCAGGGTCAAGTATATTATTTATGAGCACGCAGGATAACGGGCGGCCCGAATTCGCTTCTAACAAATAGCATAGCGTGCTATAAATGAAACAGTGGCAAAATACGTCCTAAAACGCGATGCGAAGGCTGTCCCCGAGCGGCTGACGCGGTATCGGTCGGAATTGAACGGGGAGCAGTTTCGCGTTGTGACCGCGCAGCCAAAGGCGGCGCTGGTTGTGGCGGGTGCGGGATCGGGCAAGACGCGTGCGATCACATATCGAGTTGCATATCTCATCGAGCATGGCGTCTCACCACAACGAATTTTGCTTGCGACATTCACCAATCGGGCGGCGAGAGAGATGCTGCGGCGTGTTGAGACGCTAACGGGCTCGCAGAATGTACACCGAACGTTTGGCGGCACGTTTCACCGGATCGCCAATCTCATTCTGCGGCGACATGCTGTTTCGATCGGCTTTGCGCCAAATTACTCGATCCTAGATGGCGAGGACACACGCGACTTTATCAACGTCTGTATCGACGATGCGGCGATCGATACGACGAAGAAGCGCTTTCCAAAGGCCGAGGTCATTCAAGGCATCATTTCCTACGCGAACAACACCGACCAGCCGATCGCGGACGTGATCATTCGGCAGTATCCATACTTTGAAATGCTGACTGAGCAGATCGAGCGTGTCGATCGCGTTTACCAGACCCGAAAGATCGAGCGGAACGTGATGGACTACGACGACCTGCTTTTGAATTGGAAAAAATTGCTTGTTGAGAAACGGGAGATCGCCGATCTTTATGCGGATCAATTCCAGCACATTCTAGTCGACGAGTATCAGGACACGAATAAGCTGCAGGCCGAGATCATCGACCTTCTCGCCGTAAAGCACCGCAACGTTATGGTCGTGGGCGATGACGCACAATCGATCTTTGCGTGGCGCGGCGCGGAATTTACGAATATCTACGAATTTCCAAAGCGCTACCCTGAGGCCGAGCTCTTCAAGCTTGAGACGAACTACCGGTCGACGCCGGAAATTCTAGGACTCGCGAATACTTCGATCGCCTGCAACCGCAAGCAATTCCCCAAAGTACTGACGGCGGTGAAACGCTCACGAGACTTTAAGCCTGCGCTCGTGCCGTGTCAGGACGTCGAGCAGCAGTCGGTCTTCGTCGCGTCGCGGATACTTGAGCTTCGCGACGAGGGAACCAATCTCGAGGACATCGCCGTGATGTACCGGTCGCATTATCATTCGATCGAGCTACAGCTCGAATTGACTCGCCGCGGCATTCCGTACCGCGTGCAGTCGGGCGTGCGATTCTTTGAGCAGGCTCACATCAAGGACGTGATCTCGTACTTAAGGATCGTCGTCAATCCTCGCGACGAGCTGGCGTGGAAACGCGTGCTCAAGATGATCCCAGGCGTCGGGAACGCGACGGCAAATCGCGTGTACGAAGCGCTTTCACTCCGAACGGGCGCGGAGTCGGAAGTTGATAAGGACGTTGGCGATCAGAGCCGCAGCCTGACGGACGCATTGCTTCGACAACCGCAAGCCGGGAGCGGGCCGGATCCGTTCGCACGTCTGCGGTCGAGCTCGTCGTGGCGCAACTTTGTAGTTCTGATCGAGATGCTCGTGCAGCAGGAGAATCGCAACAATCCCGCAAAGCAGATCGAGCTTGTGCTGACGCATT
>DASYKW010000055.1:0-5418 GCA_035995005.1 Pyrinomonadaceae bacterium
CGAGAAGCCTCCGCGATCTTCGAGGGGCGATTCGTCCGCGCCGAGTACCGTAAAGGCATCAAGAACCAGTTTCGCGAGATGCATCTCGACGGCGACAAGGACATTGACTACGAAGTGCTGGTCTATAAATTCGAGGTCACCAACTGGTGGAAGGGCGGCACGTCCCGCGAGGTCATATTGATCTCCGACACCACACGGTCAAAGGACGGCAGAGAGACCGTCTCGGACTGCGGCCTCGGATTTGAGGAAGGCCATCAGTACCTCGTTTACGCCTACGGCAGCGGTGATGATTTCAGCACAGGCGCGTGCACGCGCACGGCGAGCGCTCACGGCGCGGCAAAGGACCTCAGACGACTGAAGAGTATCGCCCATTCTCGAAAGCCCGGCTCATAGACATCCCTCTAGCTATTCATGTCATAATCCTGCCATCACGATGATGGCCAGATCGTTGTTATTTGTTGTCCTGCTGCTGACCCCGCTTGGGCTGGCTGTCGCTCAAATACCACCGATCGAGCCCGGCGTTTCGCACGATCTGGCCATTTGGCGCTCGGCGCGGTATTCAGACGTACGGTACAAGCTCGACCTGACCCTCGAAAAGATGTCGCCCGTGCTCAAGGGCACGATCGAGATCCGGGTGAAAGTATCGACTGGAACGCAGGCGCCCACGCCTGCATCGCCGCACAGCGGCGACATACCGCCGATCATGCTGGACTGGCGAAAACTGCCCGGGCACGAAAAGGATTCGACGGTGTCGAATGTAAAGATCAACGGCGCGCCAATAAGGGCAGTTCCGTTTCGAATGGAAGTGATCATAGGACCGTGGCGGTCGGCTCCGCCGCCACCTGCCGCTCCGTCGCCCGCAGAAACCTATGTAGAACGCGACGAGCACCTCATCTTTGATCAAGGTGTCCGCCTCGGCGAGAACGTCATCACCCTCGACTTCACCTCCCCGATACTGACCTCGGGCTCGGCGATCACGCGGTACATCGACAAAGAGGACGGCTCGGAATACATCTACTCGCTCTTTGTCCCCTCCGACGCCAGCACGGCGTTCCCGGTCTTTGACCAGCCGGATCTGAAGGCAAGGTTCAGCTTGGACATTGACTATCCGTATGACTGGACGACAGTATCCAACTCTCTACTCCGAAAGCCGTCGTGCGAGTTGCCGTGTGTCGACCAACACATTGTTGATGCCCTCCCCCGGAAGCATGGGTGGGTCAGCTACGAGGAAACCAAACCCATCAGCACCTACGTCTTCGCCTTCGCGGCCGGGCCGTGGACGCAAGTAACTAAGTACACTGAGTGGAACGATAAGGACGTTACGTGGATTGGCACAGGAGGAGGAAACGGTCGCGTCTCGGCTTCGCCCGCTGCGCTCCCGATGCATGTTTACGTGAGGAAGTCCCAATCCGCCAAATTCCAACCTCACGCCGCCGAGGTCTTTCGGCTGACGCGCGAGGGCGTTAAGTATCTCGAGACCTACTTTGACTACAAATTCCCGTGGCCGAAGTACGATCTGGTTTTGATACCGGAGTTTCCGTTTGGCGGAATGGAGCATGCGGGGGCGACGTTTTTGCGGGAGTCGGCGGTGATCTTCCCGACCGAGCCGACAAAGGGCGACCAGATCTCGCGGGCGAACCTGATCTTTCACGAGACGGCACATCAGTGGTTTGGCGACACGGTGACGATGCGTTGGTTCGACGACCTGTGGCTAAAGGAGGGGTTTGCCGAGTTCATGGCGTACAAGACGCTTGCCGCGGTCATGCCCGAGGCCAACGCGTGGAAGGTCTTTTACGAACGCAACAAACAAGCCGCCTACGCCACCGACTCGACACGCGGCACCACACCCATCTACCAGCCGATCGCCAACCTCTCCGCCGCAAAGAGCGCCTACGGCAACATCGTCTATCGCAAAGCCCCTTCGTTCCTCCGCCAAGCCGAGTTCTACCTCGGCGAAGACAAATTCCAAACCGCCGTCCGTGCGTTTTTGAAGAAGCACGAGTACGCGAACGCGGGTTGGGAGGATCTGGTCGGGGAGTTTGAGGGCGCGAGTGGACGTGAACTAAAGGAGTGGGCGACGACTTGGGTTAAGACACCCGGCGTCGCCATAGTTGGGTCATTTACGCCTAACGAACTTTGTTGGATGCAAGCACCCAGCCGTAACAACGGTAAAGCGTGGGACATAAAGGTTCAGGCCATCTTACGGTTCCAGAACGGTTCTCAGAAAATCGAGACCGAGGTGCGGCGTCCTACAAATCGCGTTGGGTTCGAATGCACACCTTTACGTAGCAAAACGGACAAACCTATCACTTTCGGATTTCCCAACTACGGCGACTACGGTTACGGCATCTTCCTGCTCGACGACAAGAGCCGCGATTACATCCTAAAGCACATCGGCGAGGAAAAGGACCCGTTCCTGCGTTCAATGATGTGGGGCGCACTCTGGGACAGCGTCCGCGAGGCCGAGCTCGATCCGCGCGAGTATGTGGAGCTGGTGATCAGGCAGCTCGGAGGTAAGAGTGACGCGTTTACGCGTTCAAACGCGGGCATGAGCCAGGTTAAGGGGAACAGTTCAACGGTGGAAACGCCTAAAGGCGTCACTCTTACCTTTGAGACCGACGAAACGATCGTTAGCTCGATACTCGGACGTGTCGGGACCGCAATGAACTACTACGTCGACGCCAAAACGCGTGACGTGCTCGCTCCACGGCTCGAGGCCGTCCTTCTCGACCGAATGCAGCACGCCGAGACGCCGGGTCGGAGGATCACGTTCTACAGGGCGTTTGTGAGTAATGCATCGACGGAGAAGGGGAAAGCGGTGCTCAAGCAGATGCTCGCGCAATCAACGCAGCCGCGGGTGTCAGTACCAACTGCGGTAGCGGGTGGGTCAGCGACGCAGGCTGGCAGCCCGCGTTCCGACGCGGTGCCTCTGCGGGCCAAGGATAAATTCGACATCGTCACACGTCTCACCGTCCTCGGCGATCCGGACGCGCCAAAACTCCTCGCCGATCTTGAAAAGACCGAGACCGGCGACGATGCAAAACGCTACGCCTATGCTGCTCACGCCGCTTTTGGCACTGTGGAGAACAAAGCCAAATTCTGGAACGACTTTGTCAACAACAAAGACATCTCCGAGAGCTGGATCGAGGCGGCTATCGGTCCCTTCAACTCGATCCGTCACGCCGACCTCACTCAGCAATATCTCGGCCGCGCATTGGCCGAGCTTCCAAATCTCAAACGCACTCGAAAGATCTTTTTCATCAACAACTGGCTCTCCGCCTGGATCGGCGGCCAGCGTGATGAAAAGGCACTCAACATCGTGAACAAATTCCTCGCCGACAATCCAACTCTGGACAACGACCTTCGCCTAAAGGTGCTGGAGAACGTGGATGTGATCGAGCGGGCGGTGAAGATCAGAAAGAAATACCCGTAAAAAGAGTTACTTTGTCCCCTCTGGCTGGCAAAAGCTCTGTTTCGCCTCAAAGACGGACGTGCACTCGGTCTTTAGAGCGTCCAGCCCCGCCTTACGGCACTCCTCGGCCCGCCAATTTGTGTCGGCGGGATACGAATGAGGCGGCACGCCGACGCAGAAATCCTGGACGGGCTTTGCGCTTTGCAGACAGGAATTCACAAAAGTAAAGATCGTCACTTCTCTTTCCTGAGACGTCAATCGCGACAGCCTAAACCCCTCATTGATGCACCCGGGCTGATCGATCGTTTTGCCGAACTCCATCCCGGCGTTCTGGTCCCGTTTTATGCCTTCCTGTAGCAACTTCGAGCTTTTCTCAAAATCCTTATTCATCAAATAAAAGACGACACCGCCGAGGACGATCACAACAATGACGATCACCCCGCCGCATCCAAGCAAGATCTTTCCGGTTTTAGTCATAGGCTCTCAAGAACATACGGCTGACCATTATATGCCCAAATCCTCAACGGGCGGCCTCGTGCTAGAATGCTCCGCAAACAAGGAGAGCCTAATAATATGCGTCGATCCGTGATGGCGGTTGCCATCGTTCTATTTTTCCTAACGTTCGCCGGACTCGCGGATGCGCAGACGAGCCGCCATCATCACAAGCGGTGGCGGCGGTCGGGTGCCGTAAAAACCGCTTCTGGCCTTATATACCTGATCACTCAAAAGGGAACCGGCCGCCTGCCGAAAAAAGGTGAGACGGTCCTGGTCAATTACACGGGAACCTTGACCAGCGGGCTCAAATTCGACAGTTCGCTCGACAGAGGAGCGACACCGCTGCCATTCACGCTTGGCGCAGGCGAGGTCATCAAAGGCTGGGACGAGGGCGTTTCAAAGCTGCACATCGGCGACAAAGCGATACTCGTCATCCCGCCCGGTATCGCGTACGGCGTCAAAGGTGCCGGAAATGTCATCCCGCCAAACTCGACACTCATCTTTATTGTCGAGTTAATGGACATCAAGGCCGGCAGCTTGAGCAAGCTGCTATTCGAGACCCTAAAGACCGGCGGCAGCGACGCGATGCTTGCACGCTATCGCGAGCTAAAGGCAAAGGGACTTGGCGATATCTACACAAGCGAGTCGGATCTCAACGGCCTCGGCTATCGTCTTCTTCGTCTAAAGCAGAACGACAACGCGATCACGGTCTTTAAGCTGATCGTTGACGAATATCCCAACTCAGCGAACGCATACGACAGCCTCGGCGAGGCATATATCGCCGCCAGACAAAGGCAACTCGCGATCGACGCGTACGAAAAGGCACTCACCATCGATCCGGCGTTCCCGAGCGCGATAGCGGCCCTTAAGAAACTGCGCTCGGCTCCCTGACCTCCGGGATCGGAAGACTCTCCGCAGATCGCTGACCCCCGGAATCGCGGAATTCCTCGTCGATCTGAGGAGGTCTTATCAATCTTGACAAAAAAATAATGTTTTGGGAAAATTAGAGGCATAGCGACAGTTCGTGGGAGCGGTGCCTTTATGAAGATCTCAGCACAAGAGGAATACGGCCTTAGGTGTCTCGTGCAGCTCGCGACCCTGCGGCCAGGCGAGAGCCTGACGCTGCCGCAGATCGCGGAGCGTGAAGGCATTTCAACGGCGAATGCCGGGAAATTGATGTGGGTGCTGAATAAGGCCGGCTTTGTACAGTCAACGCGCGGCACAAAGGGCGGCTACTATCTTGCCCGGCCCGCGGCCACCATTCACCTCAGCGAGATCATTCGCGTGCTCGATCAGGACGTCCTCAACAAGCACTGCGAGAGCTACACGGGCGTGCTGGACAGCTGCGTGCATAAGGGTGACTGCGGCATCCGGCCCGTGATCGTCGGATTGCACGAGATCGTCGAGAACGCTCTCTCACAGATCACGCTCGCCCAGCTCGTCGGATCGGAAAGCTCCGTCGACGCGATGTTTCACTCGATACAAGGCATTCATCGCACGATCGAGCCATT
>DASYKW010000056.1:0-6947 GCA_035995005.1 Pyrinomonadaceae bacterium
GATCCGTAGGGAGTGCACGACCATAAAACCAATATAAACGATAATGAAGGCCTCCCGAAGCGATAGGATGAGCTATTACGAGGAAAAGTTGTAGCTTCTGCTCACGTTGCGTCGTCTTTACGCTGCAATTCCCAGAGAAGAAGGTGCTTGAGGTAAGCGTGATAGGCTGCGAAACGCGCAATGCAAAACCCTGGAAATCCATCGAGAAAACCAGCTTTCAAGAGATAGCCCTGAATAAATGCGGCAGGTCCGGCCACCGCAACTCCAAACGGGGAAGTTCGTTTTCCACGCTCGAACATCTGCCGGGCGCCAAGCGGAGCGTATCGCGTACCGATCATCTCATGATGATGTGCCGGGCTGTCGACACTGAAATGGAGGATGTCGCCGCGTAGCTTTTCGGCCTTTTCGCCTTCGTCGACACGCACGGATTCATGGATAACGTTGTCGTTCCACCGCGCCCGTTTTCGATCAAACAGCCGCAGCTGTCGATCGGGATACCACCCGGAATGCCGTATAGCACGGCCCATGTAGTAGGAGAGACGCGGTATGCGATAACCCGCCGCGAGCGAGGACGCCGGCTGCTTTGTCAGTTTTTGGATCTCGGCTGCAAGCTCGGGCGAGACCCGCTCGTCGGCGTCAAGACTCAGGATCCAATCATTCGCGGCGGCGTCCGTGCCAAATTGTTTCTGCCTCGAAAAGCCGGGCCAGGGATTTACGATCACGCGGGCACCCAGGTCCTGTGCGATCTCGCGAGTCTTGTCTGCGCTTTCGGAATCGATCAGGAGCACCTCATCCGCCCATTCCACCGAGCGAATAGCAGCTCCTATCTTGGCTTCCTCGTCGCGCGCGATGATGACGGCTGAGATCTTCATCGTTGTGGATTGTCGCAGATGTGGCCGGAAACAAAAAGTGCCGCCCGAAGGCGGCACTCAAAGCAAAACATCGTTCATTCTATTTCTGGTCGAGGGGCGAGGCGACCTGGATGTTGTTGGCACGGAAGGCCGTGGAGGTCGCACGTTGGAGGTCGGCGATCGATTTGTTGTAATCGGTCTCGGCACGTATCTCGGCGTTGCGGGCATTCGTCAGCGCGTTCTCACGCTGAAAGAGCAAGAATGTCGTCGATTTGCCTGCCTCATAAAGCTTTTGCTCGCCTTGGAGCTGGACCTCGGCATTCTCGCGTGCCGTGCGAGCGGTCAGTACCCGCTGGCGGCTCGTCTCGACGGCCTGAACGGCGTTGCGGACCTCAACGACGACCGTATTCTCTTGCCCGCGGACCTGCGCGTCGAGCTGATGCTCCTGGATGCGAGCGCCGTCAAGATTCGCCTTTGCCGTTCGATTACGGAACGGGAACGAGATGGTCACGCCGACAGCATAGTTTGGGGCATCGCTTCGGAAAAGATTTGCGATCGAGCGATTAAATCCGCCAAACAGGAACGGCGGTGATGCCGGTATCGTCAACGAGGGATTCGCGATCGTCGGCAGCAAGACGCTTTGGCGCGTTGCATTGAGGGAATTCAGAAGGAACAGGTCCTGTGAATTTGTCAGCAAATTAGTCGTCGTCGCCGTGCTCGAACCTGCCGACGATAAGCCGTCAAGCGAGAACGTTGTATTAAGGTCGATCTGCGGCTTGGTCTGATTCTTGTAATATTTGATGTCGGCCGCGTTGATCTCTTGCTGCAGTTTCAAACGCCGCAGCTCAAAGCGATTGTCCATCGCGTCTTTCATCGCATCGTCCAGACTGAGCGTGTCAAGGCTGAAAGCGGGTGGGTCCGTCGGCACGTAAGTCTGCGACCATTCGACGGAAAGCGGATCGCGAAGAACGAGCTGCTTCAGTGAATTCTCGGAGATCGACACCTGCTGCGTAGCGAGCAAAAGGTCGCCCTCGCGGTTTGCTAGCTCGGTCGCGACTTCGGCCCGCTCGAGCGGGGCAGCCGCACCGGCATCGATCTTGGCCTCGATCTGGCGAAGGTTTTCCTTCGCAAGATTTACGTTCGCGACCTGATTCTGCTGATTGCGGAGGGAGAAGACGAAATCCCAGTAGGCGCGCTGGACGTTTGTGATCGTCGTGGTTGCATTCAGCCGAAAGTCCGAGTCCGTCTGCTCAAGATTCTTTTTGGCGACGATGATCGAGTGACGCCGGGCGTCGATACTAAAATTCCTAAAAAGCGGCTGCGTGTATGTCACGCCGAGTGTCGACGAGAAGAGTGCTCCATTGCCGCTGCTTACAGTGCCCGATGTCACCTGGGCCTGTGAGAAAGCATTCTCGGTGCGCTGGTTGTTAAAGAATGACGATATCGAGCCGCCGCCCGGCCGGATGAACTGGTTGAGGCCTGCGTTTAGCCGAAAATCTTTGGTCGCCACCGAGCCAGTATTCGAATTATGGGTGAAGGTTGGCGAGATCGTCAGGATGGGGTCGTAAATGCCTTCAAGACCGCGAACCCGCGTCTGCTGAAAGCGAACGTCGTCACGCGATACCTCGATGTCGTTGTTGCTCTCGAGCGCCTTTCGAATTGCGTCGGCGAGTGATAGAGGCAGCGGTTGGGCCGTCTGCACGCCGACGCGGTTCATGTTAGACGGCGTATACGCCTGGACGCGTGAAGGAGCCAGCCTTCCGGTCGCTGCGAAGCCGATGAGTTGAGCTGTCTGGGAGCTGTCCGGCTTGTCCGCCGACTCGGTGCTCGTCTGGCTAAAGGCTGCCCCGGAGAGCAGGCAGACGGCCGCTAGCGAGTAGATAGGGCTTTTCAGTCGCGATAGATTCATTAAACTGGCTCCGAAATAGATACCTGATTTTATTTGCAAAGGCCAAAAACTCAAATCGTTACTACGACTTGCAAATTTTGTTTGTTTCAACAATCTGACACGCCGTCGCCCGGACCGCAACTTTTGAATCTGGCCTGACTTTACGATATCGTGAAGCTTTTGGAGGACTCAAACAAGTAATGGCAATCAAGGTTGGCATCAACGGCTTTGGCCGGATAGGCCGTAACGTGATGCGCACGTGTCTGGATGGGCTTCGGCATGACATCGAGTTCGTGGGCGTCAATGACCTGACAGACACTAAGACGCTCGCACACCTGCTCAAATACGACTCGGTGATGGGCAATCTTCACCACACGATCACTGAGAGCGGGGACAAGATCACGGTCGAGGGCGATACGTTTCGCGTGTTTTCAGAGCGCGACCCGGCAAATATTCCGTGGGAAGAGGTCGGGGCCGAGATCGTCATCGAGTCTACGGGCCATTTCACCAAGGCCGAGGATGCCCGAAAGCACCTGCGCGGCGGTGTCAAAAAGGTCATTATTTCCGCTCCGGCAAAGGGTGAGGATATAACCATCGTCCTCGGCGTCAACGAGAGGACGTACGATCCGGCCCAGCATACGATCATATCTAATGCGTCTTGCACCACGAATTGCCTTGCGCCCGTGGCTAAGGTCATTCACGAAAAGTTTGGCATCAAGAACGCCTTGATGAATACCATCCACAGCTACACGAACGACCAGCAGCTACTCGACCTGCCGCACAAGGACCTTCGCCGTGCTCGCGCGGCGGCCTTGTCGATGATCCCGACCTCGACAGGAGCCGCGAAGGCCGTTGCTCTCGTCATTCCCGAACTAAAAGGTAAATTTGACGGCATTTCGGTCCGCGTGCCGACGCCGAATGTTTCGCTTGTAGATGTCGTAATGAACGTTGAAAAGGAAACCTCGACCGAGGAGGTAAATCAGGTTCTGAAGGACGCCGCAGAGGGCGAACTGAAGGGCATTCTGGCGTTTAGCGAGGAGCCGCTCGTCTCTATCGACTTTCGCGGCAATCCCAACTCGTCGATCGTAGATGCCGAAAACACTAAGGTGATCGGCGGTACATGCATCAAGGTCTTGTCGTGGTACGACAACGAATGGGGCTATTCGTGCCGTGTTCGGGATCTTGTCAAGTACATTGCCAATAAAGGCCTGTAATCAAATATCGTCGCTCAGCGTTTCCAGCCGATGGTCAATAAGAAAACGATAAGGGATGTGGACATCGCCGGGAAGCGAGTGTTCATTCGCGTCGATTTTAACGTTCCGATCAAGAATGGCGAGATCACCGACGATACGCGAATAACCGCGGCACTGCCGACGCTCAAATACGCCATCGACAGGGGCGCGAAGATCATACTGGGCTCGCATCTCGGTCGACCGTTGAAAGACAAGAAAAAGGCTGAGGAAAAGGGTCTGCCTTACGATGCGAATGAGTACAGTCTTCGCCCGGTTTACGAATACCTCGGAAAGCTTCCCGAACTGGAAGACATCTCTTCGCTAGGCAATGATCCCGTTCGCACAGGTGAGGACGGTACCGCATTAGGACGTACCGAGATAAAGAACGATCGAGTTCTCTTCGCGGACGATTGCGTCGGCGAGGCTGTTTCCAAACGGGCGGCAAGTCTTCAGCCCGGGCAGATCCTTCTCCTCGAAAACCTGCGGCTGCACGCCGAGGAGGAGAAAAATGACTCGGAGTTTGCAAAGCAACTGGCGTCGTTATGTGATGTTTACGTAAATGACGCTTTCGGCACGGCCCATCGGGCCCATGCGTCCACCGAGGGCATCACGCATCATGTCGACACTTGTGTCGCCGGACTGTTGATGGAAAAAGAGCTTACTTTTCTGGGAAAAGCCCTCCACGATCCCGAGCGTCCGTTCGTTGCCATTCTTGGCGGCGCAAAGGTTTCAGACAAGATCCCCGTGATCGAATCGCTGATCGCTCGCAAGGTGGACAAGCTTTTGATCGGCGGTGCGATGGCCTACACCTTCTTTAAAGCGCAGGGTTTTACGGTCGGCAAATCGCTCGTTGAGGATGAAATGACCGGGAAGGCCCTGGAGATCGAGCAGATGGCAAAGGAAGCCGGCGTAGAGCTGTTACTGCCAACTGATCATCAGGTCGTCGACAGCTACGATCCGCTAAACTCGTGTAAGACGATCCCGGTGGAGTTTACAAATGCCGGGCTTGTCGGTCTCGACATCGGTGTTGAGACAGCTGAGCGGTTTAAAAACGCACTTGCCAGTGCAAAGACGATCGTCTGGAATGGCCCGATGGGAATGTTTGAGGAAAAACCTTTTGACGAGGGTACAATCGCCATCGCGCAGGCTGTTGCGGATGCAACCGACGCCGGTGCAACGTCCATCGTCGGGGGCGGCGATTCCGTAGCGGCGGTTAAACAAGCCGGTCTTGAAGACAAGATCACTCACATTTCAACCGGCGGAGGCGCTACCCTGGAGTTTCTTGCCGGCGATGTACTTCCGGGTGTGGAAGCCTTGAATGATCTGGAGTGACTGCGGTCATAGCACGTCCCCTGAGATACGCGGTCAGGTCTCAATGGCCTTTTTGGCTCGCTCTCGCATTGCCCTCGACCGTACTACCACTTGCGTCCCCCCGGTCGTAGTGTCTATGCGACGTCGGCAGCACAACGCATAGCCTGACGGCGTCAAGTCTCTCGGATGCAAGCATCTCTCGTTCGGAGCAAAGATCGGTATTGGAATTGGTATCGGTGCAACAATAGTTGGATTACTGTTGATAATCGCGTCGCTGGACTAGGGCGGTGGCGGGAAAGGAAAAAATTATGCTCTACAAAATGAAATTGATTTCGATACTATTCTGTCTGCTGGCGTTTGGCCTGTCTGCGTCGAGCTTGGGACAGGGTCCGACCAGCGAACATGCCATCGGCATCAAGTCGTCAGTCAGAAAGCTTGGCACGTCGGATAAAATAGTTGTTAAGCTTTATAGCGACACTAGTTATTCGGGAACGGTTATGAGCACGAATGACGACGGTTTTGTGCTGTTGGACGGCAGCAGTACATCGAGAACGATCAAATATGCAGACGTGAATTCGGTGAGCCGAAAGCACGGAGGCGGCCCGAAGATCGGTATTGTCATCGCCTTGGCTGCGGTCGGGACGGCAGCGGTAATATTCGCGATCTTCAAGGCGAGCGGTAAACGTCTCTAATATTTATTGTGATAATAAGCCTGTGCCGACATGCGCCTCATGGGCCCTGGACGAGCCGCTGAGGTAAAAATGAAACAACTCGTTGCTCTTCTGATCGCTGTTTTGCTAGCAGCCGTCCTCACAAGCGGACCGATGTACGCCCAGACAAGCCAAGACAAGCTACAGGAAAAGGCGGCCAAGGTAAAAACGAAGATCCGCGAACTCGGCTCTGGCGAAAGGCGCATGTAAAAGTCCGGCTCTATAGCGATACGACCTATAAAGGCTTTGTCTATTCTGCGGGTGACGACGATTTTACGATCCAGGACGCGGCTGGCGGACATCAGGTCGTTAAATATTCGGACGTTCGGTCTATCAACGGCAAGAATCTCTCGACCGGGGTAAAGATCGGTATCGGCGTTGCGATCGGGGTCGTCGCTACGCTGGGTATCCTGGCAATTCTGATCGTGCACTCACTCAACTGATATTCGAGCTCCAAAAGCCCCTCGTATGAGAAAACCCGTCATCGCCGGTAATTGGAAGATGTATAAATCGTTGAGCGAGGCGGTTGATACCGCGATCGCGCTCAAGCGGCTTGTGGCGAACGCCAATCACTGCGAGGTTGTCGTCGCGCCCGTTTTCACGGCCCTGAAGACCGTTGTGGATCGGCTGGAGGGTTCAAACATCAAGGTTGCCGGCCAGGATTGCGCGACACAGAACGAATTCGGCGCTCATACGGGAGAGGTTGCGCCCGTGATGCTCAAAGACGTGGGATGTTCCTATGTGATCGTCGGCCACAGCGAGCGTCGGCAGTTCTATGGCGAGACCGACGAGTCGGTCAATGCTAAGACCAACGCGGCTCTCGCGGCAGGTCTCATCGCAATAGTTTGCGTGGGTGAGAGGCTCGACGAGAGGGAAGGCGGGAACGCCGAGAAGGTCGTCGATACGCAGCTCAGCGGCGGACTGGCTGGTTTGACACTAGCCGACACGGAACGTA
>DASYKW010000057.1:0-11573 GCA_035995005.1 Pyrinomonadaceae bacterium
ATTCCTGCAATCCATCGTCATGCGTGTCTTCGTCTATTAGATGTCGGTCGAGATCACAGTCCGCGTCGTGCCGCGAGCGTCAAAAAGTGAGGTCGTCGGCCTGACGAACGGCATCCTAAAGATACGGCTGACTTCCCCGCCGGTTGACGGGGCCGCGAACACGGAATTGATCAGGTTGCTGGCAAAGACGTTCTCAGTCGCCAAGCGGGACGTGACGATCGTCTCCGGACAAACCTCGAGAAATAAGAGGATCGCGATCGATAACCTGTCACAATCAAAGTTTGACGAGGTAACAAGATGAAGGAACAGATCTCATTCATGACCAGCCTGTTCGAGAGTGGCGTGGCAAAGCAGGCGGCGGAAGGCGACCGGCTCCTAGGCGAGGACCTTGCAGTGTGGCTCGGCAGCCGTCCGCATGACGACGAGTTTGTCTTCGATAAGCCTGTTCAGGCTGGGGCCGGATGGACCGAGACGGTCCATGTCGGCGGCAGCGACTTCATGCTTGGCTTCAATATTGTCCACGCGTCCGTAGGATCGGACTATTCCGAATGGCGGATCACGATCGACGGTGGACAAAAGTGGAAGTTCTTCTCGTCACCAAGCTCAACGGTTCGCGGCCGCCTTTGCGATCACATCCACAACGTCTTGCGCAGCGAGCGTTTCGTTCGCGAGATCCAGTGGTGTGACTAGCCAGCCCTTTTGCGCCCCCAAAACCTCCGTGATATATTCTGTCTTTCGCACGTAATTCAATTAAATAAAGGGTTTCGGTTAATGTCAGGACACTCTAAGTGGCACACAATTAAGCACAAGAAAGGTGCGCTCGACGCTAAACGCGGCAAGATCTTCACAAAAATGATCAAGGAGATCACAGTCGCGACGCGCACCGGCGCGAGTGGCGACGTCGACTCTAACGCTCGTTTGCGAAAGGCCGTCACCGACGCAAAGGCGCAAAACATGCCCAACGACACGATAGACCGCGCGATCAAACGCGGTATGGGCGAGGGTGAGGGAGCGAACTACGACGAGGTAACCTACGAGGGCTACGGCCCGAACGGCGTCGCCGTCATGGTCGAGGCGATGACCGATAACCGTAACCGCACGGTCGCCGAAATTCGCCACATCTTCTCAAAGAATGGCGGCAATATGGGCGAGTCCGGCTCTGTCGCGTGGATGTTCGACAAGAAGGGTTACATCGTCGTCGACAAGGCGGCAAAGTCCGAGGACGAGCTTTTTGAGATCGCTGTCGGTGCCGGTGCCGACGATATGCAGGACGAGGGCGAGGTCTTCGAGATCTTTACGGCACCCGACAGTTTCGAGGCCGTAAGCGACGCGATCAAGGCCGCAGGCATTGAGCCTCAGGCCGCCGAGGTCTCAATGGTCCCGCAAAACTACATCGAGCTTACCGGCGAGGACGCCAAGACAATGCTCAAGCTCTACGACGCTCTCGAGGACAACGACGACGTCCAAAAGGTCTATGCGAACTTCGACATCGACGAGTCAGAGATGGACTAGCCGTGTCCCGGAATTAGACGGTCACCAAGCAGGTCCTCCACTTTTCCCTCGACCTCATTTCTGATATTCGCAAGCTCTTGTGCGGAATCCGCCTCAAACCGCAGCACGAGCAACGCCTGAGTGTTCGAGGCACGCACGAGTCCCCAGCCGTGGTCGAACTTTATCCTCGCACCGTCGATCGTGATCACATCATGATCCTTAGAGAAATGTTCAGCGATCGCGGCCACGACGGCGAATTTCCGGGCGTCGGGACATTCGAGCCGCAACTCGGGCGTTGAGAAGGTCTTGGGCAGATTGGCGGTAAGCTCGGACAGCGGCCTGTCGGTTTTGGACAATATTTCGAGCAGCCTCGCGCCGGCGTAGCAGGCGTCATCAAAGCCGTAAAATCTGTCGGCAAAGAACATATGGCCGCTCATCTCACCGGCGAGCACCGCACCGGTTTCCTTCATCTTTGCTTTGATAAGCGAATGTCCGGCCTTCCACATCAGCGGCGTTCCGCCGTGGGCCGCGATATCGTCAAAGAGCGTCTGCGAACATTTCACCTCGGCGATGATCGTCGAGCCCGGACGGTTGGCAAGCACCTCGCGTGAGTACAAGACCATTAGCTCATCGCCCCAGAGTATGCGGCCGCTCTCGTCCACTACACCGATCCGGTCGGCATCACCGTCAAAAGCGATGCCAACATCGGCCTTATGCTCGCGAACGGCAGCTATGAGCTCTTCCAGATTTTCCTCGACCGTCGGGTCGGGATGATGATTCGGGAATGTCGGGTCAGGGTCGGTATAAAGCTCGATCAGATCGATCCCGAGGTCGCGGTAGACAGGCACGGCGGTAACGCCGCCCATCCCGTTCCCGGCGTCAATGACAACCCTAAGTCGTCGCGACCCCAGCGAAACGCGAGAGACGATGTCGCGGCAATATTCGTCGACGACGTCTCGAGTTTCAATCGAGCCGCAAATCTGGCCGACCGCTAACGCAGCCGGTTCAGCCACAGCGATCTCCCTGATCTCCTGTATCTGTGAGCCAAAGAGAGCCTGTTTGCCGAGACAGATCTTAAAGCCATTATGGTCAGGCGGGTTGTGCGAGCCCGTGATCATGACGCCGCCGTCGACGTCGGTGGTGTAGACCGTGTGATAGAGCACCGGCGTCGGCACCATGCCTATCAGGACGACATCGAGGCCGCACGTCTGAAAAGCGTTGGAGAGCCCCTCGCAAAATCGCGGCGAACTCTCTCTTGCGTCGTATCCAAGAGCGATGTGGCGGCTACCGTTTCGGACAAAAAATGTGCCGATCGCACGACCGAGGGTCGCAACGGTCTCATCGGTCAGTTGCGACCCGACCACACCGCGAATGTCGTATTCCCTAAAAATATTCGGGTCCATAAGAGGCGAAAACAGATTGTGCCACGTCTCACGCTTGGGTCTAAGCGTGAATGGCCTGAAAGTGTCTCAAATGCTCGATTTTGTTATACTTCGCCTTCACCCCGCGGGCATCTAAGCTCCCCGCGACGGGCATCGAAACCATGCGTTCAGTTGGTCAGAGTATTTCGCCGCAAATGATTTCTTTTCTTCGTAAATTGCCACTTTTCGCCGTATTGTGCGTCGCGATCGTCGCTACGATTTCGGCCCAAAAGCCGACGCCAACGCCAGTGCCGAGGCCGACCCCCGAGGATAACGGCACGACCAAGGTATTTGAGGTCCGTTTGCCGGTTACGGTCACGGACAAGAAGAAGACCCTGATCACCGGCCTTGCGAAGGGCGATTTTCAGATCTTTGAGGATGGAGTCCAGCAAGACGTTACATTCTTCTCGGATGAAAAGACGAACCCACCGGTTTTCGTCGGCGTCCTTATGGACACTTCGCCTTCAACGGCAGGCAAGCTGGCCTTCGAGAAAGAAGCGGCAGCAAACTTTCTTTACTCGGTGATCCAGTTGCGAAAGGACAAGGCCGCCTTTATGACATTCGATCACGAGATCCATCTGCGGCAGGATTTTACCGACAAACTTGATCTGCTGCAGAAGGCGGTCGACAAGGTCGGAAAGACGGGCTCGCAGACCGCGCTTTATGACGCTGTGTGGCAATTTGCGGACGAGAAGCTGCGGTCCGCGCCGGGCCGCAAGGTCATCGTTCTTATCACCGATGGCGACGACACCTTTAGCCGCGCTGATCTCGGCGACGCGATCGATATCGCTCAGAGGACCGAGACCACGATCTTCGCGATCTCGACCAAAGGCGGATTTCTGGGCACCGTTCCCGGGGTTGACGTCGGCAGCATAAAGGACAAGGGCGACAGGACCCTCGCTCAGCTCTGCGAAGACACCGGCGGCGAGGCGTTCTTTCCACAGGGCGGGGCTAAGGCGATGATCGAGCTCGAGCGGGCGTTTAAGAAGATCTCGGACGAGCTTAAGACCCAGTACCTTATCACGTACAAGCCCGCCGACCAGGAGTATGACGGCCGCGTCCGTAAGGTCGAAGTTCGGTTCGCGAACAGGGACAATACTGATCGTTACAAGATCCGAACAAAAGCCAGCTATCGTGCGGTGAAAGATACTTTGAAGTAGGAAAATGGTGATGTTTACCAAGATATGGATCCTGGCGGTTTTTGCAGTCGCATTTGCGACGGCGGGCCTTCTTGTCCTGACGCCGACTGACGCTCAGGTGACCAAAGATCCAGCCGTAAGAACGGCCACGGCGACACCGACACCGAATCCCGACGACGAGGTGATCAAGATCGATACCGATCTCGTCAATGTGCTGTTTACGGCGCAGGACAAGAACCGCCGACTCGTAACAGACCTAAAGCAAGGCGATGTTACTCTCTTTGAGGACGGAAAGCAGCAGGAGATCGCGACCTTCTCGCGTCAGGTCGATCTGCCGCTGAGCCTCGCGATCCTCGTAGATGTAAGCGTCTCACAGCAGCGGACGCTGCCCGAGGAAAAGGCCGCGGCGATCGAATTTCTCGAAGCCGTTGTCCGCGCCTCAAAGGATGAGGTGTCGGTGATCTCTTTTACCGGTGAATCAACACTTGAGCAGGGCATGACAAACAATCTGCCGCGGCTCAGACGCGCGGTCAACGAGATCAGATTCACGCCGCCGTCAGGCTATATTGGCGGAGGCGTGGTTGCCGGCGGTACGCCGCCGATCTCAGGCGATAATCAGGCCGTTCAAGGTTCGACCGCGATATGGGATGCGATATGGGTCACCTCCGACGAGATCCTCGGACCGGCTCCTGAGCACACACGCCGAGCTATCATCCTGCTTACCGACGGCGTAAATACCTTTGGCAAAAAGAAGCTCGACGACGCTGTTCAAGCGGCCCTGAGATCCGAGGCTATAATCTACGCGATCGGTATCGGCGATAATTTCTACAGCGGCGTCGATAAAGGTTCTCTTAACAGGATCTCGGAGCGCACGGGTGGACGAGCTTATTTCCCGCGTGACGAACGCGACCTTCGCGATGCCTTTGCACAGATCCAGGACGAGATGCGGTCGCAATATTTGCTTTCTTACGAACCGACCAATCAGGTGCGCGACGGGTCGTTTCGCCAGATCGAGATCCGGCTGGCAAATCCTGGCTCTCAAAAGGACAAGATCAAACTGACGCACCGTCAGGGATATTTTGCAAAGAACGCTGCGGCCAAGAAGTAGTCATAGAAAGTTGTTTTTAGCGGGCTGGAAGTGATACAACGCTTCCGGCCTTTTTGTATGAGCGATTACGAGTTTGTCACCGTTTGGAACCTTGACGCACCGCTGGAGCGCGTCTGGGACGCGATCGAGGATGCAGATTCTTGGCCGACATGGTGGCGCGGTGTCGTGAGTAGCGTTGAGCTTAGAAGCGGCGATGCCGATGGGCTCGGCAGTGTTCGGCGGACGGTCTGGAAGAGCGCTCTGCCTTACAAGCTGGAATTTGATTCCGAGGTCGTCCGAACGGAGAAATATGCGCTCATCGAGGTGCGTGCCTTCGGGCATCTGGCCGGTCGCGGCCTGTGGCAGTTTACGGGCTTAGACGACGGTGCGACTCGCGTCCAATACGATTGGACGGTCAAGACGACAAAGGTATGGATGCGCGTTCTGTCACCCATCGCACGACCGCTTTTCCGCTGGAATCACGACGTGGTTATGGGCTGGGGCGAGCAGGGTCTCGGGCGACACCTGCTCGAGACCGACTAATACGTATAGACCTCGACCCGCTTGAGCACACCTTTCCGGATCTTGACGACCCAGATCACGCCGTACTCGTTGTCGGGCACCTGCTTAAATATCTCCTTTTTCATCAATAGGTTAGCGAGGGCGGGAATGGTATTGCTGTGCCCCGCGATCAGGTAGTGTTCTATGCGGCTTTCCATGATCTTGTCGACAAGAGCGGCCTGGTCCTTTGGGTCGTAGACCTGGACCTCTTTGTTTCGGTATTTCGCGATCGGCTCCACGGTCTGCTGCACACGTTTGTACGATGTCGCAAAGATCTCGTGCGGCTTATACTTCTTCACGATCTCAAGCAGATGCCTCGCTCTCGTCCGGCCCTCGTCCGACAGGTCGACATCGCCGGTCTTATCCATCTCGGTCGAGGCCATTTTCTCGGCGTGACGAACAAGCACGATCGTCTTGTCCTGCGCGTACGTGAGCGAGATTGACGCCATCGTCAAAAAAACCATTACAAACAGTCTGTTCATATCGATTCAGCGGAACGGATCGCTCTAATCCTAGCAGAATTTACTCATTGCCGCCGATGTCTGCTAAACTCACCAAAACCATAAATTCGCAGCAGAAACGCATATGAAACTGCCTAAGATATCCCTCACGTGGAAGATAATGATCGGTCTTGTCCTCGGGATCTTTCTCGGTTGGCTCATACGCGAGATCGACCTGAGGTCTGGCGATCATCACGTGCTTGGCATGGAAACGGCGACTGTACTAGCGTTTATCAGGTCGCTCTCGACGCTGTTCCTCAATCTCATCAAATCGATCATCGCGCCGTTGATCTTCGCAACCTTGGTGGTTGGCATTTCGGGCACCGGTGACATTAAGCAGGTCGGCCGTATCGGCGCCAAGGCCTTGCTTTATTTTGAGATCGTGACGACGATCGCACTATTCATCGGGCTCGCGGCCGTAAATATCACGCGTCCGGGCGAAGGCGTTTCTCTCGCGGGGACCGTAAAGCTTGAAAAAGATTTTGACAAGGCCGACTGGAGCGCTCGGGCAAAAGCGTTGTCCAAGGAAGCGAATGACGCATCCGTAAAGGCCGACGAGCTGCTCGCTCAATCCGCAAATGATCCCGCGAAGTCGGCCGAGGCTCAAGTGCAGGCTGCATTGTCCGCGCAAAAAAATACCGAGGCCTTCGAGGCCGTGACCCGCGGCCTCACCGCCGGCGATCCACCAGGCAAGCCTCAAACGCTGGGCGACATCATCGCCCATCTTTCCCCGACCTCGATTATCAAGGCAATGGCGGAGGGCGACGTGCTTCAGATCGTCGTCTTCTCGGTACTCTTTGCGCTCGCCGTGACCGCTATCGGTAAGAAAGCCAAAGTCGTTCGCGATTGGTGCCAATCGCTCGCCGACGTCATGTTCAAATTCACCGAATATGTGATGAAGTTCGCTCCGATCGGCGTCGGAGCAGCAATGGCATATACCATCGCTCACAATGAGAAAGGCTTGGGCGTACTTACAAATCTTGGGGCACTCGTGCTGACGCTCTACGGCGCGTTGATAGCGTTTGCGGTGCTGGTGCTGCTGCCCATCGCGTTGATCTTCAGGGTTCCACTCAGGGATTTTTTCGACGCGGTAAAAACACCGGCGACTATTGCTTTCGCCACCACTTCTAGCGAGTCGGCGCTACCGCGTGCCATGGAGAATCTCGCCCGGCTCGGCGTGCCGCGACGCATCGTCGGTTTTGTTTTGCCAACCGGCTACAGCTTTAATCTCGACGGCACGACGTTGTATCTCTCGCTGGCGTCTGTCTTTGTGGCTCAGGCGGCTGGTGTAAACATGGCGTGGGGCGACCAGATAATGATGGTCTTTATCCTGATGCTCACGTCCAAGGGTGTCGCCGGCGTGCCGAGAGCATCGCTCGTCGTCCTGCTTGGTACGCTCGCGACATTCAGGCTGCCGGTGGAGGGCGTCCTGCTTATTCTCGGCGTCGACGAGCTGATGGACATGGCTCGCACGGCGATAAATGTCATCGGCAACTGCCTCGCGACGGTCGTGATCGCAAAGTGGGAAAAGGCATTCCGCAACGAGGAATGGGAACGCGAGGAAGCCGAGCTCGAGGCCGTTACCGGCCAAACAGCGATCGCCTAGCTACTCGCTGTCCACTAGTATTACTAACCTATGTTCCCTATCGGCGACGACAATTCTGATCGAACGACGTGGCCGTATGTGAATTACGCCATCGTCGGTCTAAATGTGCTCGTATTCCTGCTGCTGCAGCAGTTAGGCTCGAACGAGCAATTCACTTACGCCTTTTCGCTTGTGCCAAAAGAGGTCACAACCGGCATCGACCTCATCGGCCCGCAGGTCATTCGCGACACGCTTGGCCACACGGCCACGATCATGCAGTACGCGACGCCGCTGCCGGTGTACTTCAACTTCCTCTCGTCGATGTTCATGCACGGTAGTATCGCCCACATCTTTGGGAATATGCTGTTCCTGTTTATCTTTGGCGACAACGTCGAGGACCTGATCGGACACGTCCGTTACGCGGTTTTCTATCTGCTCTGCGGATTTGCGGCGGCGATGGGACAGATCTTGATGGGACCGAACTCGATCATTCCAATGCTTGGCGCATCTGGTGCGATCTCGGGGGTGCTTGCGGGCTACGTCCTGCTCTTCCCGCGGCGGCAGGTAAGGGCGATCATCTTCAACTTCGTCACCTCCGTCCCGGCCATTGTTGCCATCGGCATCTGGATCGTCTATCAGATCGTCCTTGGCTATCTCTCACCGGCCGGCGAGGGCGGTGTCGCCTACGCAGCTCACATCGGCGGCTTTGCGGCGGGGTTGATACTGATAAAGATATTCGCTCTCGGCCGAGGGCGGGCGTCCGTCTGATCTAACCGCCGCGTGCTGCCTAAATCAATGCTCTCTCTGATCACTCCATATGGCGGCACGCTCGTTGACCTCCTAGTCGGCAACGATGATCGGGCCCTGCTTATCGAGAAGGCAAAGCATCTTCCATCGATCCAAATTAGCCAACGCTCTGTTTGTGATCTCGAGATGCTCGCGATCGGCGGTTTTTCTCCGCTTGACAGGTTTATGGCCAGGGCCGATTACACCTCGGTCGTTAACGAAATGCGTCTCGCGGACGGCATTGTCTTTCCGATACCGATCACTCTCCCGGTCGAACGATCGGTGGGTCTGGTTCTGGATCGCGAGGTTGCACTTCGTGATCCTCGCAATCACCTGCTGGCCGTTATGACTATCGAGGAGATATTCGAATGGTCAAGACGCGAGTTTGCCGAGCGAGTCGCCGGAACCGAGGATCCTCGCCACCCGTTGGTCGCAGAACTACCGCATTGGGGAGATGTGAACATCTCGGGTCGTCTGAGGTTGATCGACCTTCCTCAGTATTTCGACTTTCCGCATCTCCGCTTGGCACCGGTCGCAACGCGTCAAGCTCTGTCCGAGCTTGGTAAATCCAATATTGTCGCTTTTCAAACGAGAAATCCGATTCACCGCGTCCATGAGGAACTGATGACTCGCGCGGCAGATGCCGTAAACGGCACGCTGTTTCTGCATCCCGCAGTTGGAATGACTAAGCCTGGTGACGTCGATCTTTTCACACGCGTGCGGACCTATGAGGTCTTTGTAGACAAATATTCAGGCGGCCGCAAAACACTCTTATCTTTGCTCCCCGTGGCGATGCGAATGGCTGGCCCAAGAGAAGCGGTGTGGCACGCGATCATCCGGCGAAACTACGGCGCAAATCACTTTATCGTCGGTCGCAGCCACGCCTGCCCCGGCTCGGACTCCAAAGGTGAGCCTTTCTACCCACCCGAGGCCGCCAACCATCTTGCTGAAAAATATGCGGATGAGATCGGCGTTCAGATCCTATCCTCGGCGGAGTTAAGATATTCGCCCAACGAAGACCAGTTCGTCGTCGGATCGTCGGATGAAAGCGTAGGCCCGGATATTGCCAAGCTCTCGGGCTCTCGCGTACGCGAGTTTCTCGCAGCGTCTCAAAAGCCGCCTGAGTGGATCACTCGGCCCGAGATCGCGGATATTTTGCAAGACGGCGGAGTCCGGCGGGGCCTGGGTGTTTGCATTTGGATGACGGGCTTGAGCGGCGCGGGAAAATCAGCGACTGCCGAAGCTCTTACGACCCGGCTGAACCAGTTGGGCCGTTCCGTCACATTATTGGACGGTGATGTCGTCAGGACGCATCTCTCAAAAGGGCTCGGATTCTCAAGAGAGGATAGGGAGACGAATATGTTACGGATAGGGTTTGTGGCTGCCGAGGTGGTCCGTCACGGCGGGATCGCCGTATGCGCCGCTATCAGCCCGTTTCGCAGTACGCGAAATCAGATCCGGCAAATGGTGGGGCCGAATTTCATTGAGATATTCGTCGATACGTCACTCGAGGTGTGCGAATCTCGCGATACGAAAGGGATGTACGAGGCGGCCCGTCGCGGAAAGATAAAAAACTTTACCGGCATCGACGATCCGTACGAAGCGCCCGAGTGCGCCGAAGTTACCGTTGGCACGGTCAACTCGACCCTCGCCGAAAATGTGGCGACGATCATGAAATATTTAGAGGCCAGGAGACTGATTTCGCCTGAGCGTCTCCGTCGGACGACAGCGTGAAAAAACCGGTGATCGCTCTCGCGGCCACCGGCATTATTACGGTTCCCCCTTGTTAATTGGCACTCATTGCCGCTGGAATTCCGGCGTTCCGAGCACCAAACTTATTATCTTAAAGACCTCGGGATCACCCGACGGTGCCAACAACCTCGCCGCACGGCCCTGACGACCCTGCTGCCCTTCGCGCATATTCGTGGCGACCATGTCGCCGCCATCCTGCAGTTCGCTGCCCGCCTTGACCTCAGGCAAAGGCTGCTGGATCTGCTTGGCGAGGGTGGCTTTTGTGCCGGGTGAGATCTCGCCGTTGAGGATCTCGGTGACCGCCATGTCGAGGATCTTACCCTTGTCGGTCGACGCGAAAGGCTTGAGGTTGACCTGAGTGCCCGGAATGCGATTGCTTGCCACCGCAACGGCGTAGTTGAGCCGCTCGAGCAGGGCACCTGTATTCACCCAGTCCTCTGCCTTATCGGGATAACCGGTTGGCGCCTGATAGCCATACGGCACCTCGCCGAGCTTGTTAAGCATCGCGAGGAACGCGGTGCTTGCGTTAGTGTCACCGCCAAGGGCACGGATCGAGCTGACGGCAAGCTCGTATGGCGTTTTGATCTTCCCTTTGTAATTCTCAGGTGCGAAGAATTCCTTGTCGCCGAAAAGGGCCCGCAGCGTGGTCTTGATGTCGCCGTGAGACGAGTGAAACGCGTCCGCAACGTGCTGAACGAGCGCATCACTTGGATTGTCGCTAACAAACTTAAGAGCTAGCTTCTTTGCGATGAATTTCGCCGTGTAGGGGCTGTCAACAAGCATGTCGAGGACCTTCATGCCATCCTTGATGCCGCCCTCATCGACCTTCTGGCCCATAACCATCTTGGCTCCGCCTTCATGCGTTCTCGCATTGAAATAAAATTCACCGCTATCGATATCGTCGGGCACACCTGCCTGCCGCTGGAGACGATTCATTCGCTTATCTTCCGTGCCTTCGATGGTCGCGGCCGCCGCACGCCGATATCCACGCGGATCGGCGATGGTCCAGCCTGTGAAGCACTTCGCAACCTCTATGATGTCCTTTTGTGTGTAGCCGTTATCGACACCAAGCGTGTGCAGCTCCATGAGCTCACGGGCATAGTTCTCGTTGAGGCCGCGTTTTGCTCGCTGGGGTTGGGGCTGAGGTTGCGGATCCGCCTTCATCTGCTGCATCCGCTGATCGAGCTGAGCGTCGGTCGCACCCGTCTGCTGCTTTATACGTTCACGCATCTCGGGCGTGATCTGACCACC
>DASYKW010000058.1:0-3822 GCA_035995005.1 Pyrinomonadaceae bacterium
TCGAGTCCCATGCCGGTGTCGACCGACGGAGCAGGCAGCGGCGTAAGGGTGAATGTGCCGTCTTCCGTTTGCGTGCGGTTGTACTGCATGAAGACAAGATTCCAGATCTCGATCGTCGTATCGCCCGGGCCATTGACCCAAAATGCCTTGTTTTTCTCACGGTCATCAGGGAAGTCGCCCATGTAATGAAATATTTCAGAGCTCGGTCCGCACGGGCCGGTATCGCCCATCTGCCAAAAGTTATCCTTACGCCCGAAGGGCAACACTCGCTCGGGCGACGCTCCCATCCTTATCCAGAGGTCACGGGCCTCAGCGTCGACTGGCACCTCATCATCGCCCTCGAAGTATGTGAACCACAGACGGTTTGTCGGCAGCTTAAATTCATCGATCAGCAACTCCCACGCAAATTTGATGGCGTCCTCCTTAAAGTAGTCGCCGAATGAAAAGTTGCCGAGCATCTCAAAAAAAGTATGATGCCGGGCGGTCTTACCGACCTCGTCAAGGTCATTGTGTTTGCCGCCGGCACGAAGACATTTTTGGGCCGAGCAGGCGCGCGTGTAGTCGCATTTTTCGTTGCCGAGGAATACGTCCTTGAATTGATTCATCCCGGCGTTGATAAAAAGCAGTGTCGGGTCATTCGCCGGCAACAGCGGCGAGGAATGCACGCGCCGGTGGCCGTTCTTCTCAAAATAGGAGAGGAACTTCTCCCTGATCTCATCTCCGGTCATATCTCAAATCTAACACAAACGGGGCCACGGCTGGCCCCGTCGGGTGCTGGGCTATGCTCCGCGATCAGAGGTTCTTTTGCAGATACTCTGTCATCATCGTGTACCAGTGTTTGACCTGGGCCGGATTCGTCAGCCCGTGACGCTGCGTCGGATAGATCATCAGGTCAAATTGCTTGTCGGCCTTTTGCAGCTCATACGATAGCTCGGTCGTGTTTTGCAGGTGCACGTTATTGTCGACACCGCCGTGAATTAGCATCAGGCGGCCCGAGAGATTGCCTGCGGCCTTGAGGACCGATGTCTTGTCGTACCCGTCGCGGTTATTTTGCGGTGTGAGCATGTAACGCTCGGTGTAGATCGAGTCGTAGTTTCGCCAGTCTGAGACGGTGCCGCCGGCGATACCGATCTTCCAAACGTTGCTGTGTGTCATCGCATAGCTGGTCATAAATCCGCCGTAGCTCCAGCCATGAAGGGCGATCCGCGAGGCATCGACGTAGGGAAGCGTCTTCAAATACGCAACGCCGTCCTCCAGATCGCGCAGCTCGAGCGGGCCTAGGTTTTTATAGACGGGCCAGACCGACTCCTCGCCCTTGCCGCTCGCCGAGCGGTTGTCGCAGACCCAGACGATGTAGCCTTTCTCGGCCAGCATGTGAAACCACATATAACGCGAGCCGCCCCATTTATTGGCGACCTGCGGCGCGTGCGGGCCCGAATAGGTGTATTCGAGCACCGGATACTTTTTGTTTGCGTCGAAGTCCGGCGGTCGGATCATCAGCGCGTTCATTTCAAAACCGTCCCGCGTCTTGACCGACATGAATTCCGGTGTCCCGAGACGGTATCGCGACATCGCCTCGACCTTATTTTCGTTGATCGTCCGCACAACGCCGCCGTCCGCGTTGAAGAGCCGAGTCTGCGATGGGTTTAGGACATCGCTCCAGCTCTCGGCATATTGCGTAAACGTCTTGTTGAACGACGCCGAGTGTGTGCCGTCGCCTTTGGACAGGCGCTCGGGGTCGCCGCCCGTGAGACGGACGCGGTAGATATTCTCGGCGATCGAGCTGTCCTTTGTCGCCGAGAAATAGGCCCAGCCATTCTTCTCGTCGACGCCGTAAAAATTCCGGATCTCCCACTTGCCGTTTGTGAGCTGACGTACAAGCTGACCGTCGTTGTTATAGAGGTAAAGGTGCCTAAAGCCGTTTCGCGCCGATTGCCACACGAATGTCGCGCCATCCGCCGAGTTGCTGCCGTCGACAAACGCCGGATTGTCATATACCTCGACCCACGCAGGTGTCGTTTCGTTGAGCACCTTGCGAACCTTGCCGTCGAGCCCCGCGGCGTTGAGATCGAGGAAGGTTTGCTCGCGGTTGAGGGCCTGGAAGAGAATATTCTTACTGTCCGGTGCCCACGCGACACGTGCGATGAGAGTGTCCTCGGGTTTATACGCCGAGAGATCGACAAACCTCGCGCTGTCGCCGAGCCGCTGCAAGACGGGCGGCAGCTTTTCGCCAAGCTTTGGGATGCGGCCCGCGCTCGGCAGGATCTGAGCTTTGCCGACATCGGCGATGCCGAGCTTTACGTTTGGATTGGGATCGCCGGCCTGCGGGTAATCGGTGTTCTCGACCACCTGGTCGGTCGGGATGTCATTTGCGATTACAAACTTTGGCACCGGCGACTCGTCGGTCCGCAAAAAAGCGATGAAGCGCGAATCCGGCGACCACCAATAGCCTCGCTTCTGCCCGCGGCCGTAAAGTTCCTCCTCGTAGACCCAGTCGAGGTAGCCGTTATAGATCGCCTTGGTGCCCTCATGGCCGTCGCGCGTGAGCTGCTTTTCGTTTGCATTGGCGACGTTCACGACAAAAAGGTCATTGTGCCTGACAAAGCTCACCCATCTGCCGTCTGGGCTAAAGTCGGCCTCGAGCTCGTCTTCACGATTGTTGGTGAGCTTGCGCAAGGTCCGCGTGTCGATGTCGTAATACCACAGCTCGCCGCCCGAGTTGAGCAGAACGGCCGTCTCTGTCGCGTTAAAGAGCAGCGTCGGCGAATTTGCCGCCGTGTTCGCATCGTCGGTCTTCATCCCCGCTGTCCGCATCAGTGCCGTTGCCAGGCTGCCGCTGTCGTAATACGGCACGGCGTTACCGCTACGGGCATCCACGCGCATCAGCCGTCCATTGATCGTCTGCTTGAACGACAACCCGTCCGGCGACCACTGCACGCCCGACGGACGCCCGCCAAACTGAACACGGACCTTCGCGTCCGGACTAAAAATGTCGTCGAGACTGAGGAGCTTGTCCTGAGCAAATGTACCGAAGGCGTATAACGCGAACAGGACTGACAATAAGGCGGCTCTTTTCATAATTATGATTCTCTTGCGGTTAGACAATTAGTTATCAACGACCTTACGGACAAGGGTAGTTATCGAGGTCGTTTTCTGACAGAGCTCTTCCTCATCCTCCCCACCGACCACGGTTAAAGAGACCTCGACTCGCTCCATTCCGGCGAAGCGTTTTACAACGATCTGCCGGGTGCCTCTACCCTTATTTATTTTTCCGCCGATTACGGTCCATCTGAACGAATATGGATTATCTAGCCACGTCGCCACCAAATGGTTAGTAGAGAATATCAACGTCGTCCTTTTTGGATCGATCGAAACTGGACCCGTGACTTCCAGTACGTTGCAACCAAAATCCGCTGTCTCAGCAATATACGGACTGCGTGCCGCCTTCTGTAACAACCAGAACTCGGTCTGCTGCCACGAACCTCCGCGATAATGGACGCCGGGCTGTGTAACCTCCAGACGCCGTTTAAGGTTGGGCGAACTTCGCATTCGTTTTCGAATGAATTTGTAACGCTCCACTATTTCGCCTGGCTTTGCTGAAAGTGCTACAAAACCTCTTGTTTCGGCAGGAACAGATAAGAGCAAATTCTCAAACGCCTCGAAGATTTTCACGAACTCGCCGAAGGTTGTCTCATCGTTCAACGTGAGGATTCTTCGTGCGCCTCCTGGACTCTGTGCGGCACATGACAGGACGCTGCAGAAACAGAGGAGCGGTATCAGAAATCTCATCACGCCTTTGGATGAGCTTTATCATACACCTCG
>DASYKW010000059.1:0-22233 GCA_035995005.1 Pyrinomonadaceae bacterium
TTGGCGCACATGTTCAGCACCTCACGCCCGCCCACCTCGATCCGCGCGTCCTGCGGACTCTCGATCACACGCTCATTCTTAAAGAGCCCTGCCTCTTGGATCTCGTCGAGGACTAATTGAAGATGCTGTTTTACTGCTCCGTACATAAGTGAAAATAGTTTATCGAGACCGCCGCCTAGTGCTGAATCGCCTTCTGAGTCCCTTATTAGTGGGGCGTGAGCGTTTTGCACCGCCTCGCTCTAATTTTCCCAGTCAGTCTGTCGCTTTGAGCTGTTCCATTACAACCGTTTGCTCTTGCATGAGCCGCTTGATCCTTTCCTGCCGTTTCAGAACTCGTTTATTCGCCTGCGGCCTACGATATCCGTGGCCGCTTAGGAATTCGGTGTGACATGACGGGCAAATCCCTTGTCTGAGGCCTGCACTCACAGTTTGCGTGGCTGGCTGACCAGCCGCTTTAAAAGAACAGAAATCGCAAAGCCCCGGCGCCTCGAGATTCGGATCGGACACCGCCTGTGCTGTTTGGTCACGAAGGCGTCCCCCGACGTGACACGTCGTCACGACGAACCCACGCTCGCAGTTCGTGCATCGCGAGGCGGAGTTCATCGTTCCGCAGTGCTGACATTCAATAACTTCTACTAACAAACTAAATCTCAGTCCAATCCAAAATAACCTTTCCAGAATCGCCCGTCCGCATGACCTCAAAGCCTTTCTCAAAATCCTTGTATGAGAATCGATGCGTGATGACCGGCGAGATATCGAGGCCGCCCTCGAGCAGAACGCTCATTTGATACCACGTCTCATACATCTCGCGGCCGTAGATGCCTTTGATGGTCAGCATGTTGAAGATCACCTTCTTCCAGTCGATAGCAAATTCATCGGATGGGATCCCGAGGAAGGCGATGTTTCCGCCGTGCGACATATTCGCGAGCATGTCGCGAAATGCCTGCGGATTCCCCGACATCTCCATCCCAACGTCAAATCCCTCTCTCATGCCCAGCTCTTTTTGAACACCGTCGAGCGACTTGCTTCGAACGTCGACCGCCAGAGAGATGCCGCCCATCTTTTCAGCCAGTTCCAGCCGTTTCGGATTGACGTCCGTGATAACGACATGCCGAGCTCCTGCGTGTTTTGCGACCGCAGCCGCCATAATCCCGATCGGCCCGGCTCCGGTTATCAGCACGTCCTCGCCAAAGACCTCGAATGCGAGTGCCGTATGCACGGCGTTTCCAAACGGGTCGAATATCGCGGCGACGTCGAGATCGATCCCTGGCTCGTGCTTCCAGATGTTGGTCATCGGAACGGCCATGTACTCGGCAAATCCGCCGTCCGTGTTCACGCCAAAGCCTAGCGTGTGCGCGCATTTGTAACGACGGCCGGCAAGGCAGTTACGGCAGCGTCCGCATACAAGGTGACCCTCGACGCTGACGATATCGCCGACGAAGAAATCGCTGACATTCGAGCCGACCTCGGCGATCTCGCCTACGAGCTCATGACCCAGGATAGTCGGGATCTTTATCGTGTCCTGCGACCATTTGTCCCAATTGTAGATATGAACGTCCGTCCCGCAGATACCCGTCTTCTTTATCCGCAGCAGAACGTCGTTTATTCCGATCGTCGGCTCAGGAACATCCTCGAGCCACAGACCTGGTTCGGCTTTGCTTTTGACTATCGCTTTCATGGTATATGTAGGAAAGTTGATGATAACAGGCGGACCGAGCTCTCCAAAAATCACCTAACGCGCTGTAATCACGATGGCTAAATCGGCTATCCTTATGGTTTATGTCTGATCGTGGAGCAAAGATCGATGAACTAAGAGCGACGATCGCCGACGAGGTCAGCCGTTTGACCGAGACGTCGGTGGATGGGCTCGGATTGGGAGACGCAGAGCAGAGACTTCGCGAGATCGGTGAGCTCAAGATCCGTTTGACCGGTAAGAAGTCCGATCTTGCAGCGCTAAAGAAAGAAATAGGCGCGATCGGCGCCGACGAGCGTGCAGCTTTCGCGCAGGCCGTTCAGGCTCTCGAAAAAGAGATCGGCGAATCCCTTGAAACGGCCGAAGTGCGACTGTCCGAAAAGGCTACCCAATTGCGCATCGAGGCTGAACGACTCGACGTCACGATCCCGGGGCGCAGACCGCGTGAAGGCCATCTGCACCCGATCACGCTGCTACGGCAAAGGATCGAGGACATTTTCGTATCGATGGGCTACGCCATCGAGGACGATCGTGAGATCGAGACGGATTATTACAACTTCGACGCGCTGAACATTCCGCAGAATCATCCTGCACGCGAGTCGCAGGATACCTTTTACACGACTACAGGCCTCGCGTTGCGATCGCAGACCTCGACGGTACAGATACGTGCGATGGAACGCCGCGGCGTTCCCTTGAGAATACTTGCACCTGGCAAGGTCTTTCGTCGCGACACGCCGGATATGACGCATACGCCGATGTTCCATCAGTTGGAAGGCCTCTGCGTCGACAAAGGCGTCACGATGGCCCATCTCAAGGGCACTGTGACCGAGTGGCTGCGACGAATGTATGGCCCCGAGACAGTAACGCGTTTCCGCCCAAGCTACTTCCCTTTTACCGAACCTAGTGCGGAGTTCGATTTCTCGTGCTTCAAGTGCGGGGGCACCGGCGTTTACGAGGGCGAACGCTGTCGACCTTGCAAAGGCTCAGGCTGGATCGAGCTCGGCGGATCGGGAATGGTCCATCCAAATGTGCTCAGAGCGTGCGGCGTCGATCCGACCGTCTATTCGGGCTTCGCGTTCGGCTTTGGCCTGGAGCGAATGACAGCGCTTATGTACTCGATCGACGACATCCGTCACATGTTTGAGAACGATGTGAGATTTTTGGAGCAGTTCTCGTGAACATCAGCTACAACTGGCTCAAGGACCTTATCGACGTCGAGCTCTCGCCTGAAGACCTGGCGACAGAACTGACGCGCGTTGGTTTGGCTGTCGAGGGGATCGATCCCCACGGCGATGACTTTGTTCTCGATATTGACCTCACGTCGAATCGCCCTGACTGTCTCTCGCATCTTGGTGTTGCACGCGAGATGGCTGGCGTCACGACAGCTGAGGTCAAATCTACATGCGAGGTACCTGCGATCGACGCGGCGAGCCCGTTTGTTGCCATCCAAGCTTCTGATCTGTGCTATCGCTTTACGGGCCGCATTATTAGGAATGTAAAGGTCGGCCCTTCGCCTCAGTGGCTTGTCGATAGGCTTGAAGCCGTCGGTGAACGCTCGATCAACAACGTTGCCGACATCACGAATTACGTCATGCTCGAGCTCGGTCAGCCGATGCATGCCTTCGATCTCGATAGGCTCTCGGAGCAGCGGATCATTGTACGGCGCGCAAAGAACGGCGAAACGATAACCACCCTCAAGGAGGAAGAAAAGACGCTCGACGACAGCGTTCTCGTGATCTGCGATGCAGAGAAGCCTGTGGCCATCGGTGGCGTGATCGGCGGGCTAGATTCGAGCATCACCGACGCGACGACGAACGTGCTGATCGAGGTCGCGTATTTTGATCGGGCGAGCGTCCGCTCTACTTCACGCAAGCTCAATATCGCGACAGAGGCGAGCTATCGCTTTGAACGCGGCGTCGACATCAACGCTCTCACGCGAGCATCCGACCGCGCGACGCAGTTGATACTCGACCTTGCGGGCGGTGAAGCCGGCGAGTTCATCGACGTATATCCGGCGCCGCAGGATAAGGCGCCTGTCCGTTCCGCAGACATTTCGGCGGCAACCGAACGTCTAACGGGCCTTAATGTCACAAAAGAGCGGTGTGTCGAGATACTCGATCGTCTCGGCATCAAGACTACAGACGGCTCGAATTTCGTGGCACCTTCGTGGCGACACGATATCGCAATTGAGGAGGATCTCGTCGAAGAGGTCGCCCGACACGCCGGTTACGAGAACATCGCGGCCGTACTGCCGCCTGCCTTCGCCGCCGGCGAGTACCAACCAGAAGAGAGCCGAAAGCGTCGCATGCGGACAGCCTTAGCTGATCTGGGTTTCGACGAGGCGATCTCATACAGCTTCATCGATACACGTCATGACGCTCTGTTCCAGCCGGTAAGCGGATTGCTCAGTGACGAGGCTGAGGAAAAGTTCGTCACGCTTCAAGATGCTGTGATCGAGGGCGCTGTGCGGATGCGTTACAGCATCCTCCCGGGTCTCCTTGAGGCGGTCCGGTTAAATCTCAATCATCAGCGACGCGACATAAAGCTTTTCGAGACGGGCAAGGTCTTCGCCGCTAAGCCGAGTGAGGATGATCTGCCGGCCGAGCGTGAGATGCTGACTCTCGTCCTAACCGGCAGCGAGACTTTTCAAGGAAAGGCGATGGCGGTCCGCGAACTCGACTTTTACGACCTAAAAGGAGCGGTTGAGGCCGCATTGTCGGCTGCCGGAGTCTATCAGGCGGGATTTGACGCAACCGATATCGCGCATTTGAGGCCCGGACAAGGTGCGGTTATCTCCCTCCACGGCATTGTGATCGGATCGATCGGACGTTTGAACGATGAAATCGCAGCAACATATAAGTTTCGACAGCCGGTCTATGTCGGCGAGATCGATCTTCAGGCGGCTCTTGAGCAGGCATCAGTACGGCCCGCCTATCGTCCGCTTGCTCGATTCCCGGGAATCAGCCGCGACGTGTCATTTCTCGTCAAACGCTCGCTCAGTTACGTCGAGATCCGGGACGCCATCGCCGAGCAACGCGCGGATCTCTGTCGAGATGTCGAATTCGTCGATATCTACGAGGGCAAGGGCCTGGCGGATGACGAGCGCTCGCTCACCGTCCGACTCGAGTACCTGAGCGACGTGCGAACTTTGGTCGAGGACGAAGTTGAAGCTTTACATGAGCAGATAGTGTCTGCTGTCGAGAAAAGATTAGGAATTAGGCGGCGTTCCTGATATTTCCTGAACTTTTACTTGAAGTTTGTCGCGAATCATTGAATAATCTTTTCCACAGCAGAAACACCTAACGCGGAGCCCCAAATGAACGGTTTAACGGGAATGGAAAAGTTCTCGCATCTCGAGGACAAGATATATCTTACGCTCGAATTCGTAAAGAAAATTCGTGACGAGAGGGACAAACTCGAGCGCGAGTCCTCTGTCCTAAAGCAGCAAGTAGCCGATGCGGCCGCAGAAAAAGCGACTGCGGAGGCCCGTCTTTCAGAGTTAATGGCTGAGCGCGAGACCATTCAGGCCAAAGTTGAGGCGATGCTCGACGCGATCACTGCCCTCGATCCCGAGGTTGCCGACGCCGCGGGCCGCTAGGAGACGCGTTTATGTCTGAACAAACCATTCGCGTCGAGATCTACAACCAGACCTACAGCATTCGTTCTGATGGCGATAACGAGTACATTCACGAACTCGCAGAATATGTCGACCGCAAAATGCGCGAGATCTCGTCTGGAACGCTCACCGTCGATTCTCTGAAGGTCGCAATTTTGGCCGCTCTGCACATCGCGGATGAGTTTTATCAATTGCGGCACACTCAGGCGACTGTGGATGCCCAGCTCGCTACACGCAGTTCGGAGTGCTCGGAGATGCTCGACAAACTTCTCAAACATCGAGACGTCGAACCCCAGCTCGTCGGCGTCGAATAATAACCTTCCCTGCCCTTGTCCCGAAGTGCTAGACTGATTTCGGCGACTGAGTTGACGGCGTTCCTCGTTTTGGACGCAATTACAATTGAGCCAACACATGAATGACGGGAGGCCAACGCCTGACTTCGGTGTGGGTCCTTACGAGGACCTACCAGAGAACCGGGCTCTGATGCCCCGCAAGGAGCAAAAGGCCACCCACCTGTAACTTACAGGTTCAATTTATTCGTTCGAACGGTTTCGCGGTACTCCGTCGCTAACATTCTTAATTGAAAAGGACGCCGGCATCAGTCGGCGTCCTTTTCGTCTGTGGGTTCGAGGCCTTCACGTTCGAGTTCCTGCCGAATCTCGTCGGTCACTCTCGCGGACTCAAGAGCGAGTGGAAGCTCCTTCGTGCGGGCACTAAGTTTTTTGAGGGCCAGCTCGTTGTCAGCGAGCCCGCCGGAGCGGCTCGCAGCAGCCTCGATCATTGCCAGCCGCGACTCGGACTCGGCCAGCATTAAACGAGCTTCTTCATGAATCGACTGGATCTTGCCGATATCCGCCGAGATCTGCTGCTGAAATTCACCTGTCCTCGCACTTCTGAGCTGCTTGAGCGAATTCTGCCGCTTCTTTGCCATCGATAGCTCTCGCCGCGAGCTCTTAATTATCCTGGTCGCGGTCAACCGAGAAGCGAGTGTTTCGCGATATGCGTCGCCCAGAAGCAAATCGCGGGCCTCGACGGCCTTCAGAGCCCGCTTCTCGCTGGGCTTCATTTCCTTCGTAAACCAACCGATCTCACCGGCGCCGATACCGGCCGCCGCGATCCTATTCCGCATGTTGCCCGTCCAGTTTCGATATTGCGTTGCAAATACCACACTTAGAGTGAGCCCGATCAGGAAGCCAAGGATCGTCGCAATGAGCCCAAGTGCGAACATCACCGCAGCCGTTGGCGGACTGCCGGCGGCGATCAGCATTAGCAATAGCGTCACTGTGATCGGCGTGAGGGTCAGCAGGACCGGCGCCGCGATCGCGCCGATCTTTAGCCTTCGGCCTTTGGCCAAGTCTGTTTTTGTGATGTCGTACATTCGTTATCGAGGGGGACCGAAAGCGTCGATCCGCCTCCAAAAACGCTAACCGATTACATGGAAATATATTACTATTCAGTAGGTTATGAAAGCTCGCCTCCAATGGATACTGCCTTTAGTTCTGCTTGCATCAAGCACCTACACTCAACCTGAGCAACCGCGTCAAAAGGTGCGGACCGTAACCATTCCTATTTCGATCTTTACCAAGAAGGAGCTCAAGGAACGTCAGGCCGAGGAATTCGTCCAGGCCGATCGATTGATCGTCAGGGAGGACAAGGACGAGCAGCAGATACTCTCGATCAGGAGTGTCTCCGACTCGCCGCTATCTATCGCGATCGTCATTCAGGAAGACCTCTCGGCTGGCTTCAATAACCAGCTTGGCGATATTCGTGATTTCATCCGCGGGTTGCCAAAGGGAACTCGCGTGATGACCGCGTATCTGCGGGGCGGATCGCCACTGATCACGCAGAGGTTTACGGACGATCTCAGTGCGGCTGCAAAGAGCCTGCGGATCGCGTCCGGCTTTTCGCTGTCGGGTTCGCGAAGTCCGTACGAAGGTTTGACCGACATCCTGCCTCGTTTTGACGGTGTTCCAACCGGCCGCCGGGCTGTGCTCATGTTCTCGGACGGCCTCGACACAAGTGGGGGGCTGACCCTCGCGTCTGTTACCCAAAGTCTCGAGCTCGATCAGGCTATCCTCAAGGCCCAGCGCCGGAGCGTCGCGGTCTATTCCTTTTATGGGACGACGTCGTTGACGGAGAACGGCAATTCTACCCTGGCATTCGCCGCTCAAGGCGCATTGCAAAAACTCTCCGACGAGACTGGTGGTCGAGCCTTCTTTCAGGGCAGCATTGCACCGATAAGTTACCTTCCCTTTTTCAGGGACCTGGTGACGACCCTAAATCGCCAATTCGCGTTGAGCTACATCTCTACACACATGAAAAAGGGATATCACAAGATCAGCGTGACGAGCACGAATCCCGAGATCAAGATCGAGCACCCGAGCGGGTATTACTACCGATAAGGCCCAAGTGCTAGGCGAGTCTGGCAGATCTGACAGATCGGCACATCCTCCTTTATCAAGAGGCCGATCCAAAAGAGGGGGAAAACCGTGACCATTAGTATCGCAAAGGTCACCCAGCCGGCTGTGGAGACCTTTCGCTCAATACGCGGCGGCATGTGCGTCATGCAGTTAGGACATCGAAACGCGGACGCAAACCCGTGGGGTTGAGCGTGCTGCAGAGGAGCGTGTCCCGAGACCTCGGCGATCGGCATCGTCCGGCGAGCCTCGCTCTGAGTGCCGAATTCGTCAGTTTTCCACGAATATGGCCTGGGACTCGGCAGCTCGTACGGATCAGGAGAAAAAGTCTGCGGCTGGACCTGTCCCGACGCCAGTTTTGTGCCGCATGAGCGGCAAAAGATAGCCTCGGGTGTATTGATCTTTCCGCAATTCCGGCAGGGGCTCATAGCTGGTAATAACGAATGATAGCAGAGAAGGTTGCGGTTTTCGACACAAACGAGCCGGCAACAGTTTTTGTTGCTCATGCGTCAAAAAGTCGGTAAGCTAAGTTCGTTTCTCGGCTCACCCTCCTGCTGTACCAAAGGTTATGAAAAAGATCGTCATCTTTCTTGCGGTCGTTCTCGCGATATCGGGCAGCGCAATTCCACAATCCGATAGCGCCTTGCGGTCGGTCATCGACAAGGACCGGTCTAGCCGAAGCGCTGACGGCAGGCTCGTCACGCTCACGGCTGCCGAACATCTCGCCCGCGGCCGGGTTTATTTCGATAACCGTCAGTTCCCGCAGGCCCGCGAGCACTTTCAAAAGATCCTTGACAATTTTCCGACCGACGAGGCTATGTCCGGCGCACTGTTTATGACGGGCCGCTCATACTACTGGGAACGCAATTACGCGCAGTGCATCCCATTTTTGGATCGCGTAGTCCACGAATATCCCGCAACCAAGGACGGCCGGGAGGGCTTGTATTTCGAGGGCTCGTGCAACCTCCGCATCGGCAAGAATCTGGAGGCCGCAAAGCTTTACGAGCAATACACCGTTATGTATCCGACGGGCGAGCGGTCCGACGGCGCGTATCTTAATATCATCGATGCGCTTCGAGAGGCCGGCAAATATGATGACGCCGACCGCTGGGTCGAGAATACGCGCACCCGCTTTTCGGGAACGCCGACTGAGGCCAATGCCCTCCACGCTCGACTTAGAATGCAGATCTTCCGGGGCCAGTACGCGGACGCGGTGGCGACCGCAGCGTTAATGCAGGCACAAGTTAAGTTCGCGGGCTCGATGGCGAGCATGGACGAGGTCAAATATTTGAGGGCCTTTGCCCTGGAAAAGCAGGGAAAGCTCTCCGAGGCGAAGATGCTTTACATGTCGACCGAGTTGAACACTTATTACGGAAGTGCGGGGCGTGACCGAGCCAGAGAGGCTAGATTCAAAGGCATTCAACCGACGCTTGAGGTCCTAATTGGTCCTTTGCGGGGTATTCAGGCGAATGACTATCCGGCCGCATTTCGCGACGAGATCCTCGCCGCTGCTAAGCCCCGAAAGCTCGACCCCCGCTTCATCCTTGCGATCATGAAGCAAGAGAGTACCTTCAAGAGCGACGCCCGGTCGCCTGCCGCGGCCCGCGGGCTGATGCAACAGACGATCGACACTGCACTCAAGTACAACATCAAAGCCGGTTATCCGAATGTACAGCCGGACGATCTTTATAACCCAAAAACGAACATCACAATCGCGTGCGAGAACCTTGCAGATCTCCAACGCCAGTTTAACGGGATGCTCGAGGCCGTCGCCGCGGCCTACAATGGCGGGGACGACAATGTCGTTCGCTGGCTTAACCGTTCCAAGCCCAGGGATCCCGCGATATTTGCGTCGGAGGTGGGTTTTTCGGAGACGAAGAATTACGTCTTTAAGGTCATGACAAACTATCGGATCTACACGCAGTTATACGACGAGAATTTGAACCGCCGCTAAAGAGCGTCGTGCCAGTCGACCTGACCTTCGCGCTCGACCGGGAATCCTTTTTCACGCATGTGGACGATGACCTCTTGTGCGTGGTCCTCATCCCGAACTTCCAATAGCAGCTCGATGCCGACGCGTCCAAGCGGAGCAAGCCACATCGATCGTCGATGAAAGACCTCGATGACGTTCGCTCTCGCCTCGGCGACAGCATCGAGCGCACCGGCGAGCATTCCGGGTCTGTCCATCACAAGCATTTTGAGCATGATATAGCGGCCCTGTCGGACCAGTACTTGCTCAAGTACGCGGGCTAGAAGATTCGCATCAATGTTACCACCGCTAACAACGACGCAGACATTCTCGTCGGGTGATATCGTCGCCTTGCGTGCAAGCAACGCTCCGAGCGATGCCGCACCGCCGCCCTCGACGACGAGCCGGTTGTTTTGCGACGCAAAGAAAATACCTTTTGCGATCTCATCGTCCGACACCTCAACGATCTCGTCGACGAACTCTTTTAATATCGGCAGCGTCACCGCGCCGGGTTTCTTGACAGCGATACCGTCGGCGATCGTCGGCGCCATTTGAGCCGACACTGCGTGGCCGGCCTCGAACGAGGGCTTGACCCACGACGAATTCTCCGCCTGAACGCCTATCATTCGTATTCCTGGCTTTAGGGTCTTTACCGCGGTCGCGATGCCCGACATCAGCCCGCCGCCGCCAATGGGGACGACGATGGTAGTCACGCCCGGGAGAGCCTCAAGGATCTCAAGGCCGATAGTTCCCTGCCCGGCGATGATCTTTTCGTCATCAAACGCATGGACCATTGTATAGCCGTGCTCGGCGGCCAGCTCCTGCGAATAGGCGATCGATTCATCGAGAATGCTGCCTTTAAGGATGACGTCGGCTCCGTAGCCCTTCGTCGCGTTGATCTTGGTCAATGGTGCAAACTCGGGACAAATGATCGTTGCCTTTACGCCAAGGATCTGTGCCGCAAGGGCGACGCCCTGAGCGTGATTCCCGGCCGATGCCGCAATGACGCCGCGAGCTCGCTCGTCTTCGCTTAGCTGCGAGATCTTGTTATAGGCGCCGCGGATCTTGAATGATCCCGCCTTTTGCAGGCTCTCGGCCTTGAGGCTGGCCTTTGCTCCGATCTCGCGCGAGAGTCGATCGTCCGCGATCATCGGCGTCGAGAGGATAATGCCCTTTAGCCGCTCGCGTGCGGCCTCGATATCGGCGAGTGTGACGGTCATGACGCTGATTATAGGACACCGCTCACGTGCATCCCAAGCCGCTGTCCACCACGGGTTGTGTGATATATTCAGCTTGAAAAGCCGTCGGAGGGGAGAATGGACATGTTTGGGATCGGTGCGATATTTTTACTGTTTTTGGGATTCGCGCTTCTGACCGTTGCGTGGAAGACGATCAAGATCGTGCCGCAGTCGAGCGTGCTGCTCATCGAGCGACTGGGCCGCTTTCACAGGATCGCGGCAAGCGGTTTGAATATCATCGTGCCGTTTTTTGAGCGGCCCCGTGCGGTCTATTGGACGAATGTCCGGCCCGGCACCACGTACATCGACCTGAGAGAGCAGTTCATCGATCTTCCGGCACAATCTGTGATCTCGCGTGACAACGTCATGATAACCGTCGATTCGGTGGTTTACTGGCAGATCACCGACCCCACAAAGGCAACCTACGAGGTAAACGACCTTGTCGGTTCGCTCGTTCAGTTGACGTTTACCGGAATGCGTTCGGTGATCGGCAAGCTCGATCTAGACCACACGCTCTCGTCACGCGACCAGATCAACAACGAGCTTCGCATGATCCTCGACGAGGCGACCGACAAATGGGGCGTCAAGGTCACCCGTGTCGATATCAAGAACATCACGCCGCCTGAGGATGTCCGCATTACGATGGAAAAACAGATGACCGCCGAGCGAAACCGTCGTGCGCTCATCCTGACCGCCGAGGGCGACAAGCAGGCCGCGATCACCCGAGCCGAGGGCGAAAAGCAGGCCGCTGTCACGCGCTCGGAGGGTAACAAGCAGTCGGCTATTCTCGACGCCGAAGGCGCGGCCCAAGCCCGTCTGACCAATGCGACGGCAGAAGCCGCCGCCATTCAACAGATCGCCGGTGCGATCGGCGACCGGGGACAAACGGCGCAGTATTTGATCACGTCGCGATACGTCGACTCGATGCGTGACATGGCGCGGACGCAGAATTCAAAGGTGATCTTTATGCCGATGGAAACGTCCGGCGTGCTGGCGAGTGTCGGTGCATTCAAGGAAGTTTTTAGCGAGACAGGCGAGAAGGCGGCCGAGTTGCCAAAACCGCGGAGCCCTCGTGAGCTCGACAAATAGGATACGGAGGAATACCCATCATGCTTAGGAACTGTTGTTTAGGCCTGGTTCTTGCGGTGCTCAGCACGGCCGCTATTATTCATCATCATGGCCCGACCGTCGAAGCGGCAAATGCCAAATCGGTGCTCGATTTTAAGACGCGCGATATTGACGGCAAGGACGTAAAGCTCAAGAAATATAAAGGCAATGTTCTGCTCGTCGTAAATGTTGCAAGCAAGTGTGGCTACACGCCGCAGTATCAGGGGTTGCAGGCCACGTATACAAAGTACAAGGACAAGGGCTTTTACGTGCTCGGCTTCCCTGCCAACAATTTCGGCGGTCAGGAGCCCGGAACGGAAGCGGAGATCAAGGACTTTTGCTCGTCAAAGTTTGGCGTGACTTTTCCGATGTTCGCCAAGATCTCGGTCAAGGGTGATGACATAGACCCGCTCTACAAGTTCTTGACAAGTAAGGAAACAAATCCTGACTTTGCCGGCGATATCACTTGGAACTTTAACAAGTTTCTCGTCGACCGCCATGGCAAGGTGGTCGCACGCTTCACGTCGAAGCAAACTCCGGACGGCCCGGACGTGACGGCCGCGATCGAGAAATATACAGCCGAGAAATAGATAGACCGTTCGAGTCCCGGGTTTGGCCGGCTTGATCGGAGCCGACTGAATACGGGACTCTTAGCGCGTAGCTGCATTAGCCGAAGTGAAGAAGATCTTAACTGTTATATTTCTGCTGCTTTTCGCCGCCGTAACTACCGTGGCAGGAATCTCATATTGGGTTTTCAAAACCGTAAACGCCTCGCAGGAACATTCGCACGCCAGCGAATACATCACTATTCAAAAAGGCTCGACGCCAAAGCAGATCGTCGATCAGCTCGCGGAGGCCGGCATCATCCCGAGCTATGCCGCGACGATGGTTTACCTGCGAACATTCGGCGATGGCAGCAAGCTGCAGGCAGGTGAGTATCAGTTCCCGTCGCCGATCACGACCCTCGCCGTACTAAAGCTGCTAGAGAAAGGCCAGGACCTGACGGTAAAGCTTACGATCCCTGAGGGATACACGCGGTTCGATATCGCAAAAAGGATCGTTGAGAAATTCCCTCACGATGCGAGCGTTGACGACAAGGCCGTTATCGCGATGATGGACGATACGAGCCTCATCAAGGACATCGCGCCGCAGGCCGCGAGCCTCGAGGGCTACATGTATCCGAGCACGTACAGCCTGCCACGCGATGCAAAGCCCCACGACATCATCAAGGCAATGGTCGAGCAGTTTCGCAAGGTGTGGAAGCCTGAGTACGTGTCCGCCGCACAGTCTGCGGGCCGCAGTCCCCACCAGATCGTCACGATCGCTTCATTGATAGAGACCGAGACTGGCGTCGAGTCCGAACGACCCATCGTTGCAGCAGTGATCAACAATCGATTGTCCCGAGGCACGCCGCTTGGCATCGACCAGACGAATGTCTACATAGCGAAGATGCTGGGTCGCTGGGACGGTACGATCAACAAGAGCGACCTCGACGTTGATTCGCCATACAACACCCGGATTAAGACCGGCCTTCCGCCCGGCCCGATCTCATCTGTCTCAGAAAGCTCGATCAAGGCCGCACTCTATCCGCAGACCAACGAGTACCTTTTCTACGTTCGCAACGTGGACCTGAACGACGGCTCGCATTGGTTCTACGCCTCGGCAGCCGAATTCGAAAAGGGCAAAGCAAAATACCAACAGTGGCTCGAGCAGCAGCGACAGGAAAAACGGGCCGGAGAGACGAATTCCAGTCAATGATCAAGCTCCTTGCACTTGATCTGGACGGCACTACCTTGAACTCGAAGGGCGAGGTCCCGGACGAGCATCGCCGTGCTATTCGTGCAGCCGAGAAAACTGGTGTTCTGGTGACTATCGCAACAGGGCGACGGTTTCGCGACGCACAGCCTGTCGGGCTCGATCTTGAACTGAACGGTCCGCTCATAACCCATAACGGGGCGTTGCTGAAATATGCAAAGAGCGAGGAAACCGTCGCGTGCGCGCTGCTCTCCACTGAAACGAGCCTTGAGATCGTTCGAGTTGGAAAAGAGTTCGGTGGAGATGCTCTGGTAAGTACGGATCCGCGGGGCCATGGAACGCTGCTTTACGATCGTGTTTCGGAATATAACCTGCCGTTAAAGAAATATCTTCGCTGGTCCGAAACTGTTCTTGGCGGTCAGTCAGGGCGCGACGGCGTAGAGCACGTCCCGGCTCTTGAGGACGTGCTAGCGGAATATGAGGTTGTGCATATCTCATTTTCCGGCACATGCGACGCGATGAGCACGATGATGTCGGTATTGAATCGAGAGTTGGGCAATACGGTCACAATATTGCCGATCATCTACCCGCATCGCGATGTCACGTTTATCGATCTTTTGCCGCCTGGTGCGTCAAAGGGTCATGGCGTGGCAAAGCTTGCCGAGCTCAACGGCTTCGCTCCGGAAAATGTCATGGCGATCGGTGATAATTTCAACGATCTTGAAATGCTGAAGATCGCCGGAACGCCCGTAGTGATGGGAAATGCGGACGAGCGTTTGCGTGCCCACGCGGGATTTTATACAACATTAACTAACGACGAAGGCGGCGTAGCGGCCGCGATAGAGCGATTTATCTTGAACAAGGAGAACAATTAGTGGCAAATAGAACAGCGGTCATTGAGACCAACAAAGGTACGATCAAGTTTGAGCTTCTCGAGGAAGACGCCCCAAAGACGACTGAGAATTTTCGCCTTCACGCGGGTAACGGTTATTACGACGGCGTCATATTCCATCGCGTCATCCCGAACTTCATGGTCCAGGGCGGTGATCCGCTCGGCGAGGGCTACGGCGGCGAATCGGCTTGGGGCGGTAAGTTTGACGACGAGATAGATCGCGCTTCAGACCTTTACGCCGGACCTTATGAAAAAGGCACCGTCGCTATGGCGAACTCAGGTCCGAATACGAATGGCTCTCAGTTCTTCATCATGCACATGGACTATCCGCTGCCGCCTAGCTATTCGAAATTCGGGAAGGTGATCGAGGGCCAGGATGTCGTTGATGCCATCGCTACCGTGTCTCGCAATCAGAACGACAAGCCACATGAGCCTGTCGTTATGAATAAGGTCTATATCGAGGGCGAATGATAGCGAAAGGACGATCTGATATGAAACAACTGCCGATATTCCTGCTCGCCCTCTGCGCGGCGGTGACACTGTCCTGCGGCGGCACAACCAACAAGGCCTCTAATTTAAAGAATGCCCCGGCCGATATAAAGAAGGGTGTGACGCCCTTGGCTGATCCGGAGGTCGCGGTCATTGAAATGGAAAACTCCGCGGCCTACGGCACGATCACGATCGAGCTGTATTCTAATATCGCGCCCAAGATGGTCGCGCGATTTAAGGAATTGGCGAATTCAGGAGTTTACGACGGCGTCACATGGCATCGTGTTAACGAGTCAGTAATCCAGAGCGGAGACCCGTTGTCGAAGGACGGTGATCCAAAGAACGACGGAACGGGTAAATCCGATAAACCGAATGTGGACGCCGAGTTCTCAGATCTCAAGTACGATACCGGCATCGTCGGAGCGGCTCGTGGCCAGGACAATAACTCTGCTAATTCGCAGTTCTTTATCACCCTGAAACGAGAGCAGGGCTTTGACAACCGCTACACGATCTTTGGCAAGGTGATCGACGGAATGCAGAATGTCCGTACCATCGCCGGCGTCCAACCCAAAGACGGCGAGAGGCCGCTCGAGGCGATTCGCATCAAGCACATCTCGATCGTGTCCCGCGAACAGGCCAAATGATATAATTCGGTTTTTACGCTCGCGTAGCTCAGCTGGATAGAGTGCTTCCCTCCGAAGGAAGAGGTCGCAGGTTCGAACCCCGCCGCGAGTATTCAGAATCAAAAAGGCATCCTGAACGGATGCCTTTTTTCCTGATCGTTGTCGTGGGATCGAGTATCATTGCCTCACTTGCAATGCAGGGTCGCCGAGCAGGGCCCACGAAAACCGTACATCGCTACCACCCGGGATCTGTAGCTTTGCGTCACGGACCAGATCTCCCATTCGTTTCAGAGTGCCTGCATTGAGCTGGTTATAGAACCGCTGACCCATGATCAGCTGAATATCGGGAGTCGTTTTTTCAGCTGAGGCCCAGGCAACAACGGCCCCGCGGCCGGTCGACTTTAGCAATGTCTCGGCGAGACAGGCGGCGTTCGGTCGGATAAAATAGCCGTTAAGGCACGTGAGCATCGTGTAAATCGACTGGTTTGAGGGAGCGATCTGAGCTACATTCGGTATGCCAAAAAAATCCGGGGAGGCCCACAAACCACCCGATCCGTGGCCAGCATAGTTAACTATGTACGGCCCAGTGCCAAGGGCGTTTAGAAGGGCTGCCTGGGCGTTAGGATCGGTACTGCCAGGATTCGAACCACGGCTTACCATAATTGCCTGCATGGTCGGAGCCGGCGGTAACTCATTGCGGATGATCTGGTTCATCGACTGAAAGTCATATCCATCAGGGCCGTCATTTGCGAAAACGGCGCCGCGGGCGAACGACTGCATCTGAGCGTTTTCAAAGCCTTGCGTCTTAGAGAGCGCCAAGGTTATCTCGTCGGCCGTGCGCGCCGGGATCCGGCCTATGGGCATCTCTGCCAACCCGTCATTGTTAAAGTCGGCTAGAGCCTCGTCGCTGCCACTCTCCGCATAGATGAGATTCACCATCCTCGTCGGGACGAGATTCCATGCACCGCTGCCCTCATAGTTTCGCGGATCGTACGACCCGTCGCCGAGCAAAAGCACGTATTTCGGAACCGTCTGGTAATTTTGCGACGCGTACGCGTAGTTAAGAAAGCTCTTAATAGCCAGGGGGCTTGTGACTCCGTAATTGAATTCGTCGTAAATGTCCGCTACATCTACGACTTTCACGGTAAAACTACCGCCGGCAACTGTTCGCCGGTATGACGCCCAGGCGTTTGCAGCCGCCATAAAATCGGGTGCGGAATAGGAAATAATGATCACATCCGCTCCCGGACCAGGTGTGGAAAGAGTTGACGGAGTATTCGCGGTGACAGACGACGATTGTTGAATGTACGACTCGTCGACCGCGTAAAAGTTGCCGCCGCGCTGCGACGGTATCGTCACGCCATAGGTCGAGCCACTCTGCGTAGTCGGCAGTCCGCTGATCATCCGTGGCGAATCTTCATAGCTGAGGTCGAGAACGCGGATACTCGGCTGCGGAAGGATGGCGCCGCCCGTCGCGTTCGAAAGAGCCGCCGTGAAGGTCTCGCCGGAGTCTGCGATCCCATCGTTACAAAGTTGAACGTCGACATTTTGAGATACGACACCACTGCCGAACGTCAGCGTAGGATTTGAGGGAAAAACATAATCAACGCCGCTGCCGCACGACGCACCGCCGGTCGCGGTGCCATTCGTTAGAGTAAGATCGGCGGTCACGACGCCAGTATTTCCAAACACCCTTGAGACGGTCAGTCGAGCGATCCCTGACCCAGCTTCGCCACCTATATACGTGGGCGAGCTCATTCGGAGTAGTCCCGGCGTACTACTTGCCGGGACATTCGGCGTGTCTGATATGACCGCTTGAGACGCGTCGGTAATCGTGACCGTTGAAACGGTGGGCGATGAGAAGCCCCCGAGGTCCACCTTCTTATAGATGGGGGCGACGAAACTCGCTTGGTTCTGATAGGCACGAAACTTCTCTTGATACGTCAGCGACACGGTGTCAAAAAGGCAGATATCGGAGCCTGTGGTGGCTGCGAGCTGCAACGAGTTAGTTCCATCTACCAAAAAGCTCGACGGCACCTGAATATCCGCCGCGAAGCTTTCCTGATAGACCCCGGTGACCGGCGTGCTCAGGGGATGGCCGTTCAAGGTGACTTGAAACTGATGGTTGGTGAACGAGTATCCCATGATCTTGACGTTCAGCGTCGCATTCGCCGTTGCGGTAAGATCTGGATTTGGGACAGTAAACCGGATAGTCGAGAGGCCGCTCGTGAGCACCGTTCCCCAATAATTATCCACGTCCCCGTTGAGGATGCTCGAAACATAGAGGGTGCGCTCCTTCTTAGTGACCATGGCTCTGGAATTATTCGCCAGCACTGTGCCGCCAAATGAGCGCATTGTTCGTTCGGCATAGCGGGATCCGGGTGTCGTGTCGGCGATCAGATAGTACATTCTCGTATCGCTCTCCACCGTATCGATGCCCTTTCCGTAAAATTCAATATACTGGTCGCCTGGGCCGACAATGATCGCCTGCTCATTGCCCTCCATAAACAGCCGCCAATTTGCAGAACTGCTCGCAAGATTGAATCCTGCCGCCTGCAACTCCGCTCGGGTCACACGATAGAAACCCTCATTCTTCACCCCGATCTTCGCTCCTGCTTGCGAGGCGACCCAACGCTGGTTGACCGGGTTCGGAGCCGCGGCGTTTAGCGGAGTGGTGGCAACAGGAGAAAAGGTCTCGATCGAGCCGTTAGTATCACGAGCAATAACCGCCGTCTCGGCATTTGCGACAAGCGATGAGGCATCCGACCTATACTTCGCGGGCGTTTCGGCACTCGAAAGACGCGGGCCATCGATGCTGAGGGCCTCGACGACATATGATGAATTTACATCTCCGTTCTCATCGAGATCGGAGTATTGTTCTCCGTACACGGCATCATCCTTGCTTCTCGCAAAGGATCCGGGAACGATCCTGTCATGTATGAGTTGCTTGCCCTTGCCGCTGATACGATAAACGCGATAACCGGCAACTCGCGTTTCCGTCCTCATCGTCCAGCGTACGACTACGCCTTTGCCGTCTGAGATCGCATCGATCGTTTCGAAATCTGCAAAACTCGCGACACTGGCTCCAGTCTTTGCAGGCAAAGAGGTTTGCGCTGGTTTTGGCGGGATTCCTTTGCCCCTCTGAGCGAATGAGGGCGACGCCACGGAAAACACAATGGCCATAATCACTGCCAAAGCAATGAACTTTTTCATGGGATAACTCCAAAAATCGGCTGAGGGGTGCCAGCAGATACAACTCTACTCAAGCAGAAATAATTTAACTCTATTCGAGGCCTCAATACAAGCGTTTTAGGCCACTATCTGTCTTAAAACAAAAGGCAAAATGCCGCCGCTTTTGTAGTATTCGATCTCGATCGGCGTATCGATGCGCAGCGTTACTTCGATGGACCTCGATTCGCCAGCAGTCGTCGTCACCGTCAGCGTCACGTCCTGTCTAGGACGGACGTTTCCTGCATCAAGCCCGGTTAGGCTGAAAGTCTCGGTCCCATCCAGAGCGAGGGTCAGTGCATTCTGGCCCTCCTTGAATTGCAGTGGCAAAACGCCCATGCCCACGAGATTCGAACGGTGTATTCGCTCGAATGACTCAACGATCACGGCCTTTACACCCATGAGAGCGGTGCCCTTTGCGGCCCAATCGCGCGAGCTGCCGGTGCCATATTCCTTACCCGCGAATATCATTAGCGGCACGCCTTCCTCTTTGTAACGCATCGCGACATCGTAGATCGACAGCTCTTCGCCATCAGGCATATGTCTCGTAAACCCTCCTTCGGTTGGTGCGACCATTGCGTTCTTGATGCGGACGTTGGCGAAGGTCCCGCGCAACATAACGCGATCATTGCCTCGCCGAGCTCCGTAAGAATTGAAATCGGCAGGGCTCACACCCAACTCCTGTAAATATCGGCCGGCCGGTGATATTGGCTTGATGGCTCCTGCCGGCGAGATGTGATCCGTCGTGACAGAATCCCCAAATATCGCAAGTGGCCGCGCTCCCTCAATGTTGCTGAAGCTGCCCGTTTCCATCGAGAAATCCTCAAAGTACGGCGGTTCCTGGATGTAGGTGGAGTTCATGTCCCATTCGTAGAGCAGTCCGGTCGGGGCGACGATGTCATTCCACAGCGGATTCTTGTCGGCGAAATCGGAATACAGCCTTTTGTAGGTCTCGGGATCGAACGCCATGCTCATCAGTTCCTTGACCTCGTCGAGCGATGCCCAGATGTCCTTCAAAAAGACGTCATTACCGTCGCGATCGACCCCGATCGGATGAAGGTAGACATCCTTGACGACGGTACCCGCGAGCGCATACGCAACGACGAGCGGCGGCGACATCAGGAAATTTGCCTTAATGTTCTGATGGACGCGGGCCTCGAAATTGCGGTTCCCCGAGAGCACGGATGCAGCCACCAGATCGTTATCGACGATCTCTTCCTCGATATGCGGATCGAGCGGGCCGGAGTTACCAATGCAAGTGGTACAGCCATACCCGACAAGCTCAAACCCTATCTGGTCAAGATATGGCTGGAGTCCCGTCTTGTTCAGATACTCGGTCACAACACGCGAGCCGGGTGCGAGCGACGTTTTGACGTACGGGGGTACTGTCATGCCCTTCTCAACGGCCTTTTTCGCAACAATACCGGCGGCGATCATCACCGCTGGATTCGAAGTGTTTGTGCAAGAGGTAATTGCCGCAATAAGGACGTCCCCATTTCCGATCGTCGTAGAGATCGTGGGGCACTCTTCAGATGAATAGTCGACTCGGTCGGGCGTCGGCCGGTTATTCATCATCTCGATCTCGGTGGAGACATTCGTGTTGTCCGGCGAGACCGTGCTGTGAATAGACTCTGGAGCGGAGTTGATGTTCTGCTGGCCGCCGCCGGCAACGTGTTCATCGCCGCCTGGCAGGCCCATGACGACCGGATAACGCTTTTCGAGGTCTTCGGGTTGTTTCCCATAACCTCCGTCGGCGGTCGACTTGGTAAAGAGCTCGACAAACCGATCGTCGAGATTCGACAGCTCGATCCTGTCCTGTGGCCGTTTTGGTCCGGCAACCGAGGGATTTATCGTCAAGAGATCGAGCTCAAGCACCGTCGAATAATCGACCTCGCCCTCGCGCGGAATACCAAACAGGCCCTGGGCCGTATAATAATTTCTGATCGTCTCGACGTGCTCCGGCGACCGGCCGGTATTCGTGAAGTACTCGAGCGTCTTCTCATCGGTCGGGAAAAATCCCATCGTCGCTCCGTATTCCGGAGCCATGTTTGCGATCGTGGCCCGGTCGGTCGCATTAAGTGCCGCAGCACCCTCGCCAAAGAACTCGACGAATTTACCAACGACATTCGCTTTGCGGAGCATTTCGGTGATCCGGAGCACGAGGTCGGTCGCCGTAGCACCCTGTGGCAGCTCTCCAGAAAGATGCACGCCGACGACATCCGGTGTTAGAAAGTAAACTGGCTGGCCGAGCATTCCCGCCTCAGCCTCGATGCCGCCGACGCCCCAGCCGACGATGCCGAGACCGTTTATCATTGTCGTGTGGGAATCGGTTCCGACAAGCGAGTCGGGAAAATAAACCCCGTCCCGTTCAAAGACGCCCTTGGCGAGATACTCGAGATTCACCTGGTGAACGATACCGATCCCCGGAGGTACGACGGAGAAACCATTAAATGCCTGCGTGCCCCACTTTAAGAATCGATATCGCTGCTCATTGCGGCGAAACTCGATCTCCATGTTCTTTTGGTAGGCGGTCTCGCTGCCCGAATAGTCCACCTGCACGCTGTGATCGATGACGAGATCGACCGGAACGAGCGGTTCAACGACCTGCGGGTCTTTCTTCATGCGCTGAACCGCCGAGCGCATCGCCGCGAGATCAACGAGAAGCGGGACGCCCGTAAAATCCTGCAGCAGCACGCGTGCGACAACGAACGGGATCTCCTCCGTCCGTTCGTCCGTCGCCTGCCATGCGGCAAGCGCACGGATATTCGCCTCGCTCACCCGGCGACCGCTGTCGAAATTGCGGAGCACAGATTCGAGCACGATCCGGATAGACACCGGGAGCCGAGAGACCGTGCCCAGCCCTGCCTCCTCGAGCGCCGAAAGCGAATAATAGATGCCTTCTCCGCCGTCGCCCGTAGCGAATGCCCGTCGAGAGTCAAATAGTTCGTGTGTCATAGGAAAGATCTGGCCCAAACGCCGAAAAGCTAATTATATCGCAGGGTTAACCGAGTCTATAATCGGCAGCCGAGTCTCCGTCACTACGCTCATTCTCGCTCCGCCCGTACAATAAAAGAGTGACGTCCAACATCAAGGAGCTAAAGAACGCGGTTCTGATCGCGGCTGGCGTGGTCTCGGCTGCCTTTGGTATCAAGGGCTTTCTATTGTCGAGCCACTTCATCGACGGCGGCGTCACCGGCATCTCGATG
>DASYKW010000060.1:0-18946 GCA_035995005.1 Pyrinomonadaceae bacterium
GCCGTGTCGCCGGACTCACAGCCGAGCAGGACGACAAATTCATCCCCGCCCCAGCGCGAGATCACGTCCGTCTGTCGAAACGTCTCCCTAAAGACCTGAGCAGCGGCCTTGATGGCATCGGAACCTGTCTCATGGCCGTAATTGTCGTTGATCTTTTTTAGGTCGTCGAGATCGCCAAAGATGAGCAGCAGTGCCTCGCCGGTCCGGCGAGAGAGCTGCAGGCGGGCCTCGGCCAGCCGAGAGAAGCCCCTGCGGTTATTCAGGCCCGTCAGCTCATCCGTCAGGGTGAGGCTCTCGAGCCGCTCCTGCATCTCCTTGAGCTGGGTGACATCGGCCGCGACGCCGCCGACAAACCGCTCGCCTGTCGCACTATGAAAAGGGAAGCGGAAGATCAGCCAATGCGCCTCGCCGCCATCCGCCGTCGGCACGCTCTGTATGCTCTCGACCGTCTCACCGGAGGTGAGCACCGACTGGTCCATCGTCCACATCTGCGAGGCGAGATACTCCGGCAACCATTCAAAATCGGTCTTGCCCTCCAGACCGCCGAGCGGAGCGTAGAACATCGACTCCATCCGTTTGTTGAGAAAGACGTAGCGTCCGGCAGCGTCCTTCATAAAGGCCGCCGTTGGGCTGTTGTCCATAAAGGCGTTCATTCGCCTTAGGTTTTCTTCTAGATCGTGTAGTGAGAGTCCAGAGTCGCTCATTTCTGGCATGGGCACCTCCGGTACAGATTCTAGCAGAAGCGGCGTGAAACAATTCACCGGTTCGCGATGTATAATTGTCCTGCAAACACAGGCTGTTTCGTACATTTATGAAAAAACGCATCTTTTTTCGCGCGGTAGTCGCGCTCGTTTTGGCCCAGGCTATCGTCCTGCCGCAGGCCTTGCTCGCTCAGACTGCCGCTCCGACGCAGGCCGAGATATACGCTGCCATTCGCAAAGAGGGAATGGACAACAGCAAGATCATGCACACGCTGCACATCCTGACCGACCTTTACGGACCTCGGCTGACTGGTTCGCCGAATCACGTAAATTCGGCCAAATGGATCATGCGCGAGCTGCAGTCCTGGGGCTTTGAGAATACGGCGCTCGAGCCGTGGGAATTTGGTCATCCCGGCTGGGTCAACGAGCGGAACACCGGCCTGATGCTCTCGCCGGTGCAAGACACGCTCACGTACGAGGTGCTCGCGTGGACGCCTTCGACAAAAGGCCCTGTGACATCCGAGGCCGTGAGCATCGTCATCCCGACGGTTGCCGATCCTGATCATCCGGCGATACTGCTGCCGCCGACCCAGGCAGAGTTGACCGCCTACCTAGACAGCGTCAAGTCACTCGTCACCGGCAAGATAGTCCTCATCGGCAAACCGACGTTTATCGACCAGTCGAAAGACCCGTCACCGAAGCATATGACGGACGAGGACGCGAAGAAACGCTTCGATCCGGCAAATGCGAGCACACGTGGACCGGGCGGACCGGGCGGACCTAACCGTCCGAGCACTACCCCACCGACGCCCCGGCCGGGCGCCTTGACGAACGCGCAGGTCGGCGAGCAGCTGGATAAGTTCCTGGTGGACAACAATGTTCTCGTCCGCATCAACGAATCGCAGCTTGACCGCGGTGCCGTGCGAGCTTTTAACAACCGGACGTTCGATGTCACAAAGGTCGTTCCGACGGTCGTGATGCGTAATGAGGACTTTGGCCGCATCTACAGGCTGCTGCAGGATAAGACGCCGGTGAGGCTGGACTTCGACCTTCGCAGCCGCATCGTGCCCGACGGAGTGACTAGCTACAACGTCGTCGGCGAGATCGTGGGCTCGGACAAAAAGGACGAGGTGATAATGCTGGGCGGCCATCTCGACTCGTGGCACTCGGCAACCGGTGCGACCGACAACGCGATCGGCTGCGCCACCATGATGGAGGCGGCTCGCATTATCAAGGCCATCGGCGTAAAGCCGCGACGGACCATTCGCGTCGCCTGCTGGAGCGGCGAAGAGGAAGGACTGCTGGGCTCACAAGCCTATGTCAAACGGCATTTTGGAACTGCCGAGAATCCGACAGCGGAATTCAGCAAGTTTAACGGCTATTTCAACATCGACAGCGGTACAGGCCGCGCCCGAGGGCTGAGTGTCTTTGGTCCGCCCGAGGCGGCGACCGTCCTGCGGGATGCGCTCGCTCCATTTGCCGATCTGGGATTTGCGGGTGTTCTTAGCACAAAAAGCCGTGCGACCGGCGGGACCGACTCGACGTCATTTAATGCGGCCGGTCTGCCGGGCATCGGCGGGGCCCAGGACCCGATCGAGTATTTCAACGTTACATGGCATACAAATCTCGATACCTATGAGCGGATCATCGAGAGCGATGTAAAGGCGTCGTCCATCATCTTTGCCGGGGCTATTTACACGCTCGCAATGCGCGACGAGATGCTGCCGCGTTTTGCGCCGGCCGATATGCCTGCGGCGCCTACACCAACGCCAACACCGTCACCGACCGCCGCCGCGACGCCGAAACCGTAGAATTGACGAGGCTGGCCTCGTTTGTTACCTTGAATACTCTTATGTGAGATCGTGTCCTTCCCATATGGGCAGGACACGATCTCTTTTTTAATAAATGGTTTCTATAAAGAGAGAGTTAGATGAGCAGTTTTGAAGTAACAGTCGCAGCGGAGCCCAAATATCTCCGCATCACCACCGTTGGGAAATACGTATTTGCTGAATTATTTGATTTTCTTGCAAGGGTCAAGGCAGAGGCCAGTCAGGCCAACAAAGACCATGTGTTGATCGATTCGCGGCTACTCGAGGGCAACATGACCGAAGCCGAGCGGTTTCAGGGCGGCCAGAAGATCGCTGAGCTTTTCGGGGCGCGATTAAAGGTAGCATTACTGATGCCGCCGCGATCTATTACTAAGCTCGGTGAACTGACTGCGATCAATCGCGGCGCACGGTTTCTGGTTACGGATTCGGATGTTGAGGCTATGGAATGGCTTCTCAACTAAGCCGTTAGAATTGAAAGGCGGACGGACAGATATCGGCTAGGACGCAGTCACCACACTTTGGATTTCTGGCATGACATATTTGACGTCCATGCGAGATCATCCAGTGCGGGAACATCACCCAGTCCTTTTTTGGAACCAGTAGGGCGAGGTCCTTCTCGATCTTGACGGGATCAATGTTTGTGGTGATCCCAAGTCGCTGCGAAAGCCGGCGGACGTGGGTATCAACGACCACGCCCGAAGCGATGCCGAACGCGTTGCCGAGGACGACATTCGCCGTCTTGCGCGCCACACCTCCAAGCGTCAATAGATCTTCCATCGTTTGCGGCACCTCGCCGCCGTAGGTCTCGATGATACGGGAACATGCGGCCTGAATGTTCTTCGCCTTGTTTCGAAAAAAGCCGGTCGAGTGGATGTCGTCTTCTAGCTCCCGCTGAGCGACGGTGAGAAAGTCTCCCGGGCCGCGATACTTGCGAAACAGGTCGGCCGTTACGATGTTGACCCGAGCGTCGGTGCACTGGGCGGACAGGATCGTCGCGATCAGCAGCTCAAAGGCGTTCGAGTGGTTGAGGGCACAGTGCGCGTCCGGATACGTCCGTCGCAGCCGCCGGATGATCTCACGCGTCCGCTTCTTTAAGTCCGCGATCATTCACTTGAGCCTAAGAAACCTTTGGCGTCAAATGCAAATCGGCGACCGTTTGGTAAGATTTAGCCTTGAGCCTAATGGACCTGAATAGCGAATGAACGTCCCGCTTCTCGACCTCACAGAACAGAACTCCGCACTACGTCCTGAGATCGAGGCTGCGTTAGGCCGCGTGCTCGACACGAACGGATTTATCCTGGGCAGTGAAGTTGCTGCGCTTGAGAAAGAGCTTGCCGACTATTGCGGGACAAAATACGCGATCGGCTGCGCCTCAGGAAGCGACGCAATACTGCTCGCCTTAATGGCCCTCGACATTGGACCGGGCGACGAGGTCATCACAACCCCGTACAGTTTTTTTGCCACCGTCAGCTCGATAACAAGGCTCGGAGCAACTCCGGTCTTCGTAGATATTGAACCTGATACTTACAACATTGATCCGGGCAAGATCGAGGCTGCGATCACCGCCCGGACAAAGGCTATCGAACCTGTCCATCTCTATGGACAATGCGCCGACATGGCAGCGATCATGGAGGTTGCTGACAAGCATGGGATCGGTGTGATCGAGGACGCCGCCCAGGCCATCGGTGCCGAGGAGAACGGTGTCCGAGCGGGAGCGATGGGGGCGATCGGATGCTTCTCATTCTATCCATCCAAGAATCTCGGCGGTATGGGCGACGGTGGATTCCTAACGACCAACGACGACGCTCTTGCCAAGAAACTCCTGGCTCTTCGCGTACATGGAGCGGAAGAAAAGTACTATCACAAATACGTCGGGCTAAATTCCAGACTCGATGGCTTTCAAGGTGCAGTCCTGCGTGTCAAATTGCCTCATCTCGAGAAATGGACCGAGGCACGCCGTGCGAACGCTGCCCGCTATCGAGTCCTCTTTACCAACGCCGGCCTTGCCGAGGAGATGGGGCTGCCCGTTGAGCGTCCGAATGCGCGCCACATCTACAACCAGTATGTTATTCGCGTGCCGGGCAGACGCGACCAACTGCGAGGTCACCTTTCCGATCGTGGCGTGGGTTCAGACATTTATTATCCTGTGCCGCTGCACTTGCAAGAGTGTTTTGCAGACCTCGGTCGTAGTGACGTTCTTTCCGAATCTGAACGAGCTGCGAACGAGACAATAGCGCTTCCGATCTACCCTGAGTTGACCCGACAGCAGCAGGAATACGTAGTCGAGACCATTGCCGAATTCTTCAGAAGCTGACCTCACGCCATGCAGGATCTCGTGATAAAGAGCGGCCGCGATATCGGATCACGTATCGTCATTATCGCCGTCGTCGTCGCAACGCTGCTGATCGCTTACTTTGGCATTAAATGGCAGCTCGGCGACATGCTTGCTACGCTTACAGATCCTGCGAATCCGCAGGCTGCCGAGGTCGCCGATCTCGCACTCAAGGTGGCACCATCGGATCCGAAAGCTGCAAGCTTACGGGCGCGTATCGGACCTGACGAGAGTTCCGATGAGACACGCTCCGCTGTGGAGATGGCTGAAGAGACCGTTCGTCTATCTCCAAATGACTATCGGTGGCGGATCGAACTCGCTCGTAACTTGGCTAACGACGGTCAGGTTGAGCGAGCGGAGAGCGAATTCAAGCGCTCCATAGACTTTGCACCCAATTACGCCGTCTGCAGTTGGTATTACGGAAATTTTCTGCTCAGACAGAACAGATCCGAAGAGGCGATAGCTCAATTCAAACTGGCTGCGTCAAATGACCCCACGTATCGGATAGAGGCATTGTCATTGCTGTGGGACGTGTCGGGTAAAGACGTTGCACTCATCGAAAGTGTTGCAGGTGATGCCCCCGAGAACATGGCGTACTTGTCTCTCTTTTTTGCGAGCCGCGGCCGCGGAAATGACGCCCTTCGAAACTGGGACCGACTCTCGGATGAGCAGAAGCTACGATGGCGTACAACGGAACGCGTGATGGCGGAGGGGCTTTTTCAGCAAAAACGATTTCCGGAAGCTCTGGACTTTTCACGGCAGTTGGGTGATGACCCCGATGCGTTATTTCAAACTGTGACCAATGGTTCCTTTGAAAACTCGATCGAACTCTCGCCGAGGGAGCAGTTCGGATGGCAGATCGCCCGAGGCGACGCTAGGCTCGATATTGCAGCTGACGGGAAGGTGGCCTTTGATGGACGTCGCAGTCTAAGACTCACATTCAAGAGTTACGCGCGACCGAGCCTCTCTAACGTTGTCGAGACGATCGCGACCGAACCGGAGTCGCGCTATCGGCTGACGTTCCTTGTGCGCACGGAGAATCTCAAGACGTCCGCGGGGCCAATGATAGACGTCGCGAATGCATGCGACACGATTTCCATCGCTAGGTCATCACAGTTTCCCAACGGCACGACCGACTGGCAGCATTTATCGATTGATTTCACTACCGAGAGTTGCAGCGGTATTCTGATACGCACCATTCGGGAAAGCTGTGGCGGCGATGCCTGCCCAATCAGCGGCATCGTGTGGTACGACGGATTCGTGCTATCAAGGCTATGACAAGGCGACTGAATAACTTCGCACTCCTCGTCATATGCGGCGTTATCGTGGCGACCCCACTCGCGTATGGGACCGTCCACCAACCCACATTGATCGCATTCTATGCTACGACGCTTTTACTTGCCCTCCTCTGGGCGGCAGAAAGCTGGGTTTCGGGTACCGGATTTCGTGGAAACTGGCTGCAGCTTCCATTACTCTGCCTCGGTATCTACGCCCTTGTCCAATCCTTAGCTTTGGGTCGCTCGTCGGACGCAAGCATCGACGGGATCGGATTTACAATCTCAGTGGACCCTTTTGAATCTCGAGTGGCCGCGATCCATATTTTTGTCCTTTCAATTTTCTTCGCCGCGACACTTTTTTATATCGACAGTGCTAAGCGACTGCGGAGACTGGCCATATTGATCGTCGTATTCGGCTTTGCGTACGCTTTCTATTCGATACTTCAATTGGTTTTGAGTCCCGAGGCGATCTTCGGTATCTATAGACCAACTGCTACTCCATTCGGCTCTTTTGTGAATCGTAACGATTTCGCCGCGTTTATGGTCATGCTCGCGAGCATTCCGCTGGGGATGCTCTTCTCAGGAGCTATCGCGCGTGAGAAACGTCTGATTTATGTGGTGGCGGTCGGTTTGATGGCGACGTCGCTTCTACTTAGTCGTTCGAGAGGCGGGTTGGTCGCTCTACTAGTCGAATTTCCTCTGCTCGTGATCCTCACCGCGCGCGGACGGGGCAAAAGCAAGATTCTCCTAAAAGCCGGCCTGTCGTTGGCATTTCTCATTACCGCGATCGGTGGAACTCTCCTCGTTGGCGGAGAGACGTCATTGACTAGACTTTCGGTGACCAACTTCGCTACCGAGAAGCCAGCCGAGACCACAAGTCGGTTCCACATGTGGAGCGTCACGACGAGTATTATTCGGGATCGTTGGATCCTCGGTGCAGGAATCGGAGCGTTCCCCACCGTCTATCCACGATATGATACGTCGAGCGGAACCGAGCGAGTCGAACAAGCTCACAATGATTACTTGCAGTTACTCGCCGATGCCGGGTTGGTAGGCGCAGCGATCGGTCTTTTCTTTCTCTACAGTTTGATACGGCAAGCGCGAAAGAGCATTCGCGTGAACAACCTTTTTCGACGTGGGGTGGCGGTCGGTGCGCTTGCGGGGATCGTCGCGATCCTGGTACAGAGCCTATTTGATTTCGTGCTCCACATTACTGCGATCTCAGTGATGTTCCTGACGTTACTGGCAATGCTCGTGGCAAGCGGCCGAGATTTTGAAGATGATATTCCTGGCGATGACGAGCCGCGTCGTCGTCGGCAAAGTGCCAGCGTTTCGTCGCTCAGGCATCGCGACTCCGCACGAAGATCGGACGCATAAGCCACCAAACTATCCCGTGCGCGATATACAGCCCCGCGATCACCAAAAGAGCGTATTGCGACCAGAACCAGATCAGCATCCCGATCCCCGCAATAAAAAGTACCACCAGAAAGCCCGGACGACCCGATGGTTTCGACCCTTTGCCGCTCGTATAGCGGATGGTAGAGACCATTAGGAACGACAATACCCCGACAAGGACCAGAATGGCGTAAGTGTAGTAATGCGAAAGCTGGCTCCCATAGACATTCAGGGGCTGCGGGGCAAAGTGTACGATCGCTGCGATAAGGCCGCCTGCGGGTGGAATTGGCAGGCCGACGAAAGCTTTTTTGTCGAGCTTTGTTGCGCCCTCGATGAGCTTTTGAGGCCGCGTCGCCTGCAGATTGAATCTCGCCAGCCTGAATGCCCCACACATCAAGTACGCAAATAAAAGAAACACGCCCAGGCCATAACCGGGTGTGTTTTCCGAGAAGGTCGGTGCTATCGCCCAGCCGAAAAGAAGTGCGGTCGGCGCGATGCCAAACGTGAGTACGTCAGCCAAGGAATCGAACTGTACGCCTATCTCCGTCGCGGTGCGGGTCGCTCGAGCGACGCGGCCGTCCAGAGTATCAAAAAGGATCGCCAAGCCGATTGCGATCGCCCCTTGATCGAAGTAATTCGCTGCAGCCGTCGGGTTGGACGAGATCACCGCAAAGCCCCGGATCGCCGACAAAACGGCCCAGTAGCCCATCCCTATATTGGCCGCCGTAAACAACGTGGGAATAACGTAGAGGCCTTTCTTTAGGCCTCGATGGGGTGGTCGATTGTCTTTTTCGTCGGCCATCAAGAGTATGTAGCGATAATCGTCTCGCCGCCTTTGACGCGGTCGCCGATATTGACGGCGACAACGCAATCTGGCGGCATTCTGATGTCGGTTCGGGAGCCAAACTTTATCAGCCCGAATCGCTGGCCGCGTTCCAGATTATCGCCTTCGCTGGGCCAGCACACAATTCGGCGAGCGAGAATTCCGGCGATCTGCGTACATGTAACGGTGACGTCATCGCTCTCGATCACAAGCGAGTTTCGCTCGTTGACCAAGCTTGCCTCGTCACTCGTCGCCGGCCTTTTAAAGCCCTTGATATAAGCGATCTGCATGACCTTTCCCGAGATCGGCGAACGGTTGATGTGTACGTCGAGCGGCGACAGGAAAACGCTCACCGTAGTGTGATCGTCAGCTGTATCTATGCGGGTGACCCGACCATCCGCGGCGGAGATAATAAGACCTGCGCCCTCAGGCGTCACCCGGTGAGGATCGCGAAAAAAGTACAGCATGAACGCCGTCACGAACGCGAACGTGGCCGCCACCAGCCACCATCCGAAGAAGCTCAGCGCGACCGCTGTCGCAAAAGGCGCAAGAATAAAAGGAAGTCCCTCTTTGACCATAAAAACAATGCTCAATCATACAGATTATCGCCCGGTGGGGCGAACTCCCGCGAGGTCATAAAAAGCCCGGCGTCATCGGACGCCGGGCAAGGAGGAGGATCACATGAACTGAGGAATTTAGTACCTGACGGGATTTTCCTTAGCGTAGGAGTAGGCACAATAGGCCGCGATCAGGTGGACAGCCCACCCAAACACACCCGCTGAGCCGATCCACGAGGCGCCGGTCACGACGAGCCAAATGATGCCGACGAGTATTCGTCCGTTATAGATCTGACCGAGTCCCGGTATCAACAAACTCAAAATGCCAGCTAGTATAGGTTCCCGCATGTAGCTAAATGCCTCCATTGAAAATTACGACCACAAGACGGGGAAGTTCCAGAAAATGATTCGAGGCAAGATAGTATTTGCGAAGGGATGGGATAGGTGGATGTCGCCAAATCTCGGACCGACGACCTACAAAAGAACAAAAAAATCGCCACACTTAGGCGGCGACTTCTAGTCTTGGTTTACTTGACGCTTATCGCTGCGAGCGAAACAAAACTTTTAGTGTCTATTAAAATTCGCAACGGGATAATCGCCGTTTTGCCCCCACTGAACCGATTGTACCGCCCCGGCGCTTCCCGAACGACTAATGTGGAAAGAAGTTTGTCCGGCGGCAGCAACCGGACGCCAAACGGCCAGGTCGGTCTTGCCGTCGCCGTCATAATCTCCCTGCGCTACAAGATCCGTCGCCGATAAGCCCCACTGCCTACCAAAGTGAATGATGTTATCACCATTTCGTCCCAAAACACTCCAGATTAACTGTCCGCCGCTGCCGCGAACCACGGCAAAATCGGTCTTGCCATCGCCGTCATAATCCCCTGGCACGATCACATCAGTCGGAGTTCCCCAAACCAGGGTTTCTATACCGCCACCGGATTTTAGGAGCCAGAAGCGGGCCTGTCCGCCGCCATTATTCCGCTGAATGCAGAAATCATATTTCTTGTCCCCATCGTAATCGCCCGGTGCAACAAAATCGCCATTCTGGCCCCAGTGGACCGAGCTCAACCCACCGCCGACCGTTGCGCTCCCGAGCCAATACCAGAAGCTCGGGTCACCCGCATTGGCCCCGCTGCGATAAACGGCGAAATCGTCGATGTTGTCGCCATCGTAATCACCGACGACCGATGGATCGTCGCCCGTAGCTCCTAACTGCCTCGCCAAAAAGGTTCCGTCGGCGGTCCGCAACGTGTAAAAAAACGATTCCGCTCCCGGACGATACACTGTAATATCGGCTTTGTCGTCGCCGTCGAAATCGCCCGCGACGCGAGAATCGGTCGCGATGCCCCATGGCAGTGCGCCGAAAGTACCGGCCGTCTTATAGCTGTCGATCAACCACGTCAGTTGTCCGGTCGGGCCGCCCCCAGTGTTACGAACGACGACGAAATCCGTCTTATGATCGCCGTTATAATCAAGCGGGGCATCCTGAGCTACCCCGATGGCATTCTGTGCCTTTATTGAACCGAGGCCGCCCGCGATTAATACAAACGAGACGGCTAGCAAAGCAACTAAATGGTTTTTAGCCCCTAGCATGAATCGATCCTCCTTTCGCATCCGGGATAAAAGTCTAAGATTCCTATTTGAACGCAGAATCGCATTAACATATGCCACAATGCCACAAAAATCAATAAAGTTTTTTGAATTAGGTCAAAAAACTGAGTAAACGGCAGGGCACATTAGGCCTTAGGATCCGAATGTCATCCGAGGGCGATGTGAAGCATCTGCGAAGTGACGAAAAAGAGTGCGACACCGGCGAAGACCGAGAGCGAAACGAGCGGGTTTTTGCCGCCATGGTGGTTGACCTCGGGGATGAGATCGCTAGCAGAAACGTACAGCGCGACTCCGCCGGCGAGCGGCAGGGCGTACATCACCGTAAAGCCGAGGTTCGTGCCGACAAAGTAAAACAAAAACACGCCGGCGAGCGTTGCTCCGCCGATTAGGCTCGTTGCGTAAAAGACCTCACGCATCCCTTTCCCGGCAGCCATCACCATCGAGCCGATGGTGAAACCCTCGGGGAATTTGTGCAGGAAGACGGCGATAAAGACCAGCAGTCCGACCTTTACATTTATCGCGGCGGCCGCGGCGATCGAGACCCCGTCAAAGAATGTGTGGATCAATAGGCCCCCGACCGCTGTGTAGGCCGTGCGTGACGAGAGCTCGGCGTGGCCGTGCTCCTCGTCGTCACAGTGCAGTTCCTCGCCGAGGTGGAAATGCGGTGCTATCGTGTGTTCAAAAAATTGCGTCAGCAGATAACCCGCCATCACGAGCAGCATCGGCTTATAAAGGCCGTCGAGATGGCCGTTCCCATCCGTCGCAGACGGAAGCCACAATTCCACGGTCTTAGGAAAGATCTCAAATATCGTCACCGACAGCATGAATCCCGCTCCCAGGGCAAGGACGTAACGAAGGGCATCGCGGTAATTGCTATGGAGCTTAGACGGGAAAAGGATCAGTCCACCGAGGACATTTGCCGACGCGGCGAGCAGGCCAAAAAGCAGAAGCTGTAAAAAGAGTTGCGACATGGATAGCGTGTCGAGTAATGGTAACAGAGGGAAGTGACGACGGACGAGTTACGAGTTACGAGTCAGGCCCGAAAGTGCAATTATCTAAGCGCATGCTTAAGTTTGAAAGCGCTGCAAATAATTCCTTGACAAGGACCGAAATCCCCACGTAGAATGCTTCTTGTATTGATCGGGACGATTATTACCTTCCCGGTCTCGCAGGCAAATCCTAAATATAAAGTTTAATGGTTAAGCGCCAAAGCGAAGCGCCTAAACGCCACTTTTGTGCCATCGCGGCGACTTTGTCGGCGGGCATCGCTGACTACGGAGCTCTTTGAAATGACGGCCGACCTGCATGTCTCGGTCATGCTCGACGAGACGCTTCGTATGCTTGAGCCGGGACGCGGCGGGCTGTTTGTCGACTGCACGCTTGGACTTGGCGGACACAGTGAAGCGATCCTCGCGGCCTCGGACGCAACGCGGATCATTGGGATCGACCAGGATGACGACGCTTTGAGGCTCGCGGGCGACCGACTTGCGAGATTCGGGGGCAGGGCAATGCTCGTTAAGGCGAATTTCTCTGAGCTACGCGATGTCGTGGACGAGCCGGCCGACGGGATCCTTGCTGACCTTGGCGTCTCTTCGCTGCAGCTAGACAGCGAGACGCGAGGATTTAGTTTCAGGTTCGACGCTCCGCTTGATATGCGGATGGACACTACGAGCGGCGGACAGACGGCGGCGGAGCTGCTCGCCGAGACGAGCGAAAAGGACTTGGCCGACATCATTTATCGGTTCGGTGAGGAGCGGCACTCGCGGCGGATCGCGAAGTGGATAGTTGAAAAAAGGGAAGCCGGTACGCCCATCACGATGACTACCGAATTAGCGGAACTCGTAAGGCGGGCGGTGCGGACGGGTCCTAAAGATAAGATCCACCCAGCCACACGGACATTTCAGGCCCTGCGGATCGCGGTGAACGGCGAGCTCGACATTCTTGAGAAGTTTCTCTTTGACGCAGCCGACATTTTGAAAACCGAAGGCGTACTCGCGGTAATAACCTTCCACTCGCTGGAAGACCGCATCGTCAAGCACGCGTTCCAACGCCTCGCGGGCCGCTGCATTTGCCCGCCGCGACAGCCGGTTTGTATCTGCGGCGCTACGCAAAAGGTCGAGATCCTGACGCGAAAGCCGATCTTGCCGACCGAGGACGAGGCGAGACAAAATCCACGCTCACGCAGTGCAAAGCTCAGAGCGTGCCGCAAACTTTAACTGACCTATTTCTCCGGAGGGAATATGAAAAAGCGAACCGAGAGCAAACGAGGCCGCGCCAGGGTCTGGCTAACAATGCTCACCTGCGCCCTTGTGCTCACTGCGGGATTTTTCTTTGCCGCACGGCAGCATTTCTCGTCGATGGATTTCGGCATGAAGAACAGCCGGCTGCGAAAGCAGATCGACGATCTCGAATCCGAAAAGCGTCGGTTGATGCTCGCCCGCGAGGTTTCGCTCTCGCCCGCCGAGATCCGCAAAGCAGCCGTCAAGACGAAGATCGGTGACGTACTGCCGGCGGCCCAGGCTGAGCTCGCTTCGCTGACGACAAAGGACAAGGCCGTTCCTCCGACAGCCGCGGCCCCGATCGCTAACCCACTGATAACCAAGACCGTCGCTATGGCCTCGACTGCGGCAAAGGCAGTCACCGCCGCATTCCAGAAGCCGGCCGCTAAGGCCTCCACGATCGACAAGAAGCTCGTCGCCCGCACAACGGCGACCGAATAAGCGAGGCCCCATGCGTAAGCCCAAGAGAGCTAAAAGGAATTCTCGCCAGGTCGCATTCACACGGTTCATGCTTGTCGTGGCCGTGTTCGTTTTGTGGATCGGCGGCATCAGCGCAAGGCTCGTGCACCTGCAGGTGACGCAGCACGCCTGGCTAAAAGAACGAGCTGTTGATATTCGGCAGGACGTAAAACAGACGCGCGCTTTGCGAGGTACGATCTTTGACCGTAACGCGCGGACTCTCGCGATGAGCATCCCGGTGAAGACGCTTTATGCCGACGCGACCGAGATCGTCGATCCGGCTGAGGCGGCGAGGGCCATCGCCAGGGTGCTAAAGGTCGACGTTCCGACTCTGACGATGCAGATACGGCAGGCGAAGGAGGGCAATAAACGCTTTCTGCCCATCGCCAAAAAGCTGGACGATGACGTCGCTCAAAAGGTCAACAAGTCCCTCGACGATCCGGCGGTCAAGAAGGCCGACCTTCCCAATTTTTACGGTCTGCACTGGCGTGAAGAACAGCGTCGCAGCTATCCGAACGGCACGCTTGCGGCACAAGTCGTGGGATTTGCAAACACCAACGATGACGGCCGTGCGGGGATAGAGATGTCGCAGGACGTAGCTCTGCACGGGGCGATCATCAAGACCGTGCAAGAGCGCGATCGGTTGGGACGGGTCTTTGACGAGACGACCGTCGAGCGCGATGCTCCAAGCGATATTGTTTTGACGATCGACGCAGCCGTTCAGAACATTGTTGAGACAGCTCTTGAAACCGGCGTCCAGAACGCGCAGGCTAAGTCCGGCATGGCGATCGCAATGGACCCAAAGACAGGAGAGATCCTGGCGCTTGCAAATTACCCCACGTTTGACCCAAACACCATTACCGAGGAGTCGGCCGCCAATATCGGGAACCATGCTATTCAGTCGGTGTATTCGCCGGGATCCGTCTTCAAGATCGTGACCTACGGTTCGGCACTCGAGCGGCATATGTTCCGACCCGACGATATGATCGACGCGGGGAACGGCACGATCGAGGTTGCGAAGCATAAATTCAGCGATCACCATACCGGGCGCATGACGTATTCCGAGGCACTCGCGCACTCAAGTAACATCTGCGCGATCAAAACAGGACTCAGTGTCGGTAAAGATGATTTCTGGGCTTTGCTCAGGAAAATGGGCTTTGGGGCGAGGACGGGGATCGAGCTTCCGGCCGAAACGAACGGCATCGTTAGGTCGCCCGAAAAATGGAATGGCGACTCGCTGGCCTCTATGTCGATCGGCTACGAAATCGGGGTGACCGCGTTGCAAATGACCACTGCATTTGCGACGATAGCAAACGACGGGATCAGGAACCAGCCGCATATTATCAAAGAGATCCGGCACTCAGACGAGCAGCCTAAAACGGTGACGCAAGTCCAGCAAACACAAGTGGTTACGGCCGATACGGCCCGAAGCTTGCGGACGATGATGCGCGAGGTTGTGCTCGACGGCACCGGCAAACGAGCCGCCTTGAACGGCTACTCTGTCGCCGGTAAGACCGGAACCGCCTGGAAGTTTAACGCGACCTCAAAATCGATCGATTCTTCCAAGTACATTTCGTCGTTTATCGGAATGGCCCCGGCCGACGATCCGCGGATCGTGGTGGCCGTGGTGATGGACGAGCCGCGCGTCGGAGCACGAGACGGCGGAATGGTGTCTGCCCCGGTTTTTAGCCAGATAGCGCAGACGGTCCTGACCGCGATGAACGTCCCAACCGACCAGCCGGTTAAGAACGACTCACTCCTTGCGACGACGAACGCGCCCGCTGCCCCGGCAACTGCCCCGTCGCCTGCGGTCAATGAGACAGCAACCTCCAGGCGATCGACGGCCGACAAGCCCGCGATCGACAAGAAAGCAAAACCTATGTTGTCGTCGCCGGTGAATAACAAAGGAAAAGACCTCAAGAAAACTAACGAAAAGGGTTTGCCGGGGCGTGAACGGATCACGGCTGCGTTGACGGAGCGATACTTATTTAAGAGCGAGACGATAGTTGAAACTTGAAACCGCGATCACGTATATGAACGCCGAACGGTCGGCGGAAATGGATCCCACTTCGCTTGAGTGCGAGGTGGGGTCTTTTGCGATTGATTCGCGTGAAGTAGAGCCCGGCGGACTGTTCTTTGCACTGTCGCAGCCCGAATATCGCGATAATGGCTTCAACGGCGACTTTGAGGATTCGACTCGATATGTACCGTCCGCAATTGAAAAAGGTGCGGTCGCAGCCGTTGTCAGGCGTGACCGATTTGAGGAGAGTAGAGCCGAGTTGGAGGCGATCGAGGATAAGCTGATATTTGCGGATGACGTGATCGCCGCATTTCAAAAGCTGGCTCACGGCGTCTATCTCGAATGGAACAAACCGGTCGTCGCGATCACCGGCAGCGCCGGAAAGACGACCGCCAAAGAGCTCGCTGCACACGTGCTTGAGGCGAGCGGCCGAAAGATCCTCAGGAACATCAAGAATTACAACAACGGCCTCGGGCATCCGCTGACGGTGCTAAACCTGGCCAAAGATCCGAGCTACGACATCGCCGTTCTTGAGATGGGAATGTCGACGCCTCTTAACGAGATCGCGCGGCTTTGCCGTATTACACCGCCCGATGTCGCGGTCGAGTTGAACGTCCTTCCCGTCCATGTTGAGCATCTTGGCTCGATCGACAATGTTGCCAAAGCAAAAGCCGAGCTCGTCGAGGGAATGAAGGCCGGCGGCTTTGCGGTTTTGAATGCCGACGATCCTCGCGTTGCGGCTATGGAGCCGTTGTCCAAAGGCCGCACCGTGACCTACGGGATCGACAACCCAGCCGACGTGATGGCGACTGACATTGGCTTTGAGAGGTTTGGCGAGACACGATTCACTCTCATGCATAAGGGTGACGCTGCCGAAGTAACGTTCCCTCTAAACGGCCGTCACAGTATCATGAACGCTCTTGCGGCGTCCGCCGTTGGGCTGATCTACGGCATGTCGGTCGATGCTGTAGCGGCCAGCCTCTCGAACGTCACGGCTCCGCCGCAGCGTGGTGAAGTGCTGCATTTTGCCGACGGTTTTACGGTCATCAACGATTCATACAATTCCAATCCGGCGGCTCTTTTGTCTATGGTCGATACGGTTGTCGAGGGTTCTGGGGCAAACAGAAAGATCGTGATCGCCGGCGAAATGCTGGAGCTCGGCGCGGACGAGGCGAGGATCCATCGCGAAACCGGTGAGGCGATCGGTCTCAAAGGCATCGATGTTTTGATCGGCGTTCGCGGCTTGGCAAGCGAGCTTGTCGAGGGAGCTAAGACCGCCGGTGTTAATGACGCGCGATTCGTGGAATACTCGGACGCGGCCGGTGAACTTGCCTGTGAGATCGTCCAGCCGGGTGACGTAATTCTTGTTAAAGGGTCGCGTGGAGTGCGGACCGAAAAGGTAATTGAAAAACTGCTGGGGAAGTTTGCATTAGAAGGCAGTAAGGAGGCAGCGACATCGCGGGTCTAGACCTGCAGAACCGACATGCTCTACTACTTTCTATACCAATTCCTCTATCAGCAGTATGGCAAGAACAGCGAGTCCGTGCTCTTTAAGGGCTTCAACGTCATTCAGTATGTGACGTTTCGCACGGCGATGGCTGCCGTGACCTCGCTGCTGATCTCGCTGCTGCTCGGCGGCAAGGTGATCAAGAAGTTGAGCGACCTGAAGTTTGGGCAAGAGATCCGTGAGGAAGGTCCCGCATCGCACCAGGAAAAACGCGGAACGCCAACGATGGGCGGCGTCCTGATAATCGGCTCGGTCTTTTTGTCGTCGATACTCTGGGCGCGATTTGACAGTCTTTACCTCTGGCTCGCGCTCGGAGCGACGACATGTTTTGCGGCCGTCGGATTTGCGGACGACTACATAAAGATCGTCAAGAAACGCAGCCTTGGCCTGACGGGCAAGCAGAAGCTGTTGGGACAACTGCTGACCGCGCTCATCGTCTGGGGACTTCTGTGGTGGTGGGGCAATTACCCCTGGAATCTCTCGATACCTTTCTTTAAATCGACGGCCGAGGCGAATCCTGCCCTCAGTGTCAGCTGGGTCGGGCCGATCATTTACCTATTTTTTATTGCGTTTGTGCTGCTCGGATCGTCGAATGCAGTGAATCTAACCGATGGACTCGACGGGCTTGCCATCAGCGTTACGTTTATCGCGATGTCGGCCCTGACGGGACTTACATATCTAGCGAGTGACGCGCGCTGGGCCGAGCGTCTTGACATCACGCACAACCCCGCATCGGCGGAGTTGACCGTATTTTGCGGAGCGATGGTAGGCGCGAGCCTCGGATTTCTCTGGTGGAATTCGCCGCCGGCCACGGTTTTTATGGGCGATGTCGGCAGTCTCGCGATCGGCGGCGCCCTGGGGACGATCGCGATCCTGACAAAGCAGGAATTCCTGCTACCGTTCATCGGCGGAGTTTTCATCCTTGAAGCCGGTTCGGTGATGCTGCAGGTGTCGATCTTCAAGCTCACGAAGCGCGGCGGCCAGCCGGGCAAACGTATCTTCAAGATGACGCCACTGCATCACCATTTTGAGATGTCCGGCTGGAAGGAGCCAAAGATCGTTTTTAGGTTTGTGATCGTTGCGGTGCTGTTTGCGTTGTTGAGTTTGACGACACTGAAGCTCAGGTAAGAAAGAGATGAAGGTGCAGGGCAGAAAGGCGCTCGTGTTAGGAGCGGGGAAGTCCGGTGTTGGATCGGCCCGGTTTCTGGCAGCGCGCGGTGCGACGGTCGCCTTGCATGACAAGAAACCGGTCGAAGAGTGGTCCGAGGTCGCGAGATCTTTGAAAGCCGATGACGGCGTTGGGCTGATGACGGGCGACATCCCGTCGTGGCTGCTCGATCAGATCGATCTGGTCGTTATTTCGCCGGGTGTGCCGACAAATACGATCCCTGCACGCTACGTCGATCGCAAGGACGGCGAGGTGATCGGCGAGGTCGAACTCGCATATCGCTTTATGAAAGGCCGCATCGTAGGCATCACAGGCTCGAACGGCAAGACAACGACCACGGCGCTCATCGGCGAGATCTTAAAGGACGCGGGCATTCCGGTTCAGGTCGGCGGCAACATCGGTACCCCGCTGTTGAGTTTAGCCGAGACGTCGACGGATGACGGCTGGACAGTCGCTGAGCTATCGAGCTTTCAGCTAGAGACGATCAAGGACTTCCGTGCGAACGTGGCTATGTGCCTCAACGTGACGCCGAATCATCTCGACAGGTATGAGGGCTTTCAAGATTACGCAGCGGCGAAGCATCGCATTTTCCTGAATCAAACCGGCGAGGATGTGGCGGTGCTCAACGCCGATAACGAGATCACCGCTGGTTGGGGCTCAGGATTGAAGGCAAACGTCGTGATGTTTAGCGTTGAGCGCGAGGTGGATGAAGGGATGTTCCTCCGCGGTCGAGAGTTAGTTTGCAGAGCGGACGGCAAAGAAAAGGTCCTGACGACGCGCGATGACATCTTTCTCCGCGGCTTGCACAATGTCGAGAACGTACTCGCAGCTATGGCAGCGGGGCTCGCATGCGGAGCTTCGCTAGAGTATATGCGCGAGACCGTGCGGCGATTCAAAGGCGTCGAGCACCGGATCGAACTCGTGGCGGACGTCTCTGGCATCAAGTTTTACAACGACTCCAAGGCCACGTCCGTTGACGCGACATTGA
>DASYKW010000061.1:0-14640 GCA_035995005.1 Pyrinomonadaceae bacterium
ACCGCTTGACGGACTTGCTTTGCCGTAAAGGTCTGCTCTTCCTCGGGCTCACCGCCGATCAGAACTATCGTCGAGGCGTGGCGAATCTCGTTATGCGTCGCAAGCGGTACCGTGAGATTTGCGAAGATCGGCGAAACGTCCGCACTCTCGGCGACACCGTAGCTGGCTGCCGCGGCCTCGGCAAATTTACGCAGCGTAAAGATAGACTCATTCGTGAGCCTCGGGCTCGCGATCACACCGACCTTCTTGCCTGCCGCCGCAAAACCATCCGCAGCAAATTTTATCGCCGCGTCCCATGTTGTCGGGATAAGCTTCCCGCCCTTTGAATAGCGGATCATCGGCGTTTTGATACGGTCGTCGTGGCCGATGAATTCGTGCGCGAAGCGGGCCTTTACATCAAGAAACTCGCCGTTGAGGCCATTTACATAGCGGTCTCGAGCAACGATGCGATGTACGCGGCCGGCGCGCGAGCCGATCGAGATCTGCATCCCGTCTGAGCCGTAAACGTCAGTCGAAATGGTCTGCTCAAGCTCCCACGGCCGTGTTTCGTGGCGATAAACTCCGTCGAGCAGAGTTCCGGTCGGACAGACCTCGATGCAGTTGCCGCACTGCGAACAGTTGAGCCAACCGCCATAGGTACCAATAACGGTATTCGAGCCGCGATTACCGGCCTCGATCGCGTCCTCGCCCATCCATTCGTCGCAGACGCGAGTGCAGCGTTTGCACAGTATGCATCGCTGCGGATCGTTGGCGACCATCGGCGAAAGATACTTCTCGGGTGCGACATTCTTAGGCTCGGTAAAACGCTCCTCGACATCGCCCCAGTCAAAGATCACCTCTTGCAACTCGCACTCGCCGCCGCGGTCGCACACCGGACAATCGAGCGGGTGATTGACGAGCAGGAATTCGCCCATCGCACGCTGTGCCTTCTCGACTTCCTCGCTCTGAGTTGTGACGACCATTCCGTCCGTGACGTTGATCGTGCACGAGGTCTGCAGCTTTGGCATCTTGTCCATGCGCACGAGGCACATGCGGCACGACGCCTGTAGTGCGAGGTCCTTGTAATAGCAGAACGACGGTATGCCAAAGCCTTTCTCGCGGCACACGTCGATCAGACGAGCGCCCTTGTCGACCTCAAAGTCCTGACCGTTTATGGTTACTTTTACCTGTTCTGTCGACATCAATTCTTACTAGAATATCGCGTCTCGACGGCTTTTGCCTCTTGGCTTGACCGAGTCACCGGGTCCGTCGAATTTATTCGGCGGCAGCGGCATCATCGGCCGGAGCGTCCTCTTCCGAAGGCGTCTCTGGCTCCGCGGTCGATGCCTCGGCCGTCTCCGGTACATTCTCGGCCGGAGCCTCCACAGCGTCGGGCTTCGCTTCCGGTGCTTCAGGCTCCGAGGCGGTCGATGGCTCGGGCGCCGTTTCCTCGACAACAGGCTCAGCGGCTGGTGCCGTTTCTTCGATTGCCGGCTGCGTGGCCGGTGCCTCAGTCGCGGCCTTCACGACCTTGGCGGTCCGCTTCTTCGCCGGTTTCTCAACGACCGGCTTTGGTTCGGTCGTAATGACCGTCGCGCCCTTGTGCTTGGGCCTCGTTTTTCCAAAACTGCCGACAAATATCTTTCCACGGCGTGTTCTTTTATCACCCTTTCCCATTTAGTTCAGTTATCTCCTATTTAGTGGGCTGTCGCCGCCAATTGTTTTGGTGCGACCGTCTTGCCCGTCAAAACCTTTATCACGTAATCCTGAATGCCGCTGTTAGCAGCCTGCTTGTTATGGTCCTCGCAGATCTTCTCAGTCGTTTCGCCGCCGATTATAGACTTCACGCCAGCCCGTTTCGATTCGAAGCTCGCCTCTATCGAATGGAGCGGCACAATGCCGTCGCCCGGTGACAGGACAGCTTTCCTCATGTCCGCGTCCGAGAGCCTGTAACCGTCCCAGCGTGTAAAGCCTTTTGGCTTGAACTGGGTTCGCCACTTGTTTGTCTGCCTATCAAAGTAAAGCACGACACCATCTGGCGTTTCCGTCCGGCAATCGCAACCGACGGTATAGAAACTCACGCCGGACGTTTTGCCGTCAGCCGCAGCGAGGGCCTCGTGAAGGCGTTTCGCCCTACTAAGTGCACCAGCAAAATATGCATCCGCGATGCGTCTGTCCGGAGCCTCGAATTGATCGACAAAATCCTTATCACGCGTGACGTCCCAGCCATATTTTCGCCAGGTTTTAGGATCGTAAATGTCGATCTCCATTGGCTGGAGGGTCTCGTCGAACGCGCGGAGCGTGCCCGGAGCAGGCATCAATTGATATATAGCCGGCAGCGTAAAGACCATGAACTTTGACGTGTCCTGCACAAATGGCAGATCGATCCGGACGCCGTTGAGCGTAAAGCCGTTTATCAGGCTGTTTAGAGCGTTTATCGCCCCCTCATTCGGGGTTCCGATCAACACGACCTTGTCAAAATATTTTGCTCCTGCCCATGTCGGCCGCGGCTTCTTGCCAGCGGCCGGCAGGTCCGCGTCGCCATACATTGCGGCGTATCTCGTCACCATTCCGCCCATTGAATGAGCGACGACATCGAACTTTAGATCAGGTTTGCCGAGCGTTGTCCGGAGTGCCTCGACCTTCTTAACGAGGGCTCGTGCATTGCCAACGTTGTCGAGGCGCCAATCGTAGGCGTAAACATACACGGCTTTATCCGCTCCTCTGTCACCAGGTGCGTCCCATTTTTCCTCGTGATACCCGCCACGCCCGACCATGGCCTTCAGAAATCCGCCGTATGCATCGATAACCGAAAAACCCGCGACCTTGATCTCGCGAAGTGCGTCCGTCGCGATCAGCTTATCGCCCATCAGCGTTGGGTCGGCATTGAGCGGCAGACGAATATCATCGTCCTTTGGCTTGAACGTTTTGAACCATACACGCTCGTTCGTGTCCTTATTCCGCAGCTCCGAGCCTGTGAGCCCGGGAACGAGGATCACCGGATTGTTTTGAGCGACGGCGCAAAGGACGAGCGAGCCGATCAGTAAGCCGATCCGCATGGCGTGGAATGATGTCCCCTTGATGGCCCTCGATCTGATCATTTATAGCGGGACATTGGGGGCGACGCCGTTGCCGCTGGCCTTGTCCACCAGCCACTTTCTAAAATCTTCTGGAAACTGCTTGATCGCCGACTGTATCGGCCATGCGGCGGCGTCGCCGAGCGGGCAGAACGATTTGCCCTCGATGTTGTCGCAAATATCGAGCATCAACTGCGCGTCTTCGGGACGGCCCTCCCCGATCGAGATCCGGTTGAAAATTTTGACGAGCCAGTCTGTCCCTTCGCGGCACGGCGTGCACCATCCGCAGGACTCGTGCTTATAAAACTCGGTGAGATTCTTGGTCGACTCCATGATGTCGACCGTCTCGTCCATCACCATCATCCCGCCGGTGCCGAGCATCGAGCCAGCCGCGACGAGTCCCTCGTAGTCTAGCGTCACTTTCTGACCCAAGATCTGGGCGGCATTCATGATGTAAACGCTTGAGCCGCCAGGGATTACCGCCTTGAGCTTCTTATCGTCGCGAAGCATCCCGCCGCAGTCGCCCATGATGAACTTTTCCATGTCGGCGTAGCCCATCGGCAGCTCGTAGACGCCGGGCTTCTTGACGTGACCGCTGATCGACCAGAGCTTTGTGCCGCCCGATTTTTCGGTACCGAGATCACGCCACTTGATGCCGCCCATCTCGATGATCTGCGGAATGGAGGTCAGTGTCTCGACGTTGTTGACGATCGTCGGGCTCGCATACAAACCCTCGATGGCCGGGAAAGGCGGCTTCATTCTCGGGTGGCCGCGAAAGCCCTCAAGGCTCGACAGCAAGGCCGTCTCTTCGCCGCAGATATACGCGCCGGCACCAGTGTGCGTGTGGATGTCAAAATTCAGTCCCGATCCGAGAATATTGTTACCGAGAAGCCCAGCCGCACGAGCCTCGTCGATCGCGACATCCATGATGTCGAGGAGATAACGATATTCACCGCGGCCATAAACGTAGCCGACGTTCGATCCGAGCGTATGAGCGGCGATGATCATGCCCTCGATCAGCGCGTGCGGGTCGTACTCCATCAAATACCGATCTTTAAAGCTGCCGGGCTCGGACTCGTCGGCGTTGCAGACGATATATTTGGCTTTAGGTGAATCCTTTGGCACAAAGGACCACTTCATTCCCGTAGGGAAGCCAGCACCGCCGCGGCCTCTTAACGCAGAGTCCTTGACCTCCTGAATGATCGCATCAGGCGTCATCGTCAGGGCCTTTTCAAGCGACTTGTAGCCGCCGTCCTTTTTATAGCCGTCGAGCGTGTGCCCATCCTTGATGAACACTCTCCGCAATGACAACGGCTCGCAGCCTAGTGCTTTGATCTCCATCTATTTACAATCCGCGAGGATCTCATCGACCTTCTCTACCGTCAGGTCCTCGTGATAATCAAAACCGATCTGCATCATCGGGGCGGTGCCGCAGCTGCCGAGGCACTCGACCATCGAGACGGTAAATTTACCGTCCTCGGTGGTTTGTCCGGGATAGATCCCGAGCTTTGAGCAAATATGCTCGGTGATCTCGGGCTCGCCCATGATCTTGCACGACAGCGTCTTGCAGATCTGAATGTGATGGCGGCCTACGGGACGTAGATTGAACATCGAGTAAAACGTCGCTGTCTCCCAAACGTCCGTCACCTCGAGCTTCAGAAACCGCGCCAAAAAATTGATACCCGGATTATCGAGCCAGCCTCCGCGTTCACGTTGCACAACGAACAATAACGGTATCAACGCCGAACGGCTGCGGTCCGCGGGGTACTTCGCGACATGCGCCCGCATCTCATCGACCACTTCGGGCGAGAACTCCGCGACCTCGTCCGAGACGAGGACTTTGTCCGTAAAACTTACTGGTGTCGCTGCCGCCATTTATCTGTCGATCTCTCCCAACACGATATCCAGACTCCCGATGATCGCCACTACGTCGGCGACCATTTCGCCCTCGCTCATGAGCGGCAGGGCAGCGAGATTGACGAAGCTGGGTCCACGGAAATGCACGCGATCAGGCTTTGCCGAGCCATTGGAACGCATATAAACGCCAAGCTCGCCCTTTGACGCCTCGATGGGCATATAGACCTCGCCGGGCGGGATGTTAAAGCCCTCGGCGACGATTAGGAAGTGGTGGATCAGCGAGTCCATATGCTTGCGCATGTCGTCGCGATCGGGCAGAACGACCTTTGGAGCGTCTGCCTTGATCGGGCCGGGCTTGAGGCGTTCGAGCGCCTGTCGGACGATCTTCCACGACTCTACGAGCTCGCGCATCCGGACCTTAAATCGCGCCCAAACGTCGCAATCGGTCTCGACCGGTATCTCAAAATCGTACGTCTCGTAGCCCGTGTACGGGTTGTCGCGTCTCAGGTCAAGATCGACACCGCTGCCGCGAAGGCACGGTCCGGTCAGGCCCCAGTCGATCGCATCCTCACGCGAGATGATACCGATGCCCTTTGTCCGGCTCTGCCAAAGTGTGTTGCCCGTGACGAGCGTGTCGAATGTCTTGAGCGCCTCCGGAAAGTCGTCGAGAAATTGCTTGCAGCGGCGATCAAATCCCGCTGGCAGGTCCATCATCAGCCCGCCAATGCGGAAATAGCTCGGCGTCATTCGTCCGCCCGACGCTGCCTCGATCAGATTGAGGATCTTTTCCCGCTGCCTAAAGCAGTAGAAAAAGACCGACATCGCTCCGATATCGAGAGCGTGCGTACCCAACCAGACCATGTGCGATGCGATACGCTGCAGCTCACAAAACAAGACGCGAATGACCTGTGCCCTCTCGGGAATTTCGAGCCCGAGCAATTTCTCGGCGGCCATCACATAAGCAAGGTTGTTGCCGAGCGGATTGAGGTAATCCATCCGGTCGGTAATAACGATGCCTTGCTGGTATTTCTTGTATTCAAAGAGCTTCTCCATTCCCGTGTGGAGATAGCCGATGTCGGGAATGCAGCCGATAACAAGCTCGCCGTCGAGCCGCAGATCAAGCCTCAACACGCCGTGTGTAGACGGATGCTGCGGGCCCATCGACAGCGTCATCTCGGATTCGAGAGGCTGGTCTAGGAGCCCAATGTCCGCGGCGTTTTCAGTGGTCCTCTGGCTATCCATTTCGATCAAGCGGCCTCATGAACTCCCGCATTTGTCGGCTCCAAGGAAAAGAGCCGCGACACGTTCTTTATGCATAACACGGCGTATACAATCATAAAAGGTTCGGCGTAATATCTCCATCGCGGACCCATGAAAAACAAAATTGTAAGGGCGATCGAGCCGACGATCGGCGCGAACATGATGATGTCCTCGCCACTGATCTCGCGACGCCATACTTTGAGCACCACCATCAGGAGAAACGGAACGTAGATGACCAGAAGGAGCACGTCAAACATCGGCGGCGTGAGCCCGGGAAAATCGAATGGTGCGAAGAAGAGTGCCATCTTTTTAATCTCGAGCCGTAGGTCTGCGAGCGGCTGCTCGCGGATGAAGCTCATTGCGAGACTTTGCCTCGCCTTGCTCTCTTCGTACTCGTCCATTCCGTCGAGATCGGCGATATTTTGGTGCGCGTAATCGTAAAGCGGGTCGCCTGGGTCTCGCCACGACCCATTCCATCCTCCTTTCGCTAGTGGATTATGACCCTGCAGCATCTCATACCCGGACTGATTGCTCAGTATGTACGCGCCGAACAATTCATGATTCTTAATTAGGGCCGGAATGCTGATCCCCACCACCCCCATCGCAGCGACTGCGACCGGTATCATAAGGGACCCGCGCCTTCGCATCAGAGCAATGACCGCAAACGCCGCCAGCATAAGGCAAAAGCTGAATGCAGCCTGGTTACGCAATGAGATCGAGACTATCGCCAGTACCGGTATCATGACCGCCGCTGCCGGCTTAGCGCCCTGCTTCAGGGACTGGATTAGTAGGTACGCCGTAATTACGAGCAGCGGCATTACGAGGTTCTCGTAGTAGAAGATCCTCGATACCCAAAACAGGGATGACGGTAGCATGCAATACACGACAGTCGCCGCGAGGGAGTAGTCTTCTTCAAAAAAGAACAGCGTGAGACGATAAAAAAAGTAAATAGATAATCCGAGGGCGGTTGCGATAAGAGCATAGATCGCGACGACCCAAGCTTCCTTCGAGATGCCAGCCCGGATCAGGCATTCGTAGATAAATCCAGGCGTCGATGCGTGAAGCGCGGTCGGGATGTAGTCGTTAACGTACGGATCGAAAAACACGTAACCGCGGCCCGCTACATGATGGGCGGCGATCTGCCAACTCCGCTCCTCGTCGATATTCATCTCGAGGCTCGGGTTTGTGCCAAACGAGAGTCCGAGACGAAAGATCGAAAACACGATCGCGAGAATGACGATCTTTCGCCTATGACGAAGCATTCGGTGTGTGAGGCTAATTGAGACTGTACGGCTCGTAGCCGCGCAGCGGGTAATCCTTTCTGAGTGCGTGTCCGTCAAAATCGGACGGCAGTAGAATACGCCGCAGGTCCGGGTGGCCGTCAAAGATCACGCCAAACATGTCCCACGTCTCACGCTCGTGCCAGTCAGCTGTTCGCCATAGGTGCGAGACGGTCGAGACATGCGGATCGTCCTCGCTCAACAGTACTCGCAGCCGCAGCCGAGCATGATGCACCGTGCCAAAAAGGTGATAGTTAACGACAAAGCGAGGGTCTTCCTCTGGCCCATTGTCAGCACCGCAAAGGTCGGCCAGCATGTCGAAACCGTGCTCAGTCTTTAGGAACAAACAAACTTCCTCGATCGCCTCGCGTGGGACTTGCACCGTCACCTCACCAAAGGCCTCGACGACATCCGCTACCCAGACGGGGTCCTTTTCCCTGATCTTAGTTACAACTTCGGAAGCATTCATACTCTTATCGCGAGCTTTTCCATACCGCCGACCACGTTCCGGGGACGGCGTTTTCCCCTGACCAGCTGCCGCGGATGAATCTTCGACCACGAAGGCCGGAAGCGAGATAGTCGCCCGTACCAAGCTCGCCCCGGATACTTTTCGCTTTATAGCCGTGAAGCCTAAGCTTCCCCGATGATCGGTCAAAGCTGCCGTTTAGATACTCGTTACCAGAGGTCGAACGCTCGGCGTCTATCCAGTAAAAGTATCCTCGATACCCAACCTTCGTGCCCTTGGTCGACTGTCGCGATAGATGAAGTCGGCCCGACCACTTAATGCCTTCCTCATCTTTTGCCGTGACTGTCCAAACACCGGTTTTTGGTGCCGTCCACGGTCGAGACGTCTGCGCGAACGAGGCTAAGGTAAACGCAAAAAAAGCCACCGCGACCATAAGGATAACGATGGACTTTCGCATTAGGACGATCTCCGTTTCTCGTGCCGCGACGGTACCGAGTACGGCTTTGGCGCAAGCTCGTTCTCGACGCGGGCCTCGGTCTCACGCTCTAGGGCGGTGCCCTCGGTCACCGGCAGAGTGCCGGGAACGCGCGAGATACGCGATTCCTGCTCAAAAGTATCGCGGCGGTCCTTTACGGACTCCTTCATTATCTTGTCCTGGAGCATCGTGATCGCGTGCACGAGCATTTCGGGCCGCGGCGGACAGCCGGGCACGTAGATATCGACGGGAACGATCTTGTCGACGCCCTGGACGATCGCGTAATTATCGAATACGCCGCCTGAGGTCGCACACGCGCCCATCGAGATCACCCATTTTGGCTCGGGCATTTGGTCGTAGATACGACGCAGCACCGGCGCCATCTTTCGCGAGACGCGTCCCGATACGATCATCACGTCGGCTTGACGAGGGCTCGCTCGAAACGTTTCGGCGCCGAATCTGGAAAGGTCGTTGCGGGCCGACACGGTATTCATCATCTCGATCGCGCAGCAGGCGAGGCCGAATGTCGCCGGCCAGAGGCTTGATTTACGGGCCCAGTTGACGATCGCATCGAGCTTGACGGTGACGACGTCGGGGAGAGATTCAAATAATGTATTTTCTAAGCCCATAAATTTAAGCTGCTGCTCTGAGCTTAGTTGCTGCCTCGCGCCGGCGTCGTGCCACGCCCTTAGCTTCCTCGCGGGCTTCGGCGCGGGCCTGCAGTCCCCAGTCGAAGACGCCTTTTTTCCAAACGTAGATATATCCGACGATCAACGTGGCGATAAAGACCATGATCTCGACAAACGCGATCGTGCCAAAAACGGCCGGTCCTGCGGCGATCAGGCTTTTAAAGGCGACGGCGAATGGAATGATGAACAAGACTTCGATATCGAATAGAAGGAATATGACGGCAACTGCGTAAAACTTGATCGAATAGCGGTCGCGAGCCGAGCCGATGGGGTCCTTACCGCATTCGTAGGGCATTAGCTTGACGGCCGTGCGTTTACGCGGCCCGATGAGCTGCGTAACGAGCAGCTGGCTTAGGCCAAAGCCCGCGCCGACCAGGAACATGATCCCGATGGGCACGTAATCGAAAACGTTGAATTCCGACATATCCTTCCTTCAACCGGCTCGTAAAAAAACGTTGTAACGGCGGCGTTCACAGAGCGGTAACGGCACTTTTTCCAAGGTTTAAATCGTAATTCACCCCCCAGGGCGTGTCAAGGAAGCGAAAGGTCGCGCTATCTCCTTCGGAGCCAATAATTCGTTGACCCTCGTTAAACGCGTGTGTTAACTTTGAGGATGGCTGACAAGGGCCGATCTCTACCCTTATCCCCCGCGCAACCTTCGCCGTAATTTGTTGTGATAGCAGGCTTTAACACTGATATCGAAAGCGCCGGTACCGTTTACCACGTACAGACCGAGGATAAAGGTGCGCCTCACCGCGTCATCATGTCGCTCGTTTACAACAAGGGCACCATCCTTGCAAGCAAGCGCGAGTCGTACGCGGACATGGAGGCGAGCGGGTTCAGCGAGAAGGAGCTAAAGAAACGCGTCGACCGCCAGCATAAGCTGATCTGCGCCGCGGTAAAGTCGGGCCGTATTGACGAATTGAAGGAAATGACGGCCAAGACGGCCGCGGCGGGGGCAAGGGCAAAGGCCGAGACCGTCGCCGTCGCAGAATCTGTCGTTGCCGCACCGGTCGCCATGCCGACTTCGCCTCCACCGACGGCGCGAGTCGAGCCACCGCAGACCTTTGATATTCCAGCTGTTCAAGCGCCGGTCAAGCCGTCGGAGGACCCCTTTGCAGACGCGCCCGTCATCGAGGCGGTCGAGATCATCGAGGAATATCCCGAGATCCTGGCACCTGAGGCTGTTGAGGTCGTCAGCGAACTTTCAGGTCAGTCGCGGCCGACCCACAACAAGCTAGGGATAGAGCTTCTCGCAGAATCAAAATTCAAAGGCGGCGATCGTCCAACGGTGAACATCATGATCTGTCGCGGTACGGAGCGTAAGGTCGTGCCGGGTGCTCAGATCATGATCAAGATCCTCGGCTCCACTTTCCGGCCCGTTATCTTTCATGCCCGCTCCGATCAGAACGGCCTAGCAAAGATCCATCTGCAGGTCCCGCAATTCGCCGCCGGCCGCGCGGCGCTGCTGATCCGCGCTATTGCAGACGGCGAGGAGATCGAGCTTCGTCGCGTCGTAACGCCCAACGACTGATCCCTGCCTAACGCTTCGGCCTCCGCAATTGTTAGAATCGTCTCGTGGTCAGTTTTCAATTCAACGGCGAGGTCCGCGAGGTCCCCGAAAAGACCGACCTGACGCGTATGATCGAGCTTTTTACCCTCCCGCCCAAGCGTGTGGCCATCGAGGTTAACGGCGAGGTCGTTCGGCGCGCACAGTGGTCGTTCGTCTTTGTAAATCCTCAGGACAAGATAGAGGTCGTGCACTTCGTCGGCGGCGGATAATTATGGGCGACTCGTTTCAACTTGCGGATACGACCTTTTCGTCGAGACTAATCATCGGGACGGGCAAATACCGCTCATACGATGAGATGAAAGCCGCGCATACGGCCTCCGGGGCAGAAATGGTGACCGTTGCCGTCAACCGCGTCCCGCTCGACGGCTCGTCGGAATCGTTTCTCGACCACCTCGATCCGAAAATGAAGATCCTGCCGAACACGGCGGGATGCTATGACGCCGACCACGCTTTGCGGACGGCCCGACTCGCGCGCGAGGCCCTCGACACCGAGTGGATAAAGCTTGAGGTGATCGGCGATCCCGTGACGCTGCTCCCGGATAACGAGCAGACGCTCGAGGCTGCGAGAGTGCTGGTCAAAGAAGGCTTTATCGTGCTGCCGTATTTTTCCGACGACCTGATCATGGCCAAAAAGCTTCTCGACGCCGGCTGTCCGGCCGTAATGCCCCTTGCGGCACCGATCGGCTCAGGAATGGGCGTACAGAATCCATCGAATCTTCGCATCATGCGCGAGCAGCTGCCGGATGCGACGATCATCGTCGACGCCGGTGTAGGCGTCCCATCCGACGCCGCGATCGCCATGGAACTCGGCGCCGACGCGATACTCATGAACACCGCCATCGCCGAGTCACGTGACCCGGCTCAAATGGCGACGGCGATGAATCTCGCCGTGCAGGCCGGCCGCCTCGCTTATCTATCGGGTCGCATGCCAAAACGCCTTTATGCCTCAGCCTCAAGCCCGATCGAGGGAGCGATCAAGTGAAAATCCAGGTCCTCTTTTTTGGTGCGACAGCTGATGCGACTGGTGAGCGTGCAAAGCGGATTGACGTCTTGGCCGGTGCAAACGCCGCGACCTTAGTGGACGTGATCGCTTCCGATCATCCTGCGCTCCGGCGACACAAGCTCCTCTTCGCGGTCAATCAGCAATACGTCTCCGCCAACACGACGCTCAATGACGGCGACGAACTTGCTATCTTCACGGCAGTCTCCGGCGGATGACGGACTTCGCTGAACTCACAACTTCACCGATCGACATCGGGTCAGTGGCTCGCCGCGTGATTCCGCCCGACTGTGGAGCGACGGTGACGCTCGATGGCTATGCGCGGGGTTTTACGAAGAGCAAAGATGGTTCAGTACGAGAGACGCAGTATCTCGTTTACGAGGCCTATGAGCCGATGGCCATCAAGGAAATGCAGAAGCTCATCGATGCTGCGAAGGACAAATTCGAGATCTCAAATGTCGGCATCGTCCATCGCACCGGTCGCCTCGAGATCGGCGAGACGAGTGTTGTGATCTCGGTTGCGGCGCCTCACAGAAAGGCCGCGTTCGAGGCGTGCGAATGGCTCATCAAGGAGCTCAAACGCACCGCACCGATATGGAAAAAAGAGGTCTTTGCCGGCGGTGAGGAATGGGTCGAGGGCGAGAGTCTCCCTAGCGAATGATCTCGATATTCAGTGTCTGCGAGCCGGTGACGATAAACTCGCCGGCCGGGATCTCCGTCTCGGATAGCGTCGTTTGGACCGAGGCCTTTGAGCCGCCGGCGGTGCGGTCGCTGTTGATCGTCGCAAGCATCGACGGGGGAAGGTTGGGCATCTCGCTCGAACCGATCACAAGGCCGGACGACGTTCGGGTGATTACGGCGTATAGCCGGTCGGAGCGTTTCAGTCTGTTATAGGTCGAGATGAGATCGCCCGCCGTGCGGGCCGTAAACTGCGTTACCGGCGCATCCTTTTGGACAGCCGCTCCGTCACCGATGGTGATAGAGACCTGGCCGGGAGCGGCGTTCGCCGGAATAGCGATCGGAACCTTTCGGACGATCACATTTCCGGATTCAGTGCGCTCGTAAACGGTGGCTTCGATAGTGTCACCGGCGCGGACCTGCGTGCGATCGAGAGCGATGCGTTCGACGCTAGCGGTCTTGCTGCCGTCGACAGCCTTAAGGTCGAGAGTGACGCCCGTGATATCGAGTCCGTCAAACCCCGCTCGCAGCAACGCCGCAAGTGGGATCGCGGCCACTGACGACGCAAAGGCCGATGCCTGGGGACCGGCGAAGCGACGTTTGATCACGATCGGCTGTTCGCCCTTGAGGTCGATGCGGCCGTTGACCTCGATGGTAGATTCGCCGATGCCGCGTTCCTGAGCAGAGAGTACGTTGCTCACGCCTGCATTCACGATCAGAGCGGTCAGAAAGTCGTCGAAGACTGATTCAAAATTGATCTCGTTGACCTTGCCGCGGCTATTTGTCAGGCGAATTTTGATGGGCAGCATTTTCGGCGCTTCACCGAGCTTGCCGTAGATCGCGGTCGCGCGGTCCTGGGTCAGCGTGCCAACCATAGCGTCGGCTACGGCGAGCTTGAACGAGTTATTAGCGTTCGGCACCACCGTAACGACGTGCGACTCGGACATCGGCAGGCTTGTCGAGCCAAGGCTAAAGAATGGATGCCCGAATGCATAGATCTTTTCGCCATCACGCAGCGTCACGGTGCCGGCGGCCGATATGTCGATATCGCCGCGCGACAAATGAACGACTATTGAATCACCGCCGAGCAGCGTCGTCTCGGTCGGCTGTTTCATCGGTGTGATCGCGGACCGCGAACCCGCTGCCGCCACCGGCAGGATCCCTGCGTTCATGAATTGTGGTGCAAGCGAATCGAGCACTGATTGCGAGATCCCCGCGAAAGTGACGGGCGTAGCTATCGGCCGGAACGTCTGGCCCGCGATCGCCATTAACCGCGAGTCCACGCTGAAGCCCGAAGCAATTGAATTTGTCGCCCCGACGCCCTTCATCGCGGGCTGCCAGAGATTCGAGGTCAACTCGGCGTAGCTGAATGTGCGGCTCGCCGATGTTGCCATTCGCGGGGCGGGAGCGGATTCCATCACCGACGCCATTTGCTCGAATGGAGTGATGCCGCAGATCGGCTCTTTTGAGAAAGGGAAGCTGTACGAGATCGCTCCGACCAACCGTCCGCCGATGTAGACGGGCGACCCTGACATGCCGGCAAAGACGGAGGTCCGCTCCGCGTTCGCCCCGCTTAAACGCGCAACGATCATGTCCTGTTTCGGGCCGATCCAGTTAGGCACAACGCCGAGGATCTCGACTTGAAACTCCTCGCTCTTTTCGCCGCGAAAGACCGATCTGGCCGTGCCTTTCATCCCTTCGCGAAGCTCGGAGACAAGGAAGATAGCCGATGCGGACGTCGCCATGCTTGTCTTCTCAAACTGCCCGAAATTACTGACCGAAACAGCAAAAATGGCTATCAGAAGGGCTATGGAGCGGGCCGGGAGCGGTGTTAAAAAACTTTTACTAATCAAAGCGTGCATATGTTAACATTTATGAGGTCTGACCGAAAGCCTTTTCCACGGGCTTTCATCCTCACACAAAACATTCTTACCGGCTCTCGGCGAGCCTTTTCGACAACCGTTCCGCCATGGCTAAAACTTCTCGTCTCGCAAAAAGTCTCACTCGTCTCCTTCTTCCCGCCATTCTATTGATCATCCTCGCCGTCGGCGCGGGTTCGGCGTGGCTGGTTTACAGCGCCGCACGGCCCTTGAAAACCACCTATCTCGTGACGCCGGACAAATACGGACGTCTGAGCACTCGTGCCGCACAGATCACCGATGAGACCTGGCCTGATCGCGACGGCAGCTCGTCGCGAGGATGGTTGCTCCGCGGCGTGCCAAATGCGCCGGCCGTGATCCTGCTTCACAAATATGGAGCAGACCGCTCATACATGCTCAATCTCGGCGTAAAGCTGAATGAGTCTA
>DASYKW010000062.1:0-23133 GCA_035995005.1 Pyrinomonadaceae bacterium
CGGGTTTTGTAGGCGCTCACGTGTCCGACGGAGCAGCCCGAGACCGTCGAGCCGCGGCATGTTGATGTCGCAGAGGACGACGTCAAAATCCTGGCCCTCGAGCGCTGACCAAGCGGTCTCGCCGTCCTCGGCGCAGGTCACTTCGTGTCCCTGACGCGTCATCTCTTTTTCAACGACGAGCCTTAGGTTTCGTTCATCATCTACAACTAGTAGTCGCGGCATAATTGGGTGGGGAGAAAACAGGATGAGCGGCTATTCAGCCGTGATCGGCAGGAAGATACTGAACGTAGTGCCTTTGCCCACGCTCGAACGAACACTGATGCGGCCGCCATGTTCGCTGACGATACCGTAGCAAACGGCGAGGCCCAGGCCCGTGCCTTTGCCGACCTCTTTTGTGGTGAAGAAAGGCTCAAAGACCTTTGAGACGTTCTCCGGCGGGATGCCGTGGCCCGTATCGGTGACCTCTATATAGACACGGTTGCCCCGTGATGAGGCCCGCAACGTAAGCGTTCCGCCCTCGGGCATGGCATCGATCGCGTTAGTCGCAAGTGCGATCACAGCTTGTTGTATCTGTCCGGCGTCCGCGGATACTCGCGGCAGATCTGTGTCGATCTCAAGCTTTTGGACGATCCCATCGCCGCGTTTTTGGTGAGAGACGAGATTTGCGGCAGAACGGACGATGTCGCCCGCGTCCACAGAACTCCTCTCGCCCGCTCGTATCCGACTAAAGTCCAAGAGGTCCGTCGTGATCGTCTTACACCGAAACGCCTCGCTTTTGATCAGGCCGAGATACTCGGTAAGGTCGTCGGTCGCCTCTGACGCCTCGAATGCTCCTTCATCGATCCTTCCCTCGAGGGCCTCGGCGCATGCGGCGATCGTGGCCAAGGGATTGTTGATCTCATGAACGATGCCGGCCGCAAGGCGTCCGACTGCGGCGAGTTTCTCAGCTCGGTTCATCGCATGAATGGCCTCGACGCGAACCGTAACGTCCTCGCCGATCGTGATTACGTGCGAAACGTCTTTATCCCCCTCGTCTCGCATCGGTACTTTGCTGACAAGCCAATGCCGTGTCGAGCCGTCCTCCGCAACCGTCTGCTGCTCGATACGCTCGATGCGACCCGTTCGAAAAGCACGCTCAAATTCCTCACGCACACGGCCCTGCGGATATTTGTCCAATACATCGAAAACGTTTCGGCCAAGAGCGAGATCCCGAGGGATGCCCAGTTCACCTATCTCGCGATGCTTATTCCAGGTGACGATGTCGTAATTTCGGTCGACGACGTAGAGTGACACGGGCAATGCGTCAAGAACGGCCTCGGTAAATTTGCGATGCTCCTCGCGGGCCTCGTGGATGGAGTCGTTCATCGCGACCTCGTAGTGTGCCGAGAGATTGACACTCATCGCAGCCATTTGCGTTGCGGCCTCGATGAGTCGAGTATCGGACTCCGTGAATTCACACCCTTTCCGCAGCCCGACAACAATAGCACCTCGGATCTCTCCGTCGATGTGGAGCGGCGACACATATTCGCATCGGTGTCGTTTGCTATCGATCAGGAATTCGGCCCTGTCAGTCTCGCAATAACCGATCTGCGGCGGCATAAATCCTCGCCATTTCTCGAATCTCTGCTTGTTAAGGGCTTCGCCCTCGACCTCGCCTTTGCGTCCGAACGCCGATGTGATCAGTCCGATGCTGCCGAGCTCGGCTGCGAAAAGACACACCTCCGCATCCACCTTTGACCGCAAGGCATTTGCAACGCGGCTTGCGACTTTTTTCGGATGGACCGTCACAAGCAAGCTGCGGCCAAGCTCGGAGATGAATTTGAGCTCCGGCGCAACTGTGTCCATCGACGTGGATACGGCGAACGGACTCGCGTCTTTGTTTGGCGGCGTTGGATCTAGCATTATGGCGGTTCTGTTCTTAAGGCCGCGGGCAACGGCCAAGAATAGACGGGAAAAGCGGAGACTTTCTTGAGTTGGGAAAGCAGTGAGGTGCTTCCTTAACAATTAAAACGGTTTTAACATTCTTTGTCAACAAATTATCGGTTGCTGGAATAAGTTGAAGGGTCTGGCCCGGAAGATTAGAATCAAATTAAGAAATGGGCACTCAGAGGCGAAAACGCAGACTGTCAGAGGCGATTGCAGTAGCCATTTTTATGGCCTATTGCGTGCTCACTACCTCGGCACAAGATGTCGTGGATAAGACCGTCGCGGTATTGAGTGACGGCTCAAGGACCGAGCTGATAACCTATACGGACCTGTTATGGCAATTGGCTTTGCAGCCGAATGCCCCGCTCGATCCGCCACGCAAGGCAGATCTCGAACAAGCACTGCAAACCCTTATAGATCAACGACTTTTTGCCTTGGAGGCCCAGCGGCTGCCTCGGCCGGCATCCAGCGATAAGGAGATCGCGGATAAGATCCAGGAAACGTTAAGCCATTTCCCATCGACCCCGGCGTTTGAGATGCGGCTGCGACAGGTCGGTTTTGAGTCGATCAAGGACGATAATTTTGAGCGCTTAATGGGACAACGGCTGGATATCGAGAAATACGTGGCGTTTCGCTTCGAGTCGTTTGTTGTCATCACTGCCGAGGACGAGAAAAAATATTATCGCGAGACGTATACGCCCGAGTTTAGACGCCGGACGCCCGGACTGCTTGTACCCTCATTCGAGGACAAACGTGCCGAGATCCATCAGGCCCTGACGCAACAAAAGGTCGCCACGTCGATCGAGCGGTTCGTTGACGAAGCTAAGCAACGCGTCCAGATCGACATTTTGCTTGAGGTTTGACCGCGGCTTCCCGCGCGGTCTATCATCGAAAGTTCGCACGCCGGAGTGGCGAAATCGGTATACGCACCAGACTCAAAATCTGGCGGGCTTAACGCCCATGTCGGTTCGAGTCCGACCTCCGGTACCATTCTCTGGATCTGCCCTGATCTTAGGTTGCTTCGGCGGCCTTTATCCTAAGTGGCAACTGCCGTCCATACGTTAGTTGTCGCCATATCCACTCCATCGGCCCGTAGGCAAAGTAACGCAGCCAAATGTTGCTGAACGCGATCTGCACCGCAAAGATCGCCAATGCGATGAGCGTTGCTGAAGCCGCTCCATACTTTCCGAATTGTCCAAAACCATAGCCGTAAAAGATGGTGACGCAGGTTGCGGTCTGTAGAACGTAGTTTGTGAGAGCCATGCGGCCGACGGGAGCAAGTACGCCCAGAACCCGCCGCCGGACCTCATTCTGCCACAGCGTAGTGATTGCCGCTATGATCGCCAGGGCCATCGCTGGCACTCCAAAGGCATATCCGGAAACGCCAAACGCGGCAGCGAGCGTCGGCGGAAATGGAGCCTCACTTCGCGCGAGGGCCGCCAGGGCAATGTTTCCGAACAGACCGAGGATGCCGCCGTAGATAAGCACCTTGCGAATGAGTTCGGCGTGCGCAGACGGCTCGCGCAGAATGCCTTTGCGATAAACCCACACTCCAAGCAGGAACATCGCGAGTATCTTTGGCAGCCTCATCTGGACGACTAATCCCGCCCAGCGACCGGCAAGGTATTGCAAGTTGAACCCGCGAGCGAGTTCCCACCAGCTGCCGTTCGTGACGGTGTTTATCGTCTCATTCCATCGGTCAAGCTGAGACGCCTCAAAGCCGGCGAGCGCGTCCGCTGGAACAAACGCCTTAAATAGTCCAAAGATCACGACGTAAGTGATAACAGGTACGATCACGAGCGCGGCAGCCCATTTGAGCAGGGTCTCATCCTGGTTTTTTCTAAATAAGATGAGGATGAAACCCATCACGGCGTAGACGCTCAGGATGTCGCCTGCCCAAAGAAGCGTCGCGTGGGCCGCACCGATAACAAAAAGCCAAAGCAACCGGATTTTGAAAAGCGACGCCTTTGCGTCGCCGCGTTCGTCGGCCCGAGCGATCTGAAGCGCGAACCCAAAGCCAAACAGGAGCGAAAAGATCGAATAGAATTTGCCCTCGATAAAGAAGTGCACTAGAAAATGTACGACCCGATCGGCCATCGGCGCCCGGGAAAGTAGGGCCTCGGGCTGCATACCGTAGCCCGAGAACCACTGCAAATTCCCGATAAGGATGCCGCCGACAGCCAAGCCTCGAAGTACGTCAACAAGGTCGATGCGCTCGTTCAGTTGAATGGGACCGATCAATGTTTTAGCCATTTAGGGGAAAAACGGTTCTCAAAGAAACAAAGTTCCAGTTCGGGTACGCAGGCTCAAGATTTTTCTGGTGTTGAGGCGCGCGGCTGTGCGATAATCGCCGCACTGGGGGTGATATTATGATAAATAATTTCAACGAGGTTACTCCAAACTAGACGGACCACAACGGTCCGCGAACTAGAACGGCATGCCGCACGCGGTGTGCCGTTTTTGTTTTGCTCTGGGATAATTAGGCTGAATGTTGATCTCGGAATTCGATTACGACCTACCCGGCGAGTTGATCGCCCAACAACCGCTCGACGAACGGTCAGCGTCACGAATGCTTGTAGTCGATCGCGGTGCGAACAAGTTCGACGATCGTGTCTTTTCAGAGCTTCCGTCGTTCCTCCGCGACGGCGACCTGCTCGTCGTGAACAATACTAAGGTCTTTCCGGCACGATTACTGGGCCAAAGCGAGACGGGTGCGAATGTTGAGCTCTTTCTCGTCGAGGAAAAAAGCTCTGGTATTTGGGAGACGCTTGCCCGTCCGGCCCGGCGACTCAGGCCGGGTAAGCGGATCGATTTCGGCGAGGAATTGACAGCCGAGGTCCTCGAAAAGACTGCGAATGGGAAGGTGGTTGTGCAGTTCGCCGCCGCCGCCGATCTCGAGCTTCTAATAGATAAAGTTGGGCGGACTCCACTTCCGCCATATATCAAACGCGAGGAAGGATCCCTCGGAGACCGTGAACGCTACCAGACGGTCTACGCGAAGGAGCGCGGTGCGATCGCTGCACCGACCGCTGGCCTGCACTTTACGGGCGCCGTTCTCGCCGGTGTACATGAGATCGGAGCGGAAATCGCGGAGATCACGCTGCACGTCGGCTATGGAACGTTTGAACCGGTACGCGTAGAGAATGTTGCCGAGCATCGCGTGATGTCGGAGCGATACTCGATCGACGAGAGTACTGCCGAGCGGCTCAATGTCGCAAAGATAGACCGACGGCGAATCGTCGCCATCGGCACAACTACGACCCGAGCTCTGGAATCCAATATTGCCGACAACGGGAGATTTGCGGCCGGTAATCACGCTGCAACCCTGACGATCACCCCGGGCTACAAGTTTCGCGCGGTCGACGCTATGCTGACCAACTTTCATCTGCCGCGAAGCTCGCTGTTGGTATTAACTTCAACTTTCGGCGGACACGAACTTATAATGAGTGCTTACGAGCATGCGGTAGCCAAACGATATCGTTTTTACAGTTACGGCGACTGCATGTTGGTGGTTTAACGACTGTTATGGCTGTTCTCGAGTCACTTCGCAGCTTATTCGTCCCGACGATCGATGCCGTGGCGGAGATAGTTGTGCCGGCGCCGCCAACCGAGTACAAGATCAAGCCGTTGACGATGGAGGGTTTGTCGGAGGTCCTGCGGCTGAATATTCGCTGCTTTCGCAACGGCGACAATTATACAAAACACACTTTTAACTACTTGCTGACCGAACCCCGTACACTCAGCTATCGGGTCGTGAACGAGTACGGGGTGATCGCTGCGTTTGCGTTTGTGATGGTCAACGAAAACAATGCGGCGCATCTGACCACTATTGGTGTAGCGCCCGAGCATAGGCGGCGCGGGATCGCGAAAAGACTGCTGGACCACATCGAGGACGTACTCCGAAAGCGGGAGGTTGGGACTTTGATGCTTGAGGTCCGCGTCGGCAACACCGAAGCCCAGCAGCTTTACCGGCGGGCCGGTTATATGGTTGTTCAGAGGATCAGCCGATATTACAACAACGGCGAGGATTGCTTTCTGATGATGAAAGCGATCGTCTGATGCCGCGTCTGAGACTTCCGTCGGTCTACCCGATCACAGATACGCGCGTATCCGGTCTCACGCATCTAGAACAAGTCAGACGCCTCATCGACGGCGGTGCAACGCTTATCCAGTTGCGTGAAAAACGTGCGAGCCCTCGCGAATTCTATTCAGAAGCTCTCGGCGCCATCGAATACGCCCACGCGCGCGGCGTGACGGTTATCATCAACGACCGCGCGGACATTGCCCTTGCGACCGGGGCTGACGGAGTGCATCTAGGTCAGGATGACATGCCGCCAGCGGCCGCGAGGGAGATACTCGGGCTCGACGCCATAGTTGGATACTCAACGCACTCGGTAGAGCAGGCCGTCGAGGCCGCAGGGCAGTTCATTGACTACATCGCAATCGGCCCCGTTTTCAATACACAAACAAAAGAGAATCCGGATCCGAACGTAGGGTTCGAGGGTCTTGCGGCTGTACAGTCGGCCGTTCCGAACCTGCCGATAGTCGCGATAGGCGGTATCGACCGATCGAATCTAAGGGCGGTTCTCACGTCAGGAGCCGATTCGGCGGCGATCATAGGCGGACTCTTCACGCATACTAGTGGCATCTCCGACGCTATGCAAGAACTCTTAATGGCAGCGACGGATAGCTGATTGTTTATCATTGTTGAAAAATGTATTGCATTCACCGCATTCCTTAGGCGATAATAGGCAGGACACCACCCACGGTGTCGATAGTTTCCCGCCCCTCGTTACTCACGTTCCCGGAGAAGACCCAAACAATGAGCTTGTTGGACGTAGCGCCGATCATTGAGCAGATGCTGCTCACGTCAGAGAATGTCAGCGATCTGAATTTCTCGGCCAATCAAAAGCCGCAAGTTGAGATCAACGGCGTCCTATATCCGACCTCACCGGTCGGTCTGGGCAAGCTGTCTTCATTTCAAACCGAGATGATAGCGATGGCGCTGACCCGGGACAACCCGGATGCCGCGAATCAGCTAGTAAAGCTTCGCACTGCCGATTTGAGCTATGCGCTGCCCGGCAAATGTCGATTTCGTGTCAATATCTTTCAACAGAGGAATTCGTTCTCGATCGTCATGAGAGTGATCCCGCACGAGATTCCGACATTTGATGGGTTGCAGCTGCCGCCGCAGTTGGCGCAGATAGCCGAGATCCGCAACGGCATCGTCCTGCTGACCGGCCCGACAGGCTCGGGAAAGAGCTCAACGCTCGCCGCGATCATCGACCGCATCAACGAGACAAAGGCCTATCACATCGTTACGATCGAGGACCCGATCGAATTTCTCCACACGCACAAGAAATCGACCATCAATCAACGCGAGGTCGGCGCGGATACGAAGGATTTTGCGTCGGCACTGCGTGCCGCACTTCGGCAGGCACCGAAGGTGATCCTCGTCGGCGAAATGCGCGATCTCGAGACGGCGGAGATCGCACTCGAGGCTGCTGAGACCGGCCACCTTGTACTATCGACGTTGCATACGATCGATACGTCCAAGACGATCGACCGCATCATCGGTCTGTATCCTAAGAATGAGGAGCGGATCATTCGCACTCGCCTTGCGCAAACGTTTCGCTACATTGCTTCTCAGCGTCTGATCCCGACCGCTGACGGCAAAGGCCGCATTGCGGCGGTCGAGATACTTAGATCCAATCCGCGTACTCGCGAATACATCGAGAAAGGCGAGCAAGAGGGTAAGACGCTGCTCGACGCCATTCGTGACGGTGAGATCGACGGGATGCAGGATTTCGACTCTGTCATACGCGACATGATCGAGAAAAAGCTGATAACGATGGAGGACGGCCTCTCATTCGCGACAAACCAAAACAATCTGCTGCTCCAGCTCAAGGGGCTCTCCTCGACCGAGGATTATGTCAACGCAAATCGGATCGGTGCAGGTCATAAGCCAATGCCCACGCCCGTGATGCCTCCGCCACCGCCCGAGAATCCCGACTCGGTCCTCAACATGATCGAATAACCACCAGCTATGATCATCCGATGTGACAATTGCTCAGTTTCGCTGCAACTCGACGAATCAAAGATCCCGAGTGGGAACTTTTCCGTCCGCTGCCCGCGCTGCCAAAATCTGCTACGCGTGCAAAAGGACGCCTCGACAGTAGATCAATTGGCGGCGAACCAACCGGCTCCTGTCGCTGCGGAGAGCCCGGACTTCAAGGAAAAAGAGCACGACCTCCAGATAAACAGCGCATTGCGGTCACTGATGAATGCTCTGCAATCGGACCAGAAGAGCGTTGCCATTGATGATGATGAGACCGTAAAGCCCAGACGCATCCTGCTGTGCCTAGGGGCCCGAACGGATGAGACAGCCCGCCTTTTGGCCAAGTCCGGCTACAAGGTCTATGTAGCGCAAACGCCCGCTCAGGCGAATGAGCGTCTTCGCGAAGGCAAGACCGAGGTACTTATTTTCTCGCCGGATTTCGCTGCCGATCTCGGCGGTGCCGCGATCATTCAGCAGCGTGCCAACTCGATGTACTCGTCGGAGAGACGGCGCCTCTTCCTGATCTCGCTCGAGGACGCCGGGACGACGATGAATGCGCAGGATGCATTCTTGCGGAACCTCAATTTGATCGTGAACACGGCGGATATCGCGCAGCTGCCGCTCATCCTGCAGCGTGCCATCGGCGATTACAACGACCTTTACCGCTATTTTAACAACGCGTCCGGACTGCAGGCGATCTAGTTTGATGTGAAAAGGGCGAGCTTTGCGACGAGCATCTCGACCTGCATCCGCGCCCCTGAGGTCGAGCCGCCTATCGACGTTTTGATCGCAAGATCGGCTGCGGCTATGCTTCGAACGCCGTCAGCGAGCTTATTCATTGGAGCGCGCCTCGCCGCAGCAAAATAGGGCTCCTGATCGCTGTAGCGAAGCTTAAGGACGCCCGCCACCTCGCGCCGATCAACACCTCGATCCATCAGATCCTTCACCATCACAAGTTTGCGGTAGGAATAGAGGATCGCTCCGATAAGTGCAACAGGCTCTGCCCCGTCGTCCAGAACTTTCTTGAGCGTCGTGATCGCTTTTGCCTTTCGTCCGGCGATCAAGTGGTTGGTCAGTGCAAAATTGTCCATCTCGCGCGACGTCGGCACGAGCTGCTCGATCAGGTCGCCCGTGACCACGGTCGTGGGCAACGCGGCCGCGGCGAGCTTATTGATCTCGTTCGTCAATCGACGGACGTCCCGTCCGACACGGCTCACGAGCAGTTGGACTATCTGCGGCGTTGCATCAATCCCTGCTTTCTTGAATTCGAGCCTCGCCCATTCAGCGAGCTCCGCGTCATTGAGAGGCGCAAACTCTACCGCGGCTGTCAGCTCCTTAAGAAGCTTTGACATCTTACGGTTGCCATTAAGCTCGTCAGCCACAAAAATGACGACCGACGATGGGGAAGGGTTAGAAAGATAAGTTCGCAACGCTGTCTCGGAATCTTCCGTGATCGTATCGCGAAAGCCGGTGGCGGAGATTCGAATATCGGTTATCTTGACAAGCCTGCTCGTGGCCATCATCGGCAGCTGCTCAGCCGCCCCGATCGCCTCGCGAAGCATATCCGGATCTGTCGACAGGCTAAAGCTAGTCTCATTGAGATCCCGGAAATCGGCCTCGCCAAAAGTCTTTTCCGCTATCGTGCGGGCCGCCACATCGCGCATGTACGTCTCCGCTCCGTAGAGTAGATAGACCGGTGCCAACTCGCGTGCACGAAGCTGTTTTCGTAACGCTTCTACCGATAGTGTAGGCATAAGAGACTAGCCGCAAAACGACGCTCTAAGTCGAGCTAATGCTTTTCTTTTTGGACGCCGAGGCCGTTTACAAAGGCTGAGACGGCAGATTCCGCAAAGGCCCGGGCCATGCGCTCGACGGCAGGGTCTTCCTCGTTAAAGAATGAGCGCGGATCGGAAGAGAATTCAAACGAATCCCGAAACACAAAATTCTGGTTGTCATAAAGGATCTTATCCTCCTTCAGGTCGCGGATCGTCACCGCCGTGACGATGGTGACCTCGTAAACGCGGGCTCGGCCATCCTTGTCGAGCAGGACGCCTGTGAAGTTGAAATCACGTATCGTACCCTCAAGTACCGCATCGGCACCGGCGAGCGACCCCTGGACCTTCAGCCCGTTACCGCGGCGGATGATCTCGCGCGTGACGGCATCGGTAAAACGAGACTCGATCTTGTAGCGGAGGCCCCGCGCCTCGAACTGAAACGCCGGCACGGCTACCGTCTTGATGTGCGACGGGAGACCTGAATTCGTTACGGGTTTATAACAGTCTTTGAAGCCAAAGCAGGCAAACGCTAAGACGAGTATTGCAATGTAACGCAGAGGTTTCATTCACTTTTCCTGTTTGCTGTTCGTCCAAACCTTGATAGCCGCAACTGTTTCGCGGACGTCGTGTACACGAATTATCTTCGCCCCACGCTCAATGGCCGCAATCGCCGCCGCGATGCTGCCGCCGAGCCGCTCGCCCGCCGGCACGCCGCCGAGGACCTTGCCGACAAACGACTTTCGCGACGCTCCGATGATCATCGGATAACTATCGAATTCATCGACAATGTTATCAAGTTTTGCGAGGAGCTCTAAGTTCTGGTCGTGCGTCTTGCCAAAGCCGAGGCCGACGTCAACGGCGATCCGACTATCCTCTACACCCCACTTCCTTGCAAGTTTGATCGACCTCGACAAACCGGTCCGGACCTCCAGCAGAATGTCGTCGACCGGTAGCTGATCATGCATGTTTCCGAACTCTCCGCGTGAATGCATTAGAATGAGAGCGGCACCGCTTCGAGCCGCAACATCCGCAACGCGTGCGTCCCATCGCAGCCCGGAAATGTCGTTAATGATCTCCGCTCCGCCGCGATCGATCGCCATCATCGCCACGCCCCATTTTGTCGTATCGATAGAAACGGGAACATCAAAACGCTTCGTGATCATTCCGATGACGGGCAGCGTTCGATCACCCTCAGTATTGACGTCGACGAGCCCGCTTCCGGGCCGGGTAGATTCACCGCCAACGTCTATAATGTCGGCGCCCTCGGCGATCATCTCCTCGGCCCGCGCGATCGCCGCATCGACGAGTGCGAATCGCCCGCCGTCGGAGAAGCTGTCGGGGGTGACGTTCAGAATGCCCATCACGAGCGGGCGGTCGAGGCGTATGGTTCGACGTGAGGTCTTCCATCTCATTAAGAACTATTTAATCGCGATAAGGACAAAACAAAAAGGATGAAGGCTTTCCTTCATCCTTAATTCCTTCATCGCCGTCCCGGTCACGCAGTCGCCGGGTTATTTCCCGTGATCGGCGGCAGGATAGGCTTTTTGAAAGGGTTGGTCGATGTTTCCTCTTTCTCCGATGAGCCATCGTCATCCTTGGTCGGCGAAGGATCATCCTCGAGCGGCAGGCCGGCGACCACTCGCCGGATCTGTACGCTGTCGAGCGTTTCGAGCTCAAGCAAAGCCTCCGCGAGTCGGATCAACGCTTCCTTGTTTTCCTCGACGATCTTCTCGGCACGAGCATACTGCTCGGCGACGATACGTCTGACCTCTTTGTCGATCTTGATCGCGGTATCCTCGGAGTAATCACGGTGCTGCGATATCTCGCGACCCAGAAAGATCTGCTCCTCCTTCTTGCCGAAGGTCAACGGACCAAGGTCCGACATTCCGTATTCGCAGACCATCGCGCGAGCGACCTCAGTGGCCTTTTCGATATCGTTTGATGCTCCTGTCGTGATGCTGCCAATAAAAACCTCTTCGGCAATACGGCCGCCCATCGCCATCGCGATCTGGCCGAGCAAATACTCTTTAGAAGCACTCAGGCGGTCCTTTTCAGGAAGGTACATCGTCACGCCAAGGGCCATGCCGCGCGGAATGATCGTGACCTTGTGAACCGGGTCGATATTTGGCACCTTAAGCCCGACAAGCGTGTGGCCGGCCTCGTGGTAAGCGGTGATCCGCTTTTCCTCGTCAGAGATGACCATCGATTTGCGCTCGGCGCCCATCATGACCTTGTCCTTCGCTATCTCGAAGTCAGACATCGACACGACCTTTTTGTTATAGCGGGCGGCGTTAAGGGCAGCCTCATTGACGATATTCGCAAGGTCAGCACCGGTAAAACCTGGCGTCCCGCGTGCGATCACGTTGATCTCGACGCCCTCATCGAGAGGGATCTTGCGAGTATGTACCTTAAGAATTCCTTCACGTCCACGTACGTCAGGCCTTCCGACGACTACGCGACGATCAAAGCGGCCAGGCCTGAGAAGTGCCGGATCCAGGACGTCGGGCCGGTTGGTCGAGGCCATCAGGATGACGCCGTCATTCGACTCGAAACCGTCCATCTCAACGAGAAGCTGGTTGAGCGTCTGTTCGCGCTCATCGTGGCCACCGCCGAGGCCGGCACCGCGATGGCGTCCCACAGCATCGATCTCGTCGATAAAGATGATGCAGGGGGCGTTTTTCTTACCCTGTTCGAACAGATCGCGAACTCGCGAGGCACCGACGCCGACGAACATCTCGACAAAATCAGAGCCCGAGATCGAGAAAAAAGGAACGTTTGCCTCGCCGGCAACAGCCTTTGCGAGCAAGGTCTTACCGGTTCCCGGAGGACCCACCATTAGAACGCCCTTCGGGATCTTGCCGCCGAGCTTTTGAAACTTTTGTGGGTCCTTGAGAAACTCTATGATCTCTTCAAGCTCTTCCTTGGCCTCATCAACGCCGGCGACGTCCTTAAATGTGACGCGTTTTTGCTGGTTGTTGAGAAGCTTTGCCTTCGACTTGCCAAAGCTCAGGGCCTTATTGCCGCCGGCCTGCATTTGCCGCAAGGTGAAGGCTAAAAATCCCATCAAGAGGATAAAAGGGAGCGCGTTGACCAGCACGAGCCAGCCGAGGCCGCTTGAGGGCGGCTCAAGCTTGACTACCGTGTCCGTGTCCTTTGCCGCGGCAAAGATCTGGTCACGCGTCGAGTCGCTGGCGTCGAGACGGGTCGTCATCTTGACATCGGATTTGCTCGTCAGCTCAAGCGTGTCCTGCTTGACCGCGATCTCCTTGATGTCCTTGTTCTTGATCTGCGTTAGTGCCTGGTCAAAGGACAATTCTTTCGGCGGGGTCGTCTGCTGCTTTTGCAAGTACCAGACGAACACGAGCGCGCTCGAAATGATGACCATCCACAATAAGATCTGCTTTACCTTAGAGCTCAAATTCTGCCTCCAGACAATACCCAAAACGTAGGTCTGTCGCGTTCATCTTATGATGACGAATGCTTTACCCGCGTTGTGCAATACATCGCTGGCTCCGCCGCCCGAAATGGGCCAACTCTCGATTTTAGTTGACGGTGCGGCGCTAATCAACACTATTCTCGCGATAGGTGAGCCGCCCGTCGGACCGCACGACCGCGGCTTTTCCCGGCAACTCGGCCACGCGGCCGCTCTTCTCGCTTTTTACCAAACGCTCGATCGCTTGGATATGTTTCAGGCTCAACGAACGTTTGTCGCCGCGCTTTCGACCGAGCCATGAGCGAAGCTTCTCATAGAGTTCGTCAGACGGCATCGCCCGCAGCTCAACGATCCTAAGCTCGTCTTCAGGGCCTTCAGCAATTAGGTTCTCCGGTATTTGCTGCATCAGCGACGCCGTGCGAGCCAGGGTCTCGACGATGTTTGGGTTAAAGTCCTCGAGCAATGGCAGCAATATCTTCCTGATCCTGACGCGTTTGAAGGCGGTGTCCTCGTTCATCGTGTCGTAGCGATACTCGATCTGTCGGTCGTGGCAATAGCCCTCGGTGTGAAGGCGCTTTGCCCAGGTCACGAGAGGCCTCACGAGGAGCAGTTTTTCGGCAAAGAGCAGAGGCTCCTCGGTGTCCGCGTCTGGCTCGCATCCGTCGGTCTGCGGCGGTGGCCTGTCGGCTATCGGCCGGACGGCTTTCATTCCGCAAAGTCCGGTCGGCCCGCTTCCACGCAGAAGATTTATCAGAAATGTCTCGGCCTGGTCGTTGACAGTATGACCCGTGAGTACCGCAAAAGCACCAACATTCTCGGCGGTTCTACTCAGAAATGCGTATCTCGCAACGCGCGCTTTTTGCTCAAGGTTGGAGGCCTCGAGGGGCTCGGCATGCCCGCTGGCGAACTCGATCTTTCGTTCAATAGTGAACTCACGAATGAATTGTTCATCGGCGTCACTTTCACCGTCCCGGAGCCGGTGATTGAAATGCGCAGCTACGAGCCGAAGGTTTAGTTTTTTCAACTCACGCAGCTCATGCATTGCGAGCAGCAGGCTTACCGAGTCCGCGCCGCCTGAAACACCGACGACGACCGTCGCATCGGACGTCGGCATTTCCAGCCGGCGCCATTCGGTGATGAGATTGCGGACAAAGTCGTGCACACGAGCAGTTTAGCTCGATTACGGCTGATAGGCGGAGCGTTTCTGCATCAGAATCGTGATGCGCCCGGTGAAGACGAGCTTGCCGCGGTCGTTGGTGATCTCGATGACCCAAACGTTGAGCGTGCGGCCCGAGTAAATTGGTTTGGCCTCGACTGTGAGCACCCCCTTCGAGACGGCGCGCAGGTGATTGCCGTTTATCTCAATGCCGACGGGCGTGACTTTTGTAAGATCGGACCCTGCGACAGCTCCTATCGAGGCGGCTGTTTCGGCGAGCAGCATCGAGACACCGCCGTTCATGATGCCGACGTACTGATGCACCTTTGGCGTGACCTCCATCGTGAGGATGACACGCTCAGCAGTCGCAACTTCAATAGAGACGCCGAGGAACTGCAGCAATTCGTTATTACCCGTGTCCTCAAAGAGCGCGGATTTATCCATTGAGATACTCGTGTACGGAGGCTAGAGCCTCGGCGACCCGGTCGCGTGATGTTCCACCCGTCGCGGACTTTGCGTTGAGTGTCAAGTCGAGACTCAACGCCTCGGCGACTCTCTCATCGATGTCCGGCCAAAACTCTTTTAGCTCGTTCATGCTTAGCTCGTTAAGCTCCTTTCCCTGATCGATTGCATATAGAACAGCCCTGCCAACGGTTTCGTGTGCGGTTCGGAACGGTACTCCCCTTTTCACCAGATGATCCGCAAGCTCGGTGGCGTTGAGATAGCCTTTGGTCGCGGCATCTCGAGCCTTTGCCTCATTTAACGTGGCGTTGTCGAGGACGATCGTTGCCGCACGCAGGCAGATATTGACAGTGTCTGCGGTATCAAAAACGGCCTCTTTGTCCTCCTGCATGTCCTTGTTGTAGGCGAGCGGAAGGCCTTTGAGCATCGTGAGAAGGCCGAGATTGTGGCCAAAAACACGTCCGGCCTTGCCACGGAGGAGTTCCAACGCGTCAGGATTCTTTTTCTGCGGCATCAGGCTGGAGCCGCTCGAAACCGCGTCGCTTAGTGTGACGAATCCAAATTCGGTCGAACAATAGAGGATCAGGTCCTCGGCAAGACGCGAGAGATGCACCATCAGGAGCGAGCACGCCGCCGTGAATTCCACTGCAAAATCACGGTCCGAGACGGCGTCGAGACTGTTCTTTGATATTCCGGTGAACCCTAGCTCGGCAGCGACGGCCTCGCGGTCGATCGGAAAGCCCGTTCCCGCCAACGCGCCGGATCCAAGCGGCAAAATGTTGACTCTCTTGTGGGTGTCGAGCAGCCGTTCGCGGTCGCGCTTCAGCATCTCGACATAAGCCAGGCACCAGTGTGCGAAAAGCACCGGCTGGGCACGCTGCAAGTGCGTATATCCCGGTATGACGGCGTCGGCATGGCGTTCCGCAAACGAGACGAGAGCGATCTGCACATCTCGGATACGCAGGATCGTTGACTCGATCTCGTAGCGGACCCAGAGTCGAAAAGCCGTCGCGACCTGATCGTTGCGGCTGCGGCCGGTGTGAAGTTTGCGGCCCGCATCTCCGATCTTCTCGATCAGCTTCTGCTCGATAAATGAATGCACGTCTTCGGCATTCGCCCCTCGCCAGAAACCGTCTCGCGTCGCTTCCTCTTCCAGGAGTTCGGTTAGGCCATCGATGATCTGCAGTCGCTCGTCATCTGATATGACCTCGGCCCTTCCCAGGCCGTTAGCGTGAGCGATCGAAGCGCTCACGTCGGCGACGAAGAGACGACAGTCGAATCGCAGCGAGTCGTTGAACTCGCGAAATACCTCGTCCGGCTCCTCGGTAAACCGTCCGCCCCAAAGCTTGGCCTTCTTCTCCGGCATATCTTTGCGTTCTTTGCTCCTTTGCGTGAGAATTTCATTTTCACGCAAAGACGCCAACTTCGCAAAGAACTCGGCGCTCGAGCGTGTGGGATATTGATGAACAAAGAAATAAAGAAAGTCGTCCTCGCCTACTCGGGCGGTCTCGACACATCGGCGATGCTGCTGTGGATCAAGGAGACCTACAACTGTGAGGTCGTTTGCTATTGCGCCGATGTGGGGCAGGGCGAGGAATTGACCGGCCTCGACGAAAAGGCCAAAGCCACGGGCGCGGCCAAGCTGTATGTCGAGGACCTGCGCGAGGAGTTTGTTAAGGATTTTGTCTGGACGGCCGTAAAAGCGAACGCCCTGTACGAGGGTGTTTATCTGCTGGGAACGAGCCTTGCGCGCCCTGTCATCGCCAAACGCCAGATCGAGATCGCCCAAAAGGAAGGCGCCGACGCCGTAGCTCACGGCGCTACGGGAAAGGGCAATGATCAGGTGCGATTTGAGCTCACGTACTATGCTCTGCAGCCAGACATTAAGGTCATCGCACCTTGGCGGCATTGGGAGTTTAAGGGGCGAGCAGACCTGATCGCGTATTGTGAAAAACACGGCATACCCGTCACCGCAACCGCCGAAAAGCCGTACTCGATGGACCGCAATTTGATGCACGTGAGTTACGAGGGCGGCATTCTCGAGGACCCTTGGGCGGCACCGCCGGAGAATATTTTCCTGACGACAAAGTCGCCGGAGAACGCCGCCGACAGCGCGCGGGAGATCACGATATCTTTTGAGAAGGGCGAGCCTGTTGCGATCGACGGCGAGAAATACGGCGCCGTGGACATGCTCACAAAGCTCAATTTCCTCGGCGGTGAGCACGGCATCGGACGTGTCGATCTGGTCGAGAATCGCTTTGTCGGGATGAAGTCACGCGGCGTTTACGAAACGCCGGGCGTCACGATCCTGATGGCCGCACACCGCGCGCTTGAGTCGATCACGATGGACCGCGAGGTCATGCGGCTGCGTGATTCCTTGGGAACAAAGTTTGCGGAGTCGGTTTACTATGGGTTTTGGTTCGCACCCGAATTCGAGATACTGCGGTCGATGATCGACCAGACGCAGGAAACTGTGAATGGCGATGTTCGCGTCAAACTATACAAAGGCAATGTGATCGTCACGGGTCGCAAATCGCCCGACTCGCTATATCGCGAACGCGTCGTGACATTTGAGGACGACGCCGGCGCCTACGATCAGCACGACGCGGAAGGATTCATAAAGCTCCAGGCCTTACGTCTGCGGCTGAGAAAAATGGACTGAACGCGAGAATAGAATGCGGTCATCGAAGTTTTCTATTTGGCTCTTTTTGATCACGTTCGCACTCATTTTCTATGGAATGGGTGCGTCGTTTGTTGAGAGCTTTGTCAACTATCCGACCTGGCGTCTCATCGGTCCGAATGAGTTTCTCGCTTATCATCACGCGATAAGCCCGCTGGTCATCGGCTACATGGTGGTTCCGATGGTGATCGCGACGGTACTGACCATCCTGCTCGCCTGGTTTCGCCCTGCGCCGATCCCTCGATGGGCGATCTGGCTCTCGATAATTCTCCAAGGGCTCGTCTGGGTTTCGTCAGCTACGATCCAGATACCCATCCAGATCCAACTTAGTGCGAACGGACTGTCAGTGCCGCTCATCGATCACCTGATCTTTACGAACCTATGGTTCCGCAAGGCGCCGCAGGTCATCAATATTTTCCTTTTCCTGTGGATGATGTCGCAGCTGTTGCTCGGCAGTTTTCGACAGGAGGCCAATGTTCAAGGTGCGACAACTAGATAATAAAACAAGGAGGCTCCAACATAAGATGGACAACAATACGGTAAAACTACACCGCGTAATTCGCTGCAAACCCGAAAAGCTTTACAAGGCATATCTCGATCCCGCTGCCATGTGCAAATGGCTGCCGCCAAATGGATTTACCGGGTCGGTCGATCATGTCGACGCCCGCGTCGGCGGGACATACAAAATGTCGTTTACAACCTTTGGCAGCGGGCAGGTTCAATCCTTCGGCGGCGAATACCTTGAACTCGTGCCAAACGAAAAGATCGTGCATACCGACAAGTTCGACGATGCAAACCTATCTGGCGAGATGACGACTACGATCACGTTCAAAGAGGTTTCAGTCGGTACTGAGCTCAACGTCGTGCAAGAAGGAATCCCCGCAGCGATACCTGCCGAGATGTGCTATCTCGGGTGGCAGGAATCATTGACGCTGCTCACGCTGCTGGTCGAGGCAAACATACCCGTTTAGTCGTTCGATGCGCCCATATTTGGTATTTGCATTCGTCCTCGCCGCCGCATCTCTGCGGCGGCGCAAAGCACGGCTGCTCCCAAAGCCGTCTTTGGTAGAGGATAGTGACTAGGCCCAGTTGAAAAAGGACGCCATTTGAGCGTCCTTTGGTCTATTTACTCAGCCTTTGCAGAGGCTCAGCCCAAATAACCCCTAAACTTTGCCGCTCCCGCCGAATAATTCGGAAAGATCTTGGCGAGCTCTTTTGCACCCATGTGCTTGGTTGCGACCTCACCAAAAACATCTCTAAAGTCGGTCGTAACATCGAGATCACGGCCTTCGTAGAGCTTGTCGTTCTTTAGGCCCTTGAACTCACCGTAAACCTTGCCGCCCTTGACCGAGTTGCCGAGCACGAACATCGTGTTCGCGTGGCCGTGATCGGTGCCGCGGCCGCCGTTCTCGCGGGCCGTGCGGCCGAATTCGCTCATCGTCAGCACGACAACGTCGTCCATTCGTTTGCCGAGGTCCTGTGCAAAGGCTGCAATAGCGTTGGAGAAGGTCGTCAGGAATCCGGCAAGCTGGCCGCGGCCGTTGCCCTCGTTGGTGTGCGTGTCCCAGCGGATGCCGTTGCCGGTGTCGGTGAAAGCGACCTCAAGGCCGACGTTCGCCTTGATAAGCTGGGCGATCTGCTGCATCGAGCGGCCGAAATCTGTGTTCGGATACACGGCGCCGTTCTCGGCCTTGTATTGCGCTGGGTTCGCGGACTTTAGAAAATTAACGGCCTCGAAGGTCTCCTTGCCAGTATCGCCGAGCCCTTGCTTGGCATTCTGTTCCCACGCAGCCTCGAATCCACCCTGTAGGTCCTTGGAGAAAATGCCTCCCTGGATCGAAAAGTCCGCCATGTTGGTCATCGCGACCGACGGCGACTTGCCGTAAAGTGCCCGTGGCATCTGCTGTGTCATCGAAACTGCGCGGAAAGGTGAGGCGTCCTTTTCCGCGACGTTTTGCATCACGCGGTTGAGCCAGCCGTCGCTCGTGCCCTTGTTGCCGGGCGTCGCGGACTCCATATAGTCCTGTGCGTCAAAGTGCGAGCGCGTGTTGTCGGGCGAGCCGACCGCCGTGACCGCAGCCATCTGGCCGCTCTTAAAATAGGGCTCAAACGCCTTTAGCGACGGATGCAGGCCAAAGGTGTCGTCGATCTTGATCGCTCCATCGGTCTGTCCGGGCTTTGCGACCGCGATCGTGGGGCGAAGGTTGTAATACTCGCTCTCGCCGTACGGCACAAGCACGTTGAGGCCATCCACGGCACCGCGTTGAAAGATCGTGACAAGCACTTTCTTTTTGCCATAGCCCTTTGCGGCATTCTGCGCCGCCGCAAACTGGTGTAAAAAGTCCGGAGCCGCGGCCATAAGGCCAAAGCTCGCCAGTCCGATGCCCGATGTCTTGAGAAAAAATCGCCTATCCATAAGTCTTACCTCGCCGGTCAAAGGTTAGACGCGGGCCGTTCACAAATCGTCGAAGTTTTTGTTCTCGGGGACTGCAGAGTGTTTTAGGACCGAACGGATTATAATTCGAGCTATGAGCGAAGCCCGCGAGCAACTGGTCCGGATGATCGTCGAGCGTCTCGAGCAGGACGCCGAGGCGATAAAGGCCGACTTCGTTGACAAAAAGGGCGTCACCGCGAGACACACGGCGATCGACGATCTTTTGCCTACCGAGATGGCGAGTCGGATCGCCGCAGCATTCCCCGCGTCGGACAAGATGCGGCTGCTCGACAGCTTCCGCGAGCGTAAATACACGTCGAAGGCTCTCGATCAATTTGACCCGCTCATCGAGGACATTACCTTCGCGTTCCAGGACAAACGCGTTATCGACAAGGTCGCCGAACTGACCGGCATTAGAGACTGCATCGGCGACCCGTACCTTTACGCCGGGGGCATCAGCGCGATGGAACGTGGGCATTTTCTCAATCCGCATATCGATAACTCGCACGACGGCGAGCAAAAAAACTACCGCGTTCTCAATCTGCTTTATTACATCTCGTCCGAATGGCGACCCGATAATGGAGGCAATCTCGAGCTTTGGGACGAGGACGTCACGGAACCGATCGAGATACCGAGTCTTTTCAATCGGCTGGTGCTGATGGCGACGGGCGACAAGACGTGGCATTCGGTCAATGAGGTCCGGACCGACGGCGTGCGTCGATGCATATCGAATTACTACTTCTCACCACACTCTCCGAACGGCTACGAGACCTCGCACGTGACGTACTTTATGGCCCGTCCGGAGCAAAAGCTACGCCGCCTTGTGACGAAAATAGATAGCGAAATGAGAACTCTGCTCAGAAAGGTAAAGCGCGACGGCCTTGCCAAAAAGGACGTTTACGAGAAGTCCGACTAGCCGTTTATTTAACCCATACCTCATCGACAAAAATGAAGGCGTCGTTCCCCACACCGGGATGCCATGACGGGATCTTGCCGAGATTGTAAGCATGAACGCGGACGTATCGGGCGGTAACAGGGGTGACCTTCGCCGTGTAATCGCAAATTGTCTCGCGCCTGTCGTCGACCGCAACGTCGGTCTTGATATCCGCCACGCGCGTGAAATTCACGCCATCCATCGACGTCTCAAACTCGATATGCGTCGGCATCCAGATCCACGAGCCGGCATTTTGCAAAAAGCCGCCGCCGACCTCGCTCACCCTCGTGTCTTTCTTGAGATCGATCGTCGCGATAAGGTCCTGCGGCTGATAGCCTTGCCACTCGCCGGACGCGAAACTGGTCGATCCGCGAATGCCGTCGATCAGGCCTTCATCGCCGCCACCGGTGTATTGGCGGTTGTATTTCGTGTCGATCTTGACCGTCCAGTCATGCGGCATGCGGTAAAAGGTAGCATCGACGACCTGGCTGAGATCGCGGCCCTCGTTGTAGGCGCCGATCGCAATGGCTTTGACGTTAGTCGTCTTGGTAAGCCGGATGGCGTGTCCGTATTCGTAACGCTGAGAGCCAGACGACGGCGTCGAGCCATCGAGTGTGTAACGTATGTCGGCCTCGTCGGCAAGCGTTTCGAACGTCAGTTCCATGCTGTCCCGGAAGACACGCTTGTCGGCCTTGATGACCGGAACAGCGACAAACGCATTGTGCTCGCTTAGGACGTCACCATATCTGAACGGCGTCGCCATCGCGGTCTTCACGGGCGTCGCCGACATCTCGAAGTTGAGGGTCCCGCCCCGCATCAGCATCTCGTGCGACAAGAATGCGGTCTGGAGCTCGTTGCCATTCAACCGTATGCTCCGCACGTACGGCAAGCGGCTCGCTCCCGGAGCCTTGATCGTAAATGCGCGGCCGTTCTCCAATCTGATAACCGCCGTCTCGAATAGCGGTGAGGCAAGAGTATAGTCCGCGTCACCGGGTGCGACTTCGTACAGTCCCAACGCGCTCATGATGTACCACGCCGACATCTGACCGCAGTCCTCGTTGCCGATCAGGCCGTCGGGCGTGGGTTTGTAGAAATTGTCGAGGATCTGGCGGACATATTTCTGCGTCTTCCATGGCTGGCCCGCGTAGTTGTAAAGGTAGGCGATATGATGCGAAGGCTCGTTGCCGTGAGCGTACTGGCCGATAAGGCCGGTGATGTCCGGCTGCTCGCGTCCGGCGAGCTTATCGGTCGTCGTAAAGAGTGCGTCTAGCTTTGCCGCAAACTTCTCCGGCCCGCCCTCAAGCTCCATAAGTCGCGGGACGTTCTGCGGGACAAAAAACGAATAGACCCACGAATTGCCCTCTGTATAGTTGAACGTGACCTCGTTCGGAGCAAAAGGCGAGACGAATCCGCCATTCTTTTTCGGCCGCATGAAACCGGTTGATGGATCGAAGAGGTTCTCGAAATTCTGAGCCCGCTTTGAGTACGCTCGGCGTTCCTCATCGAGCTGCTGGAGCCGTTTGTCATTCCTTCCAGCCGCGCGGTCTCCGCTCCTCTCCAACTCGGCGAGCCGGGCGGCCAGCAGCATCTCGGCCATACGAGAGATACACCAGTCGTCGTAAGCGTATTCGAGAGTTTTTGAGACGGACTCGTTCTCGTCCTCCATCGAGATGTAGCCGCGTTTTTTGTAGGCGGCGAGCCCGTAGTGGTCGAGCTCGGCGGAGTGTTTGGCGGCCTCGTAGGCTTTTTCGTAGTCAAAGCCTTTTATGCCCTTCGCCATGGCGTCGGCGATCACCGACACGGCGTGATAGCCGATCATGCAGTCGGTCTCATTGCCCGCAAGCTCCCACACCGGCAGCCGCCCGCCCTGTTCATATTGGCGAATGAACGTATTGATAAAATCCGCCGTCCGCCGCTGGTCGATGACCGTATAAAGCGGATGCGCGGCACGGAACGTGTCCCAGAGCGAGAAGACTGTGTACTCGTGGCTCGGAGCTCCCCTCCTTACGAAGGAGGGGTGGCCGCCGCTTTGGGCGGACGGGGTGGTTCTCTCGGTAGCGGTCGAATCGGTATTTACGTTGTGTACCTTCCCGTCATGCCCGCGGTAGCTGCCGTCCGCATCCTCAAAGATATTCGGCTGGATCATCGTGTGATACAGCGCCGTGTAAAATGTCGTCGTCTGAGCATCGGTCCCGCCCGAAATCTCGATCCTGGAAAGTTCCTTGTTCCATCCGGCTTTTGCGTCGGAGCGGACCCGTTCGAAATTCCAGCCTGG
>DASYKW010000063.1:0-10420 GCA_035995005.1 Pyrinomonadaceae bacterium
CAGCGTGCTCGCCCAGGATCAGCGCATTTTCGAGGGCGGCGTCGCCTCCGCCGACGATGACCACCGTCTGGCCTATTACACTCTCGCGATCGCGAGCTCCGGACACCAAAATGCCACGGCCGCCAAATTTCTCCTCGCCCGAGAGGCCTAAGGTTCGCCGTCTAACACCAGTCGCGATAACGATCGCGTCGCCGGAATATGTTCCCCCGTCATAAGTCGTGATCCGCTTGAGCGCGAGGTCAGCGGCGATAACGTCAACTCCCCTGAGCACCACGACGCTGGAGGCTTCGGCCTCCCTGCTCAGAGCTTGCGCAATATCCCGCCCGACCTTAGGTTCATCGTCGAGATAGTTCGTGATCCGATTGTACGTCCAGAGCAGCTGGCCGCCCGGTTCGGGACTTTTCTCGACCAAGAGCGTCTTCATTCCTCGGCGCCCGCAAACTCTGGCCGCCGACAGCCCCGCAGGTCCACCGCCAATGACGACGACCTCAAATTTGCTCTTTAATTCGGTCATTGACGCTGCGTACAAACACGTTTTGGGGACTACTTTTTGTCAACGTTTGACTGCCACTTTTTGTCACAATGCCGATGCCGACGATAAGTGATCTCGGCGCGGAAGAGGGGACATCCGCCCGAGCCTTTATTTTAGGCACTTTCGTCGCGGCTACCAATCTTCAAAACGACTCTTCTCATGGCATCGGTATTGCCCTTGAATAAGCATTGATACTGGGCGCAAACCGCACCTGCTGCGCTCCAGGGAAAAGTTCAGAACTTTTATCGAACCCACTTTTATGAGATTAGATCTTGAATCCAACGTAATGGCTTCCCCGATGCTCGAGGGCATTGCATTTGATGATTTCAATGGACATCATGATGCCGACCGTGTGCTTAAACGCGGCGTCTCGGCCGCTCAGAGCGGCGATCGCGATCTGGCACGCAAGCTCCTGACGCAAGTTGTTGCCCTCGATCCCGATTGCGAAGACGCGTGGATGTGGCTAGCCTCCATCAGCGATTACCCGGAAGAGCTGCTCGCTTTTTTGAATCGCGTTCTGAATATCAATCCCGAAAACACCCGAGCCGCAGAGTGGCGAAGCGCCACGATGTCGCTGCTTGCCCGGACATTTGTCAAGCGAGCCGTGGCCGCTCACAACGATGGCAACGAGCAACTCGCGACGCAATGTATAGAGCAGGCTTTGTCGCACGACGACAACTGCGAGGATGCCTGGGCATGGAAGGCCTCGATCGCGGAGAATGACGACGAACAGATCGAATGCCTGAATCGAGTTTTGGAGATCAATCCCGACAACGCCGAGGTCTCAGCCGCACTCCACGAGATCGAGGAGCGAAGAGCCGACGCACTTCGCAAGATCAAGGAGCAGCGGATCGCCGCCTTGTTTGATGATGCAAAGGCTGCCGCACTCGCCGGCGACAACGCCAATGCTCTTGATCTTGTCGGGCAATATCTTGACGTGCAGCCGTCGAACGCCGAGGCGTGGGTTCTCCGTTCGCATCTTTCGCAGAGCGTCGAGGAGCAACTGTCGTCGCTGGATCATGCGCTCGAGGCCGATCCGAATCACGCGGCCGCGCGCTCAGCACATGACTTTCTGATCTCGATCGCGACGCCGAAGGCGGAACACGTAGAAGAATTGGTAACCGAAGTTGAAGCCAACGTGGAACTCGACGCCGACAAGGGATCGACCGATGTCGCTTACAAGTTAGAGGCTGATTTTGAGGCAGCTGGCTCATCCAACTTTGGTGCGCCGAGCGAGGAAGAAATTGCTGTCGCTCATGCGGTAACGGAGGAGATCCCTGAAGTCCAACAGTTTTTCAGCGATGCCGCCGAGACGATAGATTTCGAGCAACCTGACGACGAGCCCGATCAAAACTACGATCCTTATCAAACTATCGATCTCTCGGGATCACAGGCTGCGGACGTGCAGCAGGTATTTGAGGTCGTCGAGATCCTCGATGGGGAACCCTTTCATGCTGAGGCCCAGCAGCTACTGAGTCTGGTCCACGAATGTCCGTTCTGCGGCAGGGATAACGAGGGCCAGGCGTTTGAGTGCAGCGGCTGCCACGCTGTACTAACATTGTCGGATATCGAAAGCCTGCTCGCTGAGAACGGCGCCGACCACGACAAGATCAGTCACGCGGTAATTCGCATGGAAGGCGAGTGGAACGCCCGCGAATTCAACGTAGATGAGCTTGTCGCCCTTGGCGTAGGTCACTTCAACCTCGGCAGCTACGCCGCGGGATTTAAGTATTTGCAGGAAGCCGCGCGGATCGATCCAAACAACGTCGTCCTCACCGGCCAGGTCAACGCACTGGCGATCCGCATCAACGAGATCGACCGACAGCGGGAGGTCGACGACGCGCGTCCAAAGGGGAAAACGATCCTTGTCGTCGACGATAGTGCGACCATCCGTAAGCTCATCTCGGGTAAGCTGGAGAAATCCGGTCACCACGTAATTTGTGCATCGGACGGCGTCGAGGCACTCGAGCGTCTCGCCGGGCAACGCCCGGACCTTGTCCTCCTCGATATCACGATGCCTCGAATGGACGGCTATGAGGTCTGCAAGCAGATCCGATCTAATCCCGAATGCAAGGATCTTCCCGTGGTCATGATCTCCGGCAAGGACGGCTTTTTTGATAAGGTGCGTGGTCGAATGGCGGGTACGACCGGTTACGTAACAAAGCCGTTTGGCCCCGAAACACTGATGAAGGCCCTCGAGACATATCTCCTGGTCGATGCCGAGGTCGCTGAATTTAAGACGGAGCCCGAACTGGAACCCGCGGTCTAAATGGACCGCGAAACGTCTGCCTCCTTTATCAAGACTGTCGAAGCCGGCCTAGCGTCGGTCCGCGGCAGTCTATTGCTGTTGGCGCAGGACGGCGGCAGCGTTGACCTTTCTGCGGTAAGACGACAGCTCGCCAGCCTGAAAGTTCTTGCCGACGAAAACGGCCGGCCATCCATCGCTGAGACGTCCGCAGCCTGTTCTGCGGCTGTTGCAGGCCCGATTTCGACCCCCGCCGACGCCCATAGGGCTCTCGACCTGATCGCGGCAATGGAGGCCGATCTTTTCAGCATTCCGCTGGGAGCCAACGGTTTCTTAGCTGCCGTCTCAGATCTTGTCGACGGATCTCTGGACGAACTCACACGCGATAATGGTTATGCGACAAACGCAGCACCTGAATTCCAGATCGACGACGAGACGCTCGAGATCTTTCGCTCCGAGGCCGAGGAGCTGCTGGCAAAGATCTCGCTCGGCATTGATATTCTTGAGGCATCACCGGCCGATCAGAATGCCTTATGGGATATTCGACGCTGTGCCCACACCTTCAAGGGTGCGGCCGGCATCGTCGGCCTGTCTGACGCTGCGGGCGTGGCGCATCGGATGGAGGATCTGCTAGACCGGTTAGTCGAGGCAAACGCACCTGTTCCGCTGCCGGTCGTGGATTTCATGCGCGGCTGCGTTCGCAGTCTTGGATCGGTCGCTGATGGTTCGCCTGCAAATACTGCCGGCATCGAGCTCGCGTTCCACGGAGCGGTTAACTCGTTGCAAACGCCATCGAAAATACGGAAAACAGAGTCGCAGCCGGCGTCGTCTGTCCCGCGGTCGGTCGAACAGAAACCTGTCGTCCGCATCTCGCTCGACCGCCTCGGTGAGATCGTGCGCCTCGCCGACGAGCTAATGGTAAATCGTTCCTCTCTCGGAACACGGATCCTAGACGTCGCAGACGCCGGATCGGCGAGAGCAGAGATCGAAAGGCTCCTCGACGACGGTCGCCGTCTCGCCGTCGAGATCCGTGACCGCCTCGTGCGGATCCGCATGGTCAGATTTGGGATGCTGGAAACGCGGCTTGCCCGCGCCGTGAATGTAACCGCTCTTGACGAAGGGAAAAAAGCCCTTCTGGAGATCGAGACGCCCGACGTCGAGATCGATACGCTTATCATCGACGCTCTGGTCGAGCCGCTTCTCCACTTGCTAAAAAACGCCGTGGTTCACGGCATAGAGGCTCCTGAGGTCCGGCGACTGGTCGGTAAGCACGAGTTTGGGCTTATCAGCATCAGGGTCGAAGCGGATGATGAAGCCGTACTCTTGTCCGTCGCGGACGACGGCGGTGGAATTGTAACCGCAAAACTGAAGGCACGGGCGATCGAAAGGAATATTATTTCACCTGATGACGCGGCGGCCATGTCCGATCTGGAAGCTTATAAGCTGCTCTTCAACAAGGGCTTGTCGACCGTCGAAACCGTCAACCTTAATGCCGGCCGCGGAGTTGGCATGAGCATCGTCAAAGAGGCCGTCGAGGCGCAAGGCGGAAGCGTTCATATCGAGTCCACACCGCAGGCCGGCTCAACCTTCACGCTAATGCTTCCCGTGCGTCATGACGAGATCTCTCGACCCGAGCCCGCGCAGGAGCTCGCCGCTCCGCTCGTGCTGATCGTAGATGACAGTGCGAGCATTCGTCGTCACACGCAGACCATCGTTGAGGAAGCCGGCTTTCGCGCCATCACTGCGGAGCACGGCGCAGATGCTCTCGAGCTGCTACTTAACGGTTCGGTCGAACCCGATCTGATCCTGTCGGATGTTGAAATGCCGCACATCGACGGCTGGGGGCTTCTGGAATACCTGAAGACGGATGATCACCATGGCCATGTGCCGGTCGTGATGGTGACGTCGCTCGATGCGGACGAAGATCGCGAGAGGGCCTTTGCCCTAGGTGCGTCGGATTACATCGTCAAGCCCTTTGGCGTAAAGGACATCGAGCGTGTGCTCGCGTTGACGTGCATCCGAGCCTGATCCTTTGCGGATTTGACTACTTGAAGTCCGACAGCGGCTGGCCTTTCGCGAAAGCCAGTTTCGGCGCATCGGCTCGCTTTAGTTCCTTCCAGACGATCGTAACCCCTCCCTTATCGTCTCTACTTAAGACACGGAAAACGATCGTCGAATCCAGACGTTTGTCGTATTCAAGGCTGTGAAACTTCGTTTCGATCGCCGTACTGTCATCTGACATTGGCGGCAGTGACCTGTTCAGCTTGTATGCGATCACGCGAAGGGCGAAGGTATGCCCTACGTAGGGCTTCCAGTAATTCGTAAAAACATAACCGCCGACGCTCACGCCGTTTGTTAGGTCACGCTCGGTAGCGCGGGCTTCGTCCACCATCGAATCACCGGTCCCAACGGTCTGAATAGCCGAGATGGCCGGGTTGTCCAGAGCCACGGTTTCGATCGATGTATCGCGAAGGTCGAGAAGGATGCCCTGCGTAAAGAAACCGTGCGCGCGGATGACGCCGTCGACGTACTCAATATCCTGAAATGGTGCCTCGATGTAGGCGTTGTGCCTAAAGGAGAAATGTGAGCTAAGCGGAACAAAGTCAGCGCATTCGTCATTGACCTTAATGACGCGCTCCGAAATACAGTTCAGGTTGGGGAACAGTTTGAAGATGCCGGCATCCTTACTCTTCAAAAGCTCGAGATAGGTTGCGGCGTCCTTCTGGCTGATCTGTCGCATCAGGTCGATGCGTGCTTGTGTCGCCTTATCAATTTTCGGTCGGGGAGCATTCAAACGCTCCGCCGACTCTCGATCTGAACTTCGATTAATATCGGCCAGGATCAGCTTGCGGCGCCGGACATCACTATCTATCTGACGTCTAAGAGCCTCGGAATCTGGCTGTCCTGGCTGTCCGGACTGCGACAAGGCGCTTAATAGAGATCCGAAGAAGATGGTGATCAGTGAAGCGATCCCGATGGTTCTATTCATTTTTCCTCCAGATGCTCCGGGCAGGTAATAGGAGGGAGAAACGAGGTCCAATGTTTGAGTGCCTTAAAATTCGCACGCGGTTCACGCTTTCACAGGCCTACTCGGCCTGATCTCGACCTTGCTCGGCAGCGCGCGGTCGTTCATTTGGAGGAGGTCGACGACTACCTGGGCGATGTCCTCTGGCTGCAGCTGCCAGCTCTGGGCCTCACTCGGCGTGTCGCCGCCGAAATAGGTGTTGACGCTGCCGGGACAGATGTAGCTGACCTTTATGTTGTCCTGACGCACCTCCTGCATCATCGCCTCGGAGAACCCGTTAACCGCATATTTTGAAGCGTTGTATGCGGCCATGCGAGGATGCGGATTCTGCCCTGCGAGGCTGGATATATTTATTATGTAGCCACCGCCTCTTTCGCGAAGTTTCGGGATCGCGTTGTGGCAGAAGTAGTAGAGCCCAAAAAGATTTGTCTCGAGCGTCTCGCGAAACTCCTCTGGCGACATTTCCTCGACTGTCTTACCGTTGATGCCGATGCCGGCGTTATTGACGAGAATATCGATACCGCCAAAGCGCTTCTCGCAACTCTCGATCGCTGCTCTAACCTGGTCTTCAACCCGGACATCGCACAGTTTGCCGGCCGCCGCCCCATGCTCCGACAATCGGCCGACGGCTTCCTCCACATCCGATCTCGTTCGAGAGCAGACAAAGACATTTGCGCCTAGACCAACCAGTGAATCTGCGATCGCATAGCCGATCCCTTTCGTCCCGCCGGTAACAAGCGCTGTCCGCCCTTCGATATTCATAGGTGGTTATTGTCGTTTTAACTTATTTGAGATCTGTAAGCTTCTTTTGTTTTTCAAAGTTTATTTCCGGCGATTTTTGTCTACTCAGCTCCTTCCATACGATGGTAACGTCTGCCGCGTCTCCCCGCCGTACTACACGGAAAGCAACCAACATGTCCATTCGGTTCTCCTGTTGTATCGTTTGCAAACCTTTGATCATATTTTCCGGAATCGCCGAGCCTTGTTCACTTCGCCCAAGAAGATCGTTACCGTTCCTGTACGCGATGATCCTCATGGCGTAGGTCGTATTCAGCTTGGGGAGTACCCTTTCGGAATACGTCCGTCCGTCCACTCGGATACCCTGATGAATGGCCCGATACTGCTCTCCGGCGCCGGCGAGATCCTTTGCGGGTACAAATTCTTCGAGAAACTTCAATCCCTCTGCGGTTTTATCGAGATCAAGAAGGGGCAGGTCACCGAGCTCGACCATGATCATCTGCGAAAAAAAAGCATCCCCGACCAGTAAGCCGTTATTGAATACGATATCTGGAGTAAGAGCGTCGGATCGAAAACTAAAGGTTGAGCTCCTTGGAACGTGATTGGCACAGTCACCGTCGACCCGGACCTCGCGCCCTGATTCGCAACTAGCATCCGGATAAAGGCGGAAGATGCCGGTCCGTGAACGGCGAAGAAGGTCCTTGTTTGCCGCGACGTCGGACGGATCCGGGGTGAGGAGGGCCTTTATTCGTTTGCGATCTGCATCCGACATTGGAACGGCTCGCTCCGTTGACGGGGGCTGCGCGCTTTCGCTAGCAGCGAGCTCAGCGTCACGCATCATTCGTTTCAGCGACTCCTCGCGCGATTTATTCAGCTGGATCCTTTGTGAGGCCGCATCGTCGGTGCGGGCTGTCCGGCGAGGTTGCGGAACGCCCGGATTTTGTGCGAACGCCGCGTTACACGCGACACAGACAAGTAGCGCGATAAGTGCCGCGAAGCAGCGACGAGTAGTTGGTGCCATACATCCTCCTTTCGAGCCTTGGGATCCGATCGTCACAATTATTTACTATTTTATTTCTTACCTTATTTGAGATCTGCAAGCTTCTCGTGTTTTCCAAAGGTTATTTTCGGTGATTTTTGTCTACTCAGCTCTTTCCATACGATAGTAAGATCTGCCGAGTCCCCTTGCCGCACTACGCGGAAAGCAACCAACATGTCCATTCGATTATCCTGCTGTACCGTCTGCAAACCCTGGATAATGTTTCTCGAACCCGCTGGGGCTCTCTCACCGAGCCCAAAAAGATCGTTACCGTTCCTGTACGCCACGATCCTCATGGCGTATGTCGTATTCACTTTGGGCAGCATCCTTTCCGAATAGGTCCGTCCGTCCGCTCGGATGCCCTGATGAATGGCCCGATACTGCTCTCCGGCGCCGGCAAGATCCTTAGCGGGTACGAATTCTTCGAGAAACTTCAATCCCTCTGCAGTTTTATCGAGATCAAGAAGGGGCACGTCACCTAGCTCGACCATGATCATCTGGGAAAAGAAAGCGTCCCCGACCAGTAACCCGTTGTTGAATCCGATATCCCGAGTGAGAGCATCGGATCGAAAACTATAGGTTGAGCCCTCAGGAACGTGATTGGCACAGTCACCGTCGACCCGGACCTCGCGCTCCGATTCGCAGTTAGCATCGGGGTAAAGACGAAAGATGCCGGTCCGTGAGAGGCGAAGGAGCTCATTATTTGCCGCCACGTCAGACGGATCCGGGGTCAGGAGAGCCTTTATTCGTTTGCGATCCGCCTCCGACATTCCGCCAACTCGCGCTGCTATCGGAAGGTCGATCCTTTCGCGAGCGAAGGTCTGCGCGTTACGCATCATGTGTTTCGGCGAATCCTCGCGCGTTCGGTTCATCTGAAGCCTTTGGGCGGCCGCATCGTTAGGGTCGGTGGGCTGGCGGCGTACCTCCGCGGAGCCGTCCGGATTTTGCGCTAAAGCCGCCGTCCTGCATACGATGCAGATAAATATGGCCGTAAGTGCTAAGCAGCGATGACTCGTCGGTGTCATACATCCTCCTTCCCATTCTTAAACCGTGATTCGCAGGACCTCATTTGCGACCTTGGATCGATCTACCATCGATCCTCGACGTGCGTTATTACTTAAAATCACCGAGCGGCTCGCCCTTGGCAAACTTGAGCTTTGGGGCGTCCTTTCGGCTTAACTCTTTCCAAACGATCGTGGCGTTTCCGTCGTCCAGTCGAATAACGCGCAGCCCCACGATCAAGTCGACGCGTTTATCGAGATCAAGATCCTGAAACAAAAGTCCCACGGACGTAGCCTGCTCCGATAGCGATAAGCTGTTGCCAAACTTATACGCGATAAGCCGCAGAGCGTACGTATTATCTTTTAAAACTATAGCGTTGCTAGCGTACGTAGCTCCGCCCGCCTGCAGGCCTTCACGGAGTTTCGCGGCCGTCTCTCTGGCCGCAGACACATCTTTCTCTGGTGGGAGATCGGCCAAATATCGGACGGCGGGCTGGTCGAGGGTGATCTCCTCGAGCGGAAGATTTCCGAGCGAAACGAAGATACCCTGCGAGAAAAAGCCACCGGAGCTAAGCTCGTCGGCGACAAAACCAATGTCCTGGCTCCAGGCGTCAGAGTATTGCTTCGTACGGAAAGAGAAGTAAGAACTTAACGGTATAAACCCCACGCAATCGCCATCAACCCGCATCGTTTTTGCCGCAAAGCAGTCGTCTCTATTTACAAAGAGCTTCAGAATGCCGGTCTTGCCATTCTTAAGGAATCCGCTGTATGCCGTAATGTCGGCAGGGTCTACCTTCCTCATTTCCTTCACGCGCTCAGAATCACTCTTTGACAGCTTGATCGACGGCAGCCCTTGATTTGTCCTTTCTCGCCGAATCCGCTCGTCGCCGACGTTCACCTTTGAATCCGCATCGGTTGCCCGGCGCTGCTCGTCCGAAGATGCTCTGGCTCTGCGGAGAGTATCTTGCGAAAACGACGTTGTTGCCATCAGGAAGAAAGAGAAAGGCAACAGGAGATAAAGCGACTTTTTCATAGACCCAGCCTCGAGCGATCAGAGTTTTTCTTTCAGAAAGTGATTGACTAACTTTGGATTGGCCTTCCCTTGCGAGGCTTTCATCACCTGACCGACAAAAAACCCAAACAATTTTTCATTGCCGCCGCGGTATGCATCGACATTAGCTTGGCTCGACGCGATCACCTCGTCAACGATCCTTTCGATCTCAGCCTCGTCCGAGATCTGTTCGAATCCCTTCGCACTTATGACCTCGGGGGCGCTCCTGCCCGTCGTGAACATTTCCCCGAGCACCTCTTTCCCCTGGTTGTTATTGATCTTCCCTGCCTCGATCGTGACCAGCAATTCCGCCAGGTCTTCAGCCGAGACCGGCGAATCCGAAGCCCGTTTGCCCGCAGTATTAAGCTCGCGAGTCAGCTCGCCGAGGATCCAGTTAGCCGAGAGCTTTGGGTTGGCCGTAATACGGGCAGCGGTCTCAAAATATTCCGCAGTCTCGCGGTCCGTGGTCAACTGCGCGGCGTCCGCAAAGCCAAGGGAATAAACAGCCTGAAAACGTTCGCGCATCGCGTCGGGCATTTCGGGCATTTCTCGCTTAACGCTTGAGATGAAATCGCCCGTCACCGCAAGCGGCTGCAGATCAGGCTCGGGAAAGTATCGATAGTCGTGTGCACTTTCCTTAGAACGCATCACACGCGTCTCGTTCTTTTTTTCGTCCCAGAGACGAGTTTCTTGCGCAACGCCTTCCCCGTTCTCATGGGCCGTGATTTGGCGTTCGATCTCAAATTCGATCGCCTTTTGCATGAAGCGGACGGAATTCAAATTCTTCAA
>DASYKW010000064.1:0-8860 GCA_035995005.1 Pyrinomonadaceae bacterium
GACGGTCCGGTCATTGCTTGCGGAAGCGAGAGTCTTACCGTCCGGGGAGAAGGCTACGGAGCTCACCGAATCCGAATGGCCTTTAAGAGATCTTATCTGCGCTTTTGTCGAGACGTTCCAGAGTATGACGGTACGATCGTAGCTCGCAGACGCAAGAGTCCGACCGTCCGGCGAAAAGGCCACTGTTCCAACCCAGTCCGTATGACCTTGAAGCGACACTATCTGCCGCCTCCTCACGAGATCCCAGAGTATAATGCTTTTGTCTTCGTTTGCCGAAGCGAGTGTCTTCCCGTCGGGCGAAAAAGCTACTGAATAGCAGGAGGTATGGAGTTCCAGCGATATTATCTGCTTCCCGCTGTCAACATTCCAGAGTTTGATCGTCTTGTCGTTACTTGCCGACGCAAGAGTTTTGCCGTCGGGCGAAAAGGCTACTGACACAACATTCTCGGTATGTCCTTCGAGAGACCTTATCTGCAGTCCGCTCCTGACGTCCCAAAGGTTGATCGTTTTGTCGAAGCTTCCCGTCGCGAGTGTTTTACCGTTGGGCGAAAACGCGACCGTCCTAACCACATTGGTATGTCCGGTTTGGACGACCAGCTTTGCCGATTGGGCCGGGGCGGATGCGCAAATGAGGAAGAGCAGGGCCAATGGAGAGACGACTTTGACCGTACGCGTCATCATCTCTTTGAAAGTGCGTTCACGATCGCCTCGACAAGCTTGTCTGCGATCTCGTCGCGGCGACCGGTGACCTTGACCTGGGCGACGGGATTTTCATCGCGGATGAGCGTTACGTCGACGGTGATGATATCGCCGGAGACAGTGTAAAAGCCGCGCGGGCTGAGACCGTTGGTCGCGGATGTCGCGCGGATATAATTGATCGGCGAACCCTCGCCCTTTATCGTTATCGTGCTGCGCTCGATGAGCTTCGTCTCGAGCAGATCGCTCAGGTGTTCTTTGTCGGTAAAGTCCGTCGAACGCAATTCAGGTTTGAGGATCAGCGGCACACGTTGAGCGAGCGGCAGCAGCCGCTGCTCCTCGGCGTCGATGCGGCCGATGTCGAATGTGCGTGCGAGGTTCCCTTTGAAAAAGCTCGGTTTTTGCACACCGCCGATATTCTTGGCAAGCTCCTCGACCTTGTCTTCGGCGAATGTGAACCAGCCCTCGACATCCAGGAACTTACCTTCGCGAAGCCCTTTATCCGTTGTCATCGCCTCGATGAGCGAGTACGTCAAAAGTCCCTGCCGATATTCGTTCGCCTCAAAACTTTGCGAGTCCGCGGCCGTGCCCATCAGAATGTAGAATCCGCTGCGCTCGCGAAGCCGATCTATGGACCGAACCTGCAGCGCATCGACCGCTCGAGCCTGCGATACAAGATCTTTTTGCACGGCACCGGCGGCGCACGTGTCGAGGACCATCACACGTTTGTCAGCCTTGATGTCGGCGAGCCAGCTTGCAAGCTCCAGGCTTGAGACGGCCTTCGCGTCGCGCTCAGTCGGATTACTCATCACCTCGCGGTCGAGCGTCGAGGCATCGCGCGTCGGGTATAGATACATGTCGGGGAATGCACTCTCTTTGACGGCCTGATCGCTGACGATCGACGTGCCATGGCCCGACATATATACAAAGACAACGTCCTCGGGCTTTGCCTTTGCCGCGACCTCCGCGAACGCATCCTTGAATCCAGTCTTTGTCGCATCCAGGCGTTTGAGATCAGGGACATCCGCGAGACCGGTGAACTGCGCGTCTTTGTTCGACTCGGTGCTCAGGACACGTACATGCACCCGCTGACAGGGCTTGTTGGCCTGCATCTCCTCGTTGCAAAAGTACTTTCGGGCTGCGAGTGTCACAGCTTTCGACATGTCCTCCGCGTCCTTTGCCGCAAAACGAAGGTCGATGCCCGAGCCCTGGTAATCCGCGATCCCCGAGACGATCGCGTAGAAGTTGACCTCGGAAGCTTTCTTGTCCTCGACAGGCTTTGAGAACGGAATGCCCTTTGACACAAGTCCGTTGTCGGCAACGTCCAGATACAGCTCCGCCGGGCGGCCGCGAACATTGCCCTCAAGGTTCCAGGGAATTACCTCGACCTTGTTCTGTCCGGCCCGAAGTTTCTCCCTAATGTCCACCGATATCGATGCCCTTGCAGCCGAAGCGTCGACATTCTTCCCAGCCCGCGCGTCGCCAGTGACTTCTGAGCCATTGACGCGCACCTCGATGCGCCCGATCCCGCCCCTGCGGTTGCCGATACCTAGCTGCAGCATCGACTCCTTAGAAGCATCGGCGTTTACTGTAGGCGGCAGCGTGATCGAGAGCTCGCCAACCTTTGGCAGGTCATTCGGCGCATAAAACAGCTTGTGGAGAAGGCCGGGAACGTAATAACTGGCTTTCAATTGGTCGAGCGATATCGTCTGGTAGCCGATCTCCTGATCCGCGACAACGAAATGCATCAGCGATTGCGCTCCGTCCGATGCGTCGAATAATCCATTTGGAGCTATCACGGCCCAGTCATTCTTGTTAAGCCAATATAATCTTGCTATAAGGTTGCGCGAATTCGAGTCGTAAAGATCGACGCTGTTTTGCGACAGGGCCGTGGAGACGTTGCGGCCGTTTATGAGCAGAGTCCCGTATTTCTGCAGTTCGGCGAGTGAATCGCTCTCCGTCTGCGTATCATCCGCCTTACCGTCCGAAACGCGGAGGTGGGTGATCCCGGCCGTAACACTCTTCCCATCCGCTGAGAAGAGGACCCCGAGGATGTATGTTTTTGTCGAGGCCGTCCAAATGAGGCTCTTGGTAGCGACGTCCCAGAGTTCAAACGTGCCTTTTACCGCCGGGTTAAATGACTCACTGGGGGGGGCGAGCATGATGCCGACCTTGGAGCCATCCGGAGATGTCTCTGCGGCGTAGACGCTGAGTTCCTTTGCAAATTGGCGGTTGCGCACTATCTCCGCGATGTCCTCCGATGCTTCCTCCGTATCAATGTCGACAAAATGAAACTTCGCGGAATTCATGGACCGACCGATCTGAACCGGCCGGTAGTCACCCAGGACCCCGTCGATGGTTGTCAGATACCGGCCGTGATAGTTGAAATACTGATCACTGAGCTGGGACAAGATCTCGGAGTTAGGCGCGTTAAAGAACATACTGCCGGGGAGCTCCTTCGTCCCGGGCCGATCCAAGGTCGACCAGAGCATAACTGACGGCATTTGAAATTCCGTACCATCCTCTATCTGGTGCCACCATTCCTGTTTGAACGACGTATGAACGGCAAGCGACTTGCCGTCGCGACCCAGGGACAGAAGACCCGGATGGTTGGCGTTCCCGCTGAATCTCTGTTCAAGGCGGCCGGAGCCTACGTCATAGATCTCAAAGCCATTATCGCGAGCAACCGCCAGTCTGCCCCCCGGACCGAACGCGACCGGCACGGTCAACGTTGGTGAGATCGCGCGCGCGGTCCGGATCGAGCGCACTTCTTTCTGCGTGTAAGTATCAAGCACGCGGACAAACACATTACCCCTGACGTTATCCTTCGGATCTGGCTCAAAGTCCCCGATGGCCAGAGTTTTGCCGTTCGGGCTGAACTGTACATAAGGGTGCCAGTCGTTTTCAGGCCCCGGAGTTCTTGCCACTGCGTGCACCGAATGTTCGGCAAGTAGCCACACCGAAAACTCGAACTCCGTGGTACTCGCCTTTCGCCGGAGCAGGACGGCGTCGTTAGCCGCATTTATCTCGATGGAGCGCAAACCACTGAGATTGGTCGTGATCGAGTCGATCTTATCGCCTTTTACTGCATCCCATACACTGATCTCGGTTTTGCTGCATGTCACTAGCCTTGTCCCGTCCGGGCTGAAGGCAAGGTGCTCGGGCATTTCATGAAATCCAGTGACTTTCAGAAGCTCTGCGTCCGTTTCCAGGCTATATATGTGGATGGCGCCGTCGCCTTTATAGTCTTGCGGGAAGGTTGTGCCTATCGGCTGCTTGGGTCCGTATGACGCCCCTAGGAGCCGAGCCTGGTTTATCGCGGGACTTAAACCACGCCAGTTGTGCAAGAGCTGACCAGTTACGGCACTCCATACGTCAACGCGATCGTAAGATGCCGCGGCAAACAAGCTCAGGTCGTCACTAACGAACGGCTGGATCGAGTCCCGTACCGGCTCATTTGTCTCGAACCTCCTGATCGCTTTCCCCGTGTAGGTGTCGATGATAGCGAGACCCTGCATCATGTACCTAGTGTCGCGGGTAAAACGCACGAGGTCGGCATCCAATATGGCCCCATCTGACTTAAAGTTCGTCAAGGTACGAAGCTCCCTGCCCGTACCAGTGTCCCAGAGCTTCATCGTCAGCCCGTCGGAACTGACGATCATTTTGCCATCTGGGCTGAACTTTAAATAGACGACCGGAGCCTGCTCCCCCGACTGCACTACGAGCTCTGGCTTAAAACGCTTGGTCACGGTCGATTGAGCATCCGCCAAAGAAAACCGGCCCAGAAACGCGATACCAAGCAGCATCGTTGTAAGAATCCATCGGACGTGGGAATGAGGGTATCGCGTAAGCGCCATTCGTTTGTGTTCGGCTATCTTTTGCCGGGTTCGAACTTTCTGAAGCCGGTGTATCCCGAGAAGATCTCAGAGACACGGACATATCCGTCGACGTCGAAAAGCTGCACTTCGAACGTAAGGCTGCCGCTGTAGCGTATCTTGTTGCCAAAGATCAGATTGCGTGTCTCTCGGCGGCTGCCGCCCGAGGCCAGACCGCGAACCTTTAGGATCCCGACCTTCGGTCCCGTCGGCGATCCGATAGATGTAGCTCCATGCCGTAGGAAGCGCTCGAGTTTTTCTGCACGTATCAGGCCGCGGAGATCGCTGTAGGCAACACGAGCGTCGTCATCATCCGATTTGTTTCCACCGCCGGGTGTCGCAGCAGCCCTGGGCTGGCCGCCGATCCGCTCGCCACCGATCGCAAGGGCACGCAGATGATCCTTCATCTTTTCAGCACTGTCGATCACCGCCTGGACCTTCGCCTTATCGGCCGCCGATAAGTCATTGGCCTGAGCAAGGAATTCCGATACATCCACGTAGGCTTGGTTAATGTCCGAGATGCGGATGAGGATCGAGTCTGAGCCCTCCGAAGCGATGTCGTATTCAGGCACGAAGGCCGCAGGCATGAATATGTTTATTCCCGGATTTCCTTTAACGAGAGCGTTGGCCATAGCGGTTGAGAGAGCCGATTCGTCGACCGTATTGCTGCTCTGGGTTATGAACGTCTCGGACCTGAACATCGCGAGGGTGTCCGCGATCGAACCGGTCAACCCGGTGGCGAGAGCCGGGAGCGAGAATAAGGTCAGCAGACTGCCGGTCGAACTAGAACTCTTTTCGCCGGGCATTCCCAGGGCCCTAAATCCTTTGTGACCGCCTTTACATCGCGCGTTATTGCTGTTGGCCGGATCGTCGCAGTTAATCGGCCCGACTTTTTGCGCTGCCTCAAGCAGCTGGATCCTAAGCCGCTCATAATCGGCCATAACGATCTCAGACTGGCGCCGGTAAAGCCGGTACTTTGCCAGCCCAAGAAAATCCGGCTCGTTGTAAATAACGATGCCCGAGTATCGGCTCGCGATCGGGTGGATCGCGTCTTCGATCTGCGTCGACAATGTATTGAGGGCCTCATAGCTCAAGGCGGAGACCTCGGCGCTCGGCTTATCGTCCTTGTAAGTCGTCTGATTCGGCGGGGGCTTCGTGTCTGTCTTCACCGCATCGAGCAAGGCCTTGAGCCGCTGATTGACGATGTCGGTCTGCAGCTTTTCGTATTCTTTCTGCTTGTTAAGAAGATCGATCTCGCTCTGTAGCGCCGCCACCTTCGCCGCATTCGACTCAGGCGTGCCGGGAATGGGAGACACATCCTGCGCGAATGCAGTTCCGGCGAAAGCAAAACAAACGACAAGGCACAGCCTCGCTAGAGTCCTCATAACTTCTCCTTGTTCCACTTGGTTGGACGAAATACCGGCGGTCACGGCGACTGCGGCCGCCTCGCGCATGATCGGTTTCGCCTAACTTAGCACTACTCGGGCGGAATTGGAATGGTCACGGAGAGCCGCCATCTACCGAACGCGCCACTCAAAGTTTTTTGCAATTATATCGCGGGCCTGATTCGGTTAGTTCACGTTTCTGGGGTCGTGAGGTTCCGCGCCATTCCCAGCCTCGAAATCGCGATTGAAATGCCGTGTTAATAAAAGAGGCGAGAGCCGAAGCCCTCGCCTTTAGTGACTGACTAGCGGTTTGCTACTGTATCAGCGTGACGGTGCGAAGGACCGGATTCACCTGGAACTTGAGCACTTTGAGTGTTCCGAGCACGCTGCCGCCCGTTCCGGTCGTGCCCGTTCCTGTTCCGCCGGCTGAACTGCCGCCGCTCGACGTGCCGCCGCTTGACGAACCGCCCGACGACGAGCTGCCGCCTCCGCTTCCGACATTTGCGATAACCCGAACAGTGAAGCTAAACAACTGATTGCCCGGATTGCTGAACTTCAGCGTCTTGTTACCGCTCTCCTCGTTTGCGATAAAGTCTGAGCCCACGAGCTGCGAGTAGTCAAAGGCGGCGACATTTGTCACGCCATTCCCGCCGTTGTCAGCGTTCGAGGCTCGTACCGTGTTGCCCGTTGAGGAGATACTGGTGATCTCGAGGCGAATGTTTGGGTAAAGCGTCGTAGGCTTGGTGTTCTTTAGTGCCGACACGACCTCAGCCGAACCGGCCGGAAATGTGATGCTGCGATTCAAGACATCCACGTATTCGGTCGCATCAACTTCCCGGCGTTGGGCGACTATAACACTCGCGACGTTGCTAGGCATCGTCACGAATTTGCCGATCCGGCCCGGCACGATCGATCGCACACGGAAGTTGTAGGTCCCGTCCGCGAGATTCGCGAACGAGATTCCCGTCGCGTTGCCCGCGAGCTGCTGAACGACATTCCAGTGTATGCCGTCGGTAGACGACTCGACGTCGTAGTTGTCAGCCGCGCCGTTCGCCGTCCATGTGACATTGACGTTGCCGTCAAAGTCGTAGCGATTGCCATTTGAGCCGTCGACGAAGTTTGCCGCGATCGGTGCCAGAGTTGGCGATGCTCCGCCAAGGGTCTGCGTGCTGGTCAGCGTGTAGGGCGTGTCAGCCGCGAGCCAGCCATAGACGCGCCAGGCATAGTTGCCGGGAGCATTGACCGGGACAGAGACGTTCTCGGGACCGCCGGAGATCGCGCTTGTCCCAATGATCTCACCGGCCGGATCGACGAGGTAAAGATCCAGGTCTGAGATACCAAATGCCTGGCCGCCCGCGTCCGTGAATGTGAGGTTGCCGTCGACCTTGACCGTGCCCGGCGTGACCGTGAACGGAATGTCGTTATACGTAAATCCGTCGCCAACGAAAAGACCCTGATCGTGTTGATTACCCGCATCACCCGCGATGACCTGGCCCGTAAAGGTCTCACTCGTCGTCGAGCCGCCGGTGTCGCCGGGAAGGCTGGGATTCGCACGGAGGTAGAAGGGCATGTGGATCGATTTACCGCCGGCCGCCGGTGTCGCGAGGACGTACCACTGCAGCTCGAGAGACGAATCATCTTTCGCCTGCGAACCGTCCACGTTAACCGTAGCCGTAAAGGTGGTGCTTCCGCCCGCCGGAACATTGACGCTCGAAGAGCTGACCGACGCCGTGATCCCCGGTCGGTCAAAGTAACGGTTGTTCGCCGTCGAAAGGTTGTAAACGCCGCCGAGGCCCGAGACGTCGCGAATCGTAACGGTCACGCTCTTTGTATTGACGATGCGGTTATTGAGGATCGCGGCCTCGCCAAAAGAATAGCTGCCAAGGATGCCCGGCTGGACGATGCCGTCACCGGCGACGCCCATCAGGGCCTTTGCATTTACCGCTCCCTGCACGTCGATGAGTCCGCCGCCCTGAGCGATGATCTCGTCGGAGCTTGCGTCCGACTTTGGCGTGCCTGCGGAGGAGCGAAGGTTCGTCGCTGTATTTATCAAAGCAGTACGTACCATGTCAGGTGTCCAGTCGAGGTGCGCCTGCTTGATAAGAGCGGCCGCACCGGCCGTGTGCGGACATGAGAAACTTGTGCCGCTCGCGTGAATAAAGCCCGTCGGGTCAAACATCGTTCCCGTGTTTGTCTCGGCCGCACCGACTCGGACCGTCGCACTATATATGTCAACGCCGGGAGCCGTTATGTCGGGTTTGATCTGCCCAAGGCCCTGAATTGGGCCACGGGAGCTAAAATCCGCCATCGCCGGCGAGAATGCCTTGGCTGCGTTGAGCCTCAACGAGTTTGGCGAGACGGTGCCAGTACCGATCAGCGACTTGAGATACTCGCCGTTCGCCTTCGAGATGCCGACCACAGGGATCGTCGATGCACGCACGGTTGCGGCCGATAATTCCGAGTCTTCGTTATTATAAATGACCGCTGCGATCGCCCCGCTGGCCACGGCCGAGGCCGCTTTGTTTGAGAAAAGTCCTGTTCCAAGACTGCCCACCGTCGGCAGCTCAGGCAGATTGTACGTCGAGCCGCGTTGGATCAAAGCGATCTTGCCGCTGACATCCGACGGGCAATCCGCGGGCGTTTCAGCGAGTCCGCAGAAAACATACGGGCTGCTGATGTCGGATGTGATCTCTGCGGCGCCGTCGAGAAGGTTAGCGATCATTCCGCTGCGACCGCCGCTGGCGAGAAGGTCTGCCGTATGCGAGCCGCCGCCGGGATCGGTGTTCGCTCCAGCCGCGATGGTGTGACGTCCCGCAGCGGGTGAACCAACGGTGGCCTCGCCGGGACCATCGTTACCTGCGGCGGCGACGACGATCGTTCCCGTAAGTGCTGCATTGTCCGACG
>DASYKW010000065.1:0-5803 GCA_035995005.1 Pyrinomonadaceae bacterium
GGAACCGGTATCAGCACAGCAAAAGGACTTGCGTCGGGATACTGCCAGGTCGGGAACCGATCGGGAAGGACTTTTCGTCTCGCCGCTCGCCCCTTTGGCGAACGTCACCGTCTCGGCCCGAAATTGGGATAGCGGCGCCGGGACGTCGCCCAACGGCTCGCATACATTCACCCTTACAAAGCAGGTGTTTACCGGATCGTCAGACTGCACGACCGGAGCCGGGCTGACCACGACCGTTGCAGGCGTCGGCAACGCGACTCCGCATACGTTTGCGATCGGTGCAAGCGATTCGGTCAAGCTGACAGCTACCGCTCTCTCCAACCAAAATGGCCCATTTGACACGTGGGTCAGCTCGGACGGCGGGACATTTAACGTCCCATTCGGCACAAGGACGGCCTGTGTTCAGGGCTCGGCCGCTCCGCATACTTATGTCGTGAATTGGAAGCCCGGCGCTGTCATACTTGACGGCCCCGCCTGCGCGGGCCCTAAGACGCTGTTCAATCTTGGCGAAACGGTGTGTGTCAAGGTATATGCAAATCCAGCTATCCCCGGATTTCCTTTGCAGGTTGCGTTCAAGGACCCAAACAGCCCCCCGGCAACGCGCAACACCCCGGCTTCCTTCGCTGTTACGTCCGACGGGCAGCAATTCAACACATTCGTACTTCCGGCCACAAATACTGCGGGGGCGGCTGGGACACCTGGCGACAATCGCGGAAAGTGGTTTGCCCTGATCGTCAACGCCGCGCTCACGGCGAGTTTTGGGCAGGGCAATTTCTTTGTTCGCAATGCTACGCCCGGCCAGGAGCGTGCCGACCTGCAGGTGCAAAAGTTAGCATTCGGCTCTCAGGTCCGTGTCGGCGGGACCATGCAGTATGAGGTAAAAATAGCAAATCTCGGGCCCGATCCGGCCCTGACGGTCCAACTAGCCGATAGCACGACGCCCGCCACGATGACATTTTTCTCGCTGACGCAGCTTTCCGGGCCGCCTTTTGTTTGTTTGACGCCAGCCGTCGATGCCACAGGAGCGATCACCTGCACGATCGCGTCGCTGCCGGCCACGTTGGACAGCTTCAATGACACGGCAAATGTCGCCACTTTTCGCATTGTTCTAAAGGCCGCCGCCGGGGCCACGGGTCAGATCAACAATGTCGCGACCGCTTCAGCCACGACCGGGGATCTGGCAGCCGGCAACAACAGCGCAACGGCCCCCGTCACGATAGGAACTGTATGTTCATTCGCCGCAGGATGCCCCGCGGATATAACGGCGACCGCCGACACGACCTGTAACGGTAATCCCGGTAAGATGGTGACCTTTTCGACTCCGACGACGGTTGCCGGTGCCTCGTGCGGCACCATTACCAGTAGCCCGGGTCCGTCTCCCGTTTGTTTCCCGGTCGGTTCTACCCCGGTTACCTTTACTGACGGCAATACGGCCGTTTGCCAATTCATCGTAACGATCAACCCTCCTGGCGGACCGACAGCAGCCAAGGTCAGCGTGTCGGGCCGTATCCTGACCAGTGCGGGCGGACAGGGCATAGCAAGAGCAAGGGTGACGATGGCCGGGCCCAACGGCACCCGTCAAACCGCGATCACTAACGCCTTTGGATACTATCTATTCGACAACGTAGAGAGCGGAGAATCATACGTCGTCAGCGTAGATGCTAAGCGGTATCAGTTCACACCTCAGTTTCTAAAGGTTATGGACACTCTGAGCGAGGTGGACTTTTACCCTCAACCTTAAGGAAAAAATATTTCTTCTGATAGGCGGTCCCTGCGGGCCGCCTTTTTTTAGGTGCGCCGGCCAGACCAGGACGGCAAAATTAACTCTCATTTAACACGCCTGTCACAAGCCGTTAACCCGCCGCGCTCATTCTGTCTCTTGCAGCCAATAACTTAACTAAGGGAATGAACCAGGGAGGGAGCGGTTTAGGCGAGAGGTCGAGCTGCTGCCCGCCGTTATAGCAGGAGCCAAGATGAGCACAAGATTATTAACAGTACTTTTTTTACTAGTAATCCTGATCATTAGTGCCGCAGCGCAGTCGGGCCAGCGTATTTCTGGCTCCGTTGTCGATTCGGCTGGTGCGGTGGTAGCGGGAGCGACCGTTTCCGTAAAGAACGAACAGACTGGAGAGAACAGAACAGTCGTCGCCGACAATGACGGCAGCTTTTCGATACTGGGTCTGCAGCCCGCAAAATATACCGTTACAGCAACGGCCGCCAACTTTGAAATGATCACGAAGTCAGGCGTCGAGTTGTCGGTCGGGCAAGCAATGAACCTGGATCTCGTGCTCGGCGCCAAGGGCCTCGCGGCCCAGGTAGACGTCGTAGCGGGCGAGGACAATATAGTTAACACCGCATCGGCCAGCATGAGCGCCAATGTGAGCGGCCGCGAGGTGGAGGGGTTGCCGATTAATGGCCGCCAACTCTCGCAGCTATATTTGCAGGCACCGGGAGCTCAAAATGCAGGCACCGGGACCTTTAGTGATATTCGCTTCTCGGGTCGTGCCAATCAACAGAATGTGATCCGCTATGACGGTGTCGAGGGCTCGGCGATCATCGACGCGTCGCCCGGCAATTTGAATGGCGAGGTCCCCACGCCATTCCGCCTTCAATCAAGTCTAGAGAATGTACAGGAATTTAAGGTCGACTCAAGCAATTTCCCCGCAGAATTTGGCACCGGAACGGGCGGTCAGATCTCAGTTGTCACCAAATCGGGCGGAAACAAGTTTCACGGCTCGGTGTTTGAATATATTAGACGCGACAGTCTGGACGCGCGAAACTTCTTTGACAACATCATTCCCGGAATACAAAAGAGTCCGCTGCAGCTCGATCAATTCGGCGGCTCGATCGGCGGCCCGATCGTCAAAGACAAACTCTTTTTCTTTGGCAGTTTTGAAAAGTATCGTGGCCGCTTTGGACTTAATTTTGTCGAGGCGGCGCCGAGCCTAAGTCTGGCAGCTCCGGGTGCGACATTCGCGGCGCTTATCACCCCGACAAACCCGACAGGTCTTGTCAATCCGGTTATCCAACCGTATATCGCGGGATTTCGATCGCGAAAGGCCGTCACGCTGCCAGGAACCTCGGCGACGGCAGGGTTTGATATCGTTCAACTCCAGGACAACGAGAAAACCGATGAGAAAGCGGCCGCCCTACGCCTTGATTACCAGGCAAATCAGGCCAACAAATTATTCTTCCGGTTTTTCCGCGATCAGGGTACGGACGATACACCGCAGGGCGTTTCCGGCAGGTTCGTTCATATCGAGGCGGTCCCGCAAAACGCAGTCCTCGGCCTCCAATCGATCCTCAGGTCGAACGGCTCGCTTATAAACGAATTTAAGGTCGGTTATAACGGTGCCCGCACGCGAATAAACGGCTCGGCACCGACGATCAATGGTATCGATTACACGCCGATCTTTATCAGCCTCGGCGGCAGTGTTGCAAATACCGGCATTGCGGGACAGGGACAATCGACCGGCCTTTCAAGCCCGGGCGGCCTCGTCCGCGCCAATAGCGCACAGAACGGTCGCGGACAGCCTTATACTCCTTATTCCGTGAGCTTCATTGACAGCCTGAACTGGACGCGTGGGACGCATAACGTCAAGATCGGCGGCGAATTTCGCATGATCCGGTTGTACACAGATCGCCTTGGTGGGACGACCTACACGTTCTCGAACCTTACGTCATTTCTGAACAACGCCTTGACGTCCGTGCAGTATCTCGGGGACGAAAGTGCCCCAAGTGTCTTTAATAACGGCGCGACCGGCGAGAGACTCGCTAAGGCCGAATATTATATTGGCTATGCTCAGGATGAATGGAAGTTACGGCCTGGTCTAACGCTTAACTACGGGCTCCGTTATGAGTTTTACACGCCGCTACGCGAGGCTCGTAACCTGCAGGTCCTTTTCAATATAGACAACGGAACGCTGAGGAACCCCTCGGAAGCTGCACTGAAGTCCTCAAAAAATAACTTTGGGCCGCGAATTGGGTTGACCTGGTCACCGGATCAGGACGGTTCCGGCTTTTTCTCCGGTGGGAAGACGGTCCTTCGAGGAGGATTCGGCATTTTTTATGGTCCCGGACAGACGGAAGATCAAATACAGCCGATCGAAAGCGATCGTATAAGCACGACTGTCACGAGCGGCGCGCTGCTCGCCTTTCCCGCGAATATTCCCGCGATCGCGGCCAATTTTGCAAGCAGCCCAAATACGCGAAGCTACCAGCCTCGTGCTTTTTCAAACACGTACCAGATCCCGGAGCGCGTATATCAATACAGCGTCTCCTGGCAGCAGCAATTCGCTCACAATCTTCTGGCGACGGTCGCTTATGTTGGAAGCCGGGGACGCAACCTGTTTCTTCGCAGCGTAGCCAACCAAATCCTGCCGGGGCAAACAACGATCGCCAGCGGAGTAAATCTTCCGACCGGTGTTGGTGTGGTCAATGAGGTGGATGGAAGCGGACGCGTGGTCAGGGTCACAACGATCCGACAGTTCGATATTGTGAGCGGCACCACGCGACAGACGCCTTTTGCCGAGATCGACTATAAGACAAGCGGCGGCGACGATACCTATAACGCGCTACAACTGTCACTCGCCCGTCGCTTTAACACGGGCCTTACTCTTAACGCCCAGTACACGTTTGGCAAAAGCGAAGGCACCACGGCTGGGTCCAATGAGGCACGCACGGCCGCCGAGATCAATAATTTTGAGGCTGACCGCGGTCGAAACAACTTCGACGTGCGACACACATTCAACCTGAGCGTCTTGTATCAGCTCCCTATCGGCAAAGGCAAACGTTGGGATTTTGGCCAGGCTGGTAACGCGATCCTCGGCGGCTGGGAGCTGGGCGGTATCATCAATGCCCGCAGCGGCGTCCCGATCGAGGTGCTTGTTGTCCGTCCGGACGTGGTCATTCAGTGTACAAATCCGGCCGTCGGCTGTACCTCCGGGACCGTCCTCGCGCTACCGGGAACGATCAGCGCGGCATCGCCGCTGCCGGCAGGATTTACAGCTGTCGTAAATACGCCCGGCGGCGGCAACTCGCGCAACATTCGACGGCCAAACCTGGTCGCGGGTGTCAATCCGTTCCTCAACAACGACCGCAACTTCCTCAATCCCGCAGCCTTTTCGGTACCGGCTCCGGGCACGTTCGGAGACTTGCCGAGAAATGCTCTCAGCGGCCCGATCTTTCGCCAAGTGGACATGATCCTCGCTAAACGGTTCCAGTTGAGCGAGACAATGAACTTCGAATTTCGCACGGAGATCTTCAACATCTTCAATCAGGCGAATTTTACTAATCCGGGAGCGACACTTAACAACTCCCTGCCAGGTTCGGTCGCAGCGGTTGGGACCGCGACAACGATCCAACCAGGTCAGCCGTTTACACAGACGACTGCTGGTTCAACATTTGGCCTTTTGACGTCCACGGTCGGCAGGACGGTCGGTCTCGGGTCGAACCGACAGATCCAATTCGGCTTCCGTTTCAATTTTTAGCCGGAGGGTCAAGGGTAAGGAAAGAGAGGCTCCCCCGGGGGAGCCTCTCTTTCCTTACCGTCATCCGTCTTGAAATCTTGACTTCGAGGAACTGCGAAAGTAAAATTCGCCCACATCTCGTACCGTTAGAATTTGTTTGCAAACCGTTTCTTCTATTTAATTGCGGGTTACCGATGGGACGTCGACGCCTGACCTTTGTGATTTACCCTGCCGTCTTGGGGCTGGTACTGGCGTGTGTCGCATCCCCGGCCAGGCTTGAATCTGAACGCGAGGTTGTGACGGTGACTCAGCGGGTCAATTCGTTAGATGAGTTT
>DASYKW010000066.1:0-29814 GCA_035995005.1 Pyrinomonadaceae bacterium
GCGGTGACGGTAGCGGGCTTACGGCTTAGAACTACGGCGACGAAATCCTTTCGCTCAGGCTGCTGCACACGGAGCTTGATGTCAGGAACGGTCTTCGACTTTTGCCATTCCTTCTCGAGATTTGCGTAGCGATTACCGTCCGTCAGGAATCGGCGAGCTTGATTGTCCATGTCCGCCGCGGCCGGATCCTTTAGCGATTCGAGGACCTTGGCCAATAAGTAATATGCCTCACCATCACGCGGATTCGCCGCGATCGTCGACCGGAGCTGCGTCGCCGAGTCAGCCATATTCCCGGAGAGGAACAATGAGGTTGCGTAATTGAATCTCACCTGATTATCGTCAGGAGCCGAGTCGCTCGCCTTTTTGAGGAGATCCACGCCCTCGGTCAAAAGGCCCGCGGCCTTTGCCTCGTTCTTTTTCTCGGCCCGCGACGCCTGGATCGCGATCGCACCAAGAGCGTTGTAGACAGTTGTCAGCTTGAGGTCGTCGGTCAGCGGCCGGAGCGTCGCAAGGGCCGTCTCGTAATTTCCCTGCTGCCAAAAGATCAGGCCGATGTAGAATGACGCCTCTGCGTAAGCCTCGTCACCGCAATTCGCCGGCTTTTTGTCGGCCGATGCCTTTTCACGACACTTTTGGTTGTAGCTGATGACGCGTTCGAAGGCATCGATGGCCTCTGGATTACGCTTTTGAGCTGAGAACAGATGTCCGAGCTCGAGAGCAGCCTCGGAATACGTTCCTTCCGGCGAAACCTTTACGTACTCGCGCAGGGCGTTGGTGAAGTAATTCTCCCTCGCCGTCAGATCCGGCGTGAGCAGGCCTTTGATATAGGCCTCAAAGGCGCGGGCCGGAACCTTGTTTGCGGCGACGACAAGATCGTTCTGCGAGTACGCGAGCGAGCTCTTGTCACGCTGATAAAGGATCTGATATCCGATCTGTCCCTGTACCGTCTGCAGGTTACCAAGGGCGTCGGTCAGGATGATGTCGCGAGTCACTTGCCGTCCGTCGATGACCTCGCTCATAAAGCGGCCCTCGTTGACGCGAACGATCTTCACCGTCACGGTGATCGTCGCGGCAGTATCGTTGCTGGCCGGGACGATGTTGTATCGGCCGGATATCAGCATTGTCGAGTTGCTCTCACGGGCGAGCTTTAGCGAAGTCGCGAGGCTGGGAAGTGTGGTCAATGGAATTCTGAGCCGTTGCTGGATGATCTTGCGTTCGTCGTTTGAGATGACGTTAAGGCCAGGAACCTTTAACAGGTCAGACAACGAGTCGGCAAAGCTCTCGCCGACCCAGTTGAACTCGGCCTTGCCCGACGTATTCTCAAACGGCAGCACCATCACGACGTCGGTCGTTTGAGCGCGAAGCCCGACCAAACCGACAAGGACCAACAGCACTAACCCCAAACTTCTCTTGATCATCAAACTCCCTGCAAAAACAAAAATTCGCTTGGTTGGCCAAGCGAATCCGGTACAGCTCTATGATGCAGAATGGCCTGCAAAAGATGGTATCCGGTACGGGATTTGAACCCGTGTTGCCGCCGTGAAAGGGCGGTGTCCTAACCCCTAGACGAACCGGACACAAAACGCCTCTGACAGGCGAACGTTAAGGATATCGGACACCACTTTGGGTGTCAAACAACATCCGGAGAGCACGCTTGCCCGCGAGTCACCCTTTCTCTATCATTCAGCTAAGCGATGAAACGAGTATTTCTGATCGATGCGATGTCGCACATCTACCGGGCGTTCTTTGCCCCAATGGGCATGAAGCAGGACCCGCTGCGCAACTCAAAAGGCCAGGTTACGCAGGCGGTGTTTATCTTCACGAACATGCTGCGCAAGCTGCTCGCCTATGAGAAACCGGAATACATCGCAGCGATCTGGGACACGGATGTCGCGACATTCAGGCACGACTCTTATGCCGATTACAAAGCCAATCGCGAGGCGATGCCTGAGGACCTGACGTCGCAGCTGCCGCTCATTGAGCGGGTTTGCGAGGCGTTTTGCATTCCGATCGTAAAATACGACGGCTTTGAGGCTGATGATATTATCGGCACGTTTTCCAAGGAGATCGCCGACAAAGGCATGCAGTGCGTCATCGTCTCAAACGACAAGGACCTCTGTCAGCTCGTCAAGGATCCGCAGGTTATCTGCATGCGGAGCAATTCGACGAACGTGAAACGCAAGGTTCCTGTTCCGGCGATCGAGTGGTGCGACGAGGCGTGGGTCGAAAAGAAATTTGGAGTTCCGCCCAACAAGATCATCGATCTTCTTGGCCTCATGGGCGACTCGGTCGATAACATTCCCGGAGCGCCGGGCATCGGGCCAAAAGGGGCTCTCGATCTCGTCAAGAAATGGGGCTCGGCAAAGAACGCCCTGGATCACGCCGCAGAGATCACTCATAAAACACAACGCGAAAGCCTCCTCAACAATCGCGATCAGGTATTGCAATCCCTGGAGCTCGCGACCATCCATTGCGAGGTGCCTGTCAAGCTCGACCTCAAGGACCTCGAGCATTGCGATCCGGATCGGAAGAAAGCCTACGAGTTGTTTCGCGAATTGGAATTTAAGGCTCTAACCAATGAATTTGCTGACTATACCGGCAACTTCACCGCTCCACAGACGGTTGGCAGCGAGAGCTCCGGCGGCGGCGGCTTATTCGATAATTTGCCGACCCATACGGGCGCCGCGGTAGAACGCATCGAGGCGAAGTACGAACGGATCATCACGAACGACGCCCTCGATAAGCTCATTCGCCGCCTCTTCGAGGTTCAGCGCTGGAGCTTTCATGTAAACGACGCGAACTCCAACGAGAAGTCCAGCTGTTACGAGAAGCTCGCACCGCACGGCGTTGCGATAGGCCTCGGTAATGGCGAGGCGTTTTACATCGATCTCGACAATTTTGGCGAGGGCAAGGATCTCGCCCTTCGACACATCGGGGACATCCTTACGAACGAGCACCTCCACAAGACCGCTCACGACGCCAAACGTAATGCCGGTGCTCTTCTAAAACTTGGCATACGGCCTGAGCCGATCAAGGATGACGTGATGATCGCGGCGTATTTGCTCGATCCAGCCCGGGCGAATTATCCGATCGATCACCTCGCCCAGGTCTTTCTTGATGTAGACCTCGCCCGCACAATTCCAGGCAGTTGGGAGGAGCCCGCATACCGGACGGTCGAGACCGCCGATATGATCGCGAGGCTCGCTCCACTGCTCAGGCAAAAGCTGGCGGACAATCAGCAGTTCAAGATCTATAACGACATCGAGATCCCGATCGTTGATGTCCTGACCGAGATGGAGCTTGTCGGGATGAAGGTCGATGGCGATGCCTTGGGAGCCTTCTCCGCCGACATCAAAAAGGAGCTCGACAAACTGCAGACGCGTCTCTACGAGATCGCCGGGCGTGAATTCAACATTGGGTCGCCAAAGCAAGTCGGTGAGGTTTTCGAGGAGCTCAATATCGCGACCGGCAAAAAGACCGCGACCGGCCAGATCTCGACCAGCCACGACGTGCTTGTCGACCTCGCACAAACTTACGAGATCGCACAGCTCATCATCGATTACCGCGAGATGGACAAGCTCAAGGCGACGTACGCTGATGCTTTGCCGCGGATGATCCGAGAGGACGGACGCGTTCACGGTTGTCTCAACCAGACCGTCGCCGCAACAGGAAGATTGAGCTCTACGGAGCCAAATCTTCAGAACATCCCTGTCCGCACAAAGCTCGGCCAGGAGATACGACGCTCGTTTATCGCGGAGAAGGACAACAAGCTTATCTCTGCTGACTATTCGCAGTTGGAATTACGCATCCTCGCGCACATCACAAAGGACCCGGTGATGAGCAAGGCGTTCATCGAGGGCGAGGACATTCACGCAAATACCGCGCGGCTCGTATTCGGAGCGACCGATGCCGCTGACCTCAAGGAAAAACGCCGGCTCGCAAAGATCGTGAACTTCGGTATCGCCTATGCGGTCGAGGCCTTTGGCCTGTCGCAGCGTGTCGGCATCAGCAAGGCCGAGGCGCGCAAGGTGATCGACGATTACTTCGACACGTACAAGGGTATTCGCGAATACATGGACCGCACGCCGCTCGAGGCGCGTGAAAAAGGCTACGTCGAGTCGCTCTTCGGCCGCCGCCGCTACTTCGCAGGAATCAACGACCGCAACTTCGTCGTCCGCTCGCGTGCCGAACGCGAGGCCATCAACATGCCTATCCAGGGCACCGCGAGCGACATCGTCAAGATCGCGATGATCCGGGTCAATCAAGCGCTTGAGGCCGCGAAGTTGGAAACAAAGATGATCATGCAGGTCCACGACGAACTGCTCTTCGAATCACCCGCAAGCGAGGTGAAAGCCGCCACCGAGATCATCAAACGTGAAATGGAAGCCGCCGCGAACCTCGATGTTCCATTGACCGTCGAGGTCGGAGCCGGCGACAACTGGATGGATGCGAAATAAGAAGAACATGGAACCACGAAAGGGCACGAAAACTCACGAACACTTTTTTGTGCGTTTTGGTGTACTTTCGTGGTTTCTTCTCCTCTCTTACAGCGTGTTTGGTCAGAGCGATATGGGAAAAATTCCTAAAGAGTGGCAAACGGTTGCGGAGCAAACGGACTACTCAAAGACGAGCACCTACGATGAGACGATCGCGTACTGTAAAAAACTCGCGGCCGCTTCCGGCGGGCTGATCACCTACACGACGTATGGGAAGAGCGGCGAGGGGCGTGACTTGCCGTTGCTCATCGCCGCGAGTGGCAACACAATGTCGTCGAAATGGGTCAAGAAGTCGGGAAAAGCCGTCGTGCTCATCCAGGCCGGCATCCATGCGGGTGAGATCGATGGGAAGGACGCTGGGCTGGCGCTTCTTCGCGACATCGCCATCACAAAAACGCGGACCGATCTTCTCAAGAATGTCGTCATTCTATTCGAGGTCATTTACAACGTCGACGGACACGAGAACTCGAATCCGTTCATGCGGATCAACCAGAACGGGCCGGACGAAATGGGCTTTAGAGCCAACGCATCAAACCTCAATCTAAACCGCGACTACATGAAGGCCGACGCACCTGAGACGCGGGCGTGGCTCAAGCTCTGGAATGAATGGCGGCCCGATCTGTTTATCGATTGCCACGTGACGGACGGAGCGGACTTTCAGTACAACCTGACATACGAGTACGCGCACTTTCAGGAAGTTTCACCGTCCATCAAGGCATGGATGGACGAGCATTTTGACGGCGTGGTAGTTCCTAAGGTCGAGAACGAAGGCAATCTGCTGACGCATTACGTAGAATTCGCAGGCCGCGAGGTCACGGGCGGGATCGCAACGTTCATTGCGACGCCCAGATTTGCAACGGGCTATACGCCTTTGCGCGATCGACCGGGCCTTCTGATCGAGACACACGTCTACAAAACCTATAAGTCGCGTGTTCGGGGAACTTACGACATGCTGAGGTATACGATCGAGGAAGTCGGCCGGAGCAAAGACAGCCTCTTTGCGGCAAACGTGATAGCCGACAATCAGACGGTCGAACGCGGCAAGACTTACGACCCGAAACGCGAATTCCCACTCTCGCTGACCACAAGCGATAGATCAACTCCGCTGCAGTTCAAGGGTTTGAGTTACACGGTCGAGGATTCGCTCGTCTCCGGCGGCAAGAAGATCGTCTACGGCACCGAGCCCAAGGTCTACACGATCCCGAAATTTGACGAGGGAAAGGTCACTGCGTCCGTTGCTCCGCCTCTGGCTTACATCATCCCGCCTCAATACAAGGACGTGATCGAGGTCCTAAAGCTGCACGGGATCAAGTTCACGCGGCTCGCTAAGGCTGCGGAGTTTGAGATCGACAGTTACAAACTGACCGAGCCAAAGTGGGCCACAAGTTCATTTGAGAATCGCATCACCGTGAGTTGCAAACCTGTGCCGATCAAAGAGAAACGCACGTATGCGGCCGGATCCGTCATCGTGCCTCTCGATCAGGACGTCGCCAATGTGGCGATACATTTGCTTGAGCCCGCTGGTCCGGACTCGTTCGTTTATTGGGGATTCTTTAACTCCATTTTTGAGGAAAAGGAGTACGGCGAGAGCTACGTACTTGAGAAACTTGCCGCAAAGATGCTTGCCGATGACCCATCGCTGCAGCAGGAATTCGACCGACGGCTGCTCGACCCGGCGTTCGCCCGCAGCCCGCGAGCGAGACTTAACTTTTTTTATGAACGGTCACCATTCTTTCTCAACCAGAAGGTCGGGATCTATCCGGTCGGCCGCATCGTCACCAAAATAAAAGGCGAGCAATAATGCTCGCCTTTCTCGATCTGGTGGAGATGAGGAGGGTCGAACTCCTGACCTCTGCATTGCGAACGCAGCGCTCTGCCAAACTGAGCTACATCCCCAGTTCGAAGTCCGTGTAGTCGGACCCCGCGGAAAATCAGATTCTAAAGTGTATGGAACACTTTTTCAACTGCTCGCTGGAAAACGTTGAGTCGTATTGAATCTACCCGCCTTAAGTCACCGTACGCACACGTGCGAGTATCACGGCTTCGCGCACGAGCAACACCGCCGACGCAAACATGGGGAGAGCGAGCCACGCTGCGAGCGGGTAGACACGCCCTTCACCTCGAACGGTCGCGGCCAGGTAAGTCCCAACCGCCCAACCTGGGAAATCGCAGAGCATCGCCCCGTGTGCCGCACCGATGAAGTTGAAGAAACCGGACGAGAGTGTGCACCCCGCGGCGGCAAGGGCGGCCGTCCTACCCATCCATGACCAGCCCAACCGCGTAAAGCCCGCGAACCCAATGCAAACGAGCGGCATGGCCGGCAGCATATAGCGTGGGCCCCACTGACACGTCCCGGTCGCCTCGATGTTTAATACGTACGTAGCATGCGCTGCGAGCATAAACGCAAGCAGCACTTGAAGATGCCGCAGACGACGTGGAAAGAGGGCGAGCCCCAAAAGTCCAACCCAGACGATTGGTGTATAGAGCGTGATCATGCGCGCGTAAAAAAATACCTTGTCGACGAAATTGTTCCACGAGGGATTAAACCAGATGTCCTCGTAGCCGCCCGCAACATTCGGGAGCAGTAGGGGATGACCGAAACACAAAAAGTCGTAGATTAGTAACGAAGCGAGTCCCACCGCGATTCCTGTGCCGAAGAAGGCGATCAACCGCCAGTCTTTCATCGTTAGAACGAAAACGGCTACAACCCCAACCATTGGTGCCGGAAGCATCGACGTCGTTAGAGTCAGACCTAGCATCGCACCCGCCGCAAACGATGCCACTGACCGCCACTTCACCTGCATGCGCCGAAGACTGAAGATGAGGCAAAGAGCGACGGAAAGGAAGCCTGCAGCGAGTGAATCGTGCCAAGCTATGCCGGAGTAGGCGAACGCCGTGGATCCCAAGCCGTAAGAAAGCGCAGCGAGTAGCGGCCAGAAGAGTCCGGCTCCATCGCCGGCAAGTACTCGCACGGCATGGAAAACGGCTACAGCGGCAGCGGCCGTGACAAGAGAGCCAGTCAGCAAGGTGACTAGCGCGGCAGTCAAAAGGTAGTTGCCCGGGTAGGAAAGGCCGAGTGCTACGAGAGACGCGTAAGCGAGAGCCCCGACCATGAACTGCCCGGGCTGCTTGCCCGGATAGATGTGGTCGCCGTAGCTGAAGGTGTCGCCCCCGGGCCTGACTTTCAGCCGCTCGACGCTTGAACCCTCGACGTACAGGTGTCCGCGCTCGACGTATGCTTCTACCCCCGCCTGCTGCAAGGCGAATGCCTCGAGGTTACTAGAGTTGATCGCGACTCCGTAAGCCAGCCACAGCGATAGAAAGAGAAGCCACCCCAGCCGCCGCGTTCCCGCATTAGCCGCGCTCGATCTATCGTCCTCAAGTATCATCGTGCCGCGACAGGATACTACACACCATTTGACACAGGAGCGAGTGACGCAGATCGGGAACGATTATTGGATCGTCGTTGCCGCCAACAATGAGCCCCGAGGATCAGATGCAAAGGCGTAACCGTCCTCAATCTTGCCGATAATGCCGTGAAAACTGATGTCCTCGCCCGACATGACTACGACAACATCGCCGGGGCTGTAAAGCTTCTCATCGACCGGGAATTTAATGATCGTCGCATTGCCGTTCTCCTGCGAGACCGACTCGTACTCGAATGTGTCAGCGTTAAAGCTGATCGTCTGACAAAAGGCTACTTCCATACGAAAAAGTAGACCACAAATCGCGGAGCGTGTCAGTACCCCGCACACAAGTAAGAACCTGGTCAGGTAAGGGAGTCGCACTTCACGCGGGCTAGTGACCCGAGATCAACCGTGATGGCATCGTGGTCCGAGAGCGGATTTCCGTCCTCGTCGACAAGGTTTTGCACGGTCTGCGGCTGAGTACCGGCGCCCAGCTCAATTCCCTTCCCTGCAAACCAATCCAGCCTCGTCGACACCTTGCCGCCAACCCTTCCGGCCGCCCAAAAGATGAATGGAAAACACCATTCAGGCACCCAATCGCGTAGATTTGTGTTCTTCTCGATGCTCTCGACGTCGTAGTGCAGCGTGCCGGTCCCGATCCCATTTAGGCTCTTATAGTCGTAGCCGCGTTTCTCGATCTCACCGAACATTCGCCGCTCAAAGAATCTGTCAGGATGGGGAAAGTGATTGTGCGCTACGTTCTTTGGACCCATCATCACGCGTCGCCAATATCCGAGGATCGCTCGCGTCGAGCTTTGCGAGTTAAAGCCTGTCGTATTCCAATCGCCGCCGACGAGTGTCGGCATTTCCGGTAAAGTATCAAGATGATCGAGGATGATCCGCATCTGCAACGCTCGATGTGCCCGCGAGCAATGCGCGTCGAGATGCACTGCCACCGCTCGAATTGTCCCCGATGGATGCTCGATTTCAGCGATCAGAGCTCGCAAATAGCCAAGGCGCTTCTCCTTACCCCACATTTTGTCCTTGCCGTTTGGCAGCGGAACGGCGTGGACATTTGTCATCGGCCAGGGACTGAGCATCGCAAGGCCGTGAATGGAGGCTGTATTCTCGCCAGCCATGTCGGACTCGACGCCGCTTCCCTTTTGCAGCGGAATGTATACCGGAGCGAAAGCATAATTGAGGCCTAGCTCCTCAGCTAAGTCCTTGGCGACAAAGCGGTTTCCACTGCGTGCCATGCCGTGGTCAAGCTCCGATAAGAGCAGAATATCGCGGTCCTTGAGTCTCTCGTCGTTCTTGAGAGTATCGATGATGCCTTCGTAACGAATACCGCGTTCGAGGTTCCAAGCGAGGGCACGGATCGTCTCATGGGTCCAACCTTCGGGCGGCCGCGCGAAACGCTCCACCACGACGGAATTCAAAATTCGCTCGACCTCGGGTTTTACCTTCTTCCACAGCGCAGAGCGTTCGAGCTCCGCCGTCGACTCGAATTTAAGTAACTCCGAAAAGTATTGATTTAGATCGTGGTCGAGAATGGTCGGCGGGCCGGTGTGGCTCTCAGTCGTCATACCGTTCCTTGACCGGTGCTACGGCCAGGAAGTCGGTCGTGATCCGTTCGGTATAGATGGTGATGAGCTCGTCAACGCGTCTCCGCTCAGCCGAGCGGAAGATCATCCCGACATGCTTTGGTTTCTTGATCTTGTAGACGATCTCTTCATCGTCGTAATGCGATGTGTCGGGCTCGTCGGTATTCGCGAGGGCGAGTGTGATCCCGGCATAGTCTCGGCGCAGTTTCGGGGCTTTATAAGGACGTTCTCGGGTCGATGTTTCGAGCTTTGCCCATTCGCGCCAGAGATTGAATCCGCAGGCGTGCTCGAGAACGTTTGCGATATAGGCCCCGCCGACGCGGCAGGCGACCTCGAGCAGATAAAACTGCCCGTCCGCATCGCACTGCAGAAACTCCGCGTGCGAGACGCCCTTGTCGTACTCAAAGGCCATCAAAAGCGCCTTGTTCATGACCTCAAGCTCTTTGCGCTCCTTTGACCGGTAACTCATCGTCGAGGAGGTGAAGACGCCGCCCTGATGCGACACCTTGAAGGGCGTCGTGCCGTATTGACTCACGCCACAGGCGACGACCTTGCCGCCCGACACGACAGAATCCACGTGGTACACACGTCCCTCAATAAACCGCTCGATCAGGAACTGCGACGGATGGTCGCGCCAGTTGTTGCGTTCATCGAGATCGTTGAGGACAGCCCAAACCTCATCCTTGGTTTCGCATTTGCGAATGCCGAAGGCCGACACTTCGTGTCGCGGCTTCACCACCCACGGCCCCGGAACTGTGTCGAGAAACGCGTTGATCTTGTCCGGGTTTAGGGCAGAGACGAATTCTGGACAAGGGATGCCCGCGTTCGCGGCCATCGTCCGCATGGCGAGCTTGTCGCGAAACCTCAGCGCGAACGACCGGCTCATCCCCGGCATATCGAGATGCTCACGGGTCATCGCGGCGGTAAGCACGTCGAATTCGTCCAGTCCGACAACGCGGTCGATCACGCGCGTCCCGGCCAGGTTCGTCACGGCACGGGTGTAATCGAGCACACCGGCATCGTCCTCGACCGTTCTCACCTCGTTGATCGCTGTCCACGACCATGGGCTGTCGAGCAGTCTTTTTCGCGTCACGAGGGTGACGTGCCAGCCCGCTTCCTGCGCTTCCTCGAGGAATTCGTTGCCTTTGTGCTCGCTGGCAATGCTGACGATGTGCTTCTTCATTAGGAGAAAATCGGCCCAATAGCTCCAGACCGACACATTTTATTTTGTATCCAAAGAATGTCACAATCTAGCGGGCAAGACAATAAACACGCACCTTTTACGCTTATGGGCGACGTCGACATCCTAAATCTGGTCAGCCACCTTGTGATCTACATGGTCGTGCTTTTGCTCGCCATCTCGTGCCATGAGGCGGGCCACGCGTGGATGTCATACAAGTTTGGCGACGATACCGCCTATATGCTGGGACGCGTGACGCTGAATCCGGTCGCGCACACGGATCCCATAGGAACACTGCTCATTCCGATCATCTCCTTCGTGCTTGGCTCGGTCGGGGGAGCTCTCGGCAGCATACCGCTTATTGGCTGGGGCAAGCCCACGCCGGTAAATCCCCGCAAGTGGACCAACTACAAGTGGGGCAATGTGATGGTCTCGATCGCGGGCGTCCTCGCAAATCTGATCCTGCTCATCATCGGCATCATCGCTGCGAAAATAATGATGTCGCAAGGGTTCGGGATACTGGATTTCTTTGGAAATACTAAGAATCCGTTAGCGATCTTTGTCGGCAATATGATGATGCTGAATATGTCGCTATTTGTGTTCAACCTGCTGCCGTTTCCGCCGCTTGACGGGAGCAAGATCCTTTCCACATTCCTGCCGGCTGGAGCGCAACCGATCCTTGCGGTGATGGAGCAGTATGGTTTTCTTATCCTGATGTTCCTGATCTATATCGGTGTGTTCAGGCTGATAATCACGCCGTTTCTCTACGCTCTCCTATTCGTCCTCTCCGCTTGATATGAAGAAACGCATTTTCAGCGGTGCTCAGCCCACGGGCGAGCTTCATATCGGGAACTATCTCGGAGCGCTCAAGAATTGGGTCGCGCTGCAGGACGAGTATGAGGCGTTTTACTGCATCGTAAATCTCCATGCGCTGACACTGCCGCAGGATCCGGCGGTCTTGCGGCAAAAGACGCTCGACCTCGCACGCATCTATCTCGCCGCCGGGATCGATCCTGAAAAGTCGACGATCTTCATCCAATCCGACGTCGCCGAGCACGCTGAACTGACCTGGATCCTGGCGTGTCAGTCGCGAATGGGCGAGCTCGAGCGGATGACGCAGTTCAAGGACAAGGGAAAGGGAAACAGCGAACGGGCGGGCGTCGGCCTATTCACCTATCCGGTGCTGATGGCTGCCGACATCCTGTTGTACCGGACCGATCTTGTTCCGATCGGCAAGGACCAGAAGCAGCATCTCGAATTGGCGCGAGACCTTGCTGAACGATTTAATCGCGATTTCGGCTATACCTTCGTCGTTCCCGACGGCTTTATTCCGCCGGTTGGGGCGAAGATCCAGTCGCTCCAGGACCCGGCGAAAAAGATGTCCAAATCGGACGAGAACCTCGCCGGCTCGATCTTCCTGCTTGACGACGGCGACACGGTCACGAAAAAGATAAAAAAGGCGGTCACTGACTCGGGTACGGATATCACGTTTGACGATTCACGGCCCGCGATCACCAACCTTCTGACGATCTATCACCTGCTCACGGGTAAATCGCAGGACGAGTGTGTCGAACATTTTGCCGGTAAAGGCTATGGCGATTTCAAACGTGAGCTCGCCGAGGTCGTCGTCGAGTTTCTGCGGCCATTCCAGGAGCGCGTCAACCGCTATAGTGACGACGAATTGAGATCGATCCTCAATTCCGGTGCCGATAAGGCCCGCACGATCGCGCGAACAACGGTCGACGACGTTTACAAAAAGACAGGTGTCAACTGATGGCAAAGATCACTGTTTACGAAAAACCGACCTGCACGACGTGCCGCAATCTCACGAAGCTTTTTATCGAGAATGGCATCGATTGGGACAAGGTCAATTATTTTATCGAGCCGTTTACTGAGCAAAAGCTCGCACGGCTGATCAAAAAGACCGGGATGCGGCCTTTCGAGATCTTGCGGCGAGCGGAGCCTGATTTCAAAGGCCTCGGGATAACCGCCGACACAGCGGATGCCGAGGTGATAGCAGCGATGGTCAAATATCCCGCGATAATTCAGCGGCCGATCGTTGAGGTGGGAAGTAAGGCCGTGCTCGCCCGGCCGATCGAGAAGGCTCTCGATCTGTTGCAGAAGCCCGCGCGTTAGCAAGACGAACTACCGAGCCGAATGAAAAATCTCTCGATCATATTTTTGGTTGTCACTGTCACGATCCTCAGCGCGTGCGAACCGAGCGGCACGGCCAAAAAGGAAATGGAGAAATTCTCCGGCACTCCGACGCCCATGATCACGCCGACGCCTGAGCAGACGCCGATCCCTGCGGGCGATATACTCGCAGTCGATACGGAGCTCGACGGAGATATCCTTACCGTCAACAGAGAGCCGAAAAAAACGCTCAATTGCACTAAATACAACCTTGTCGCCATCAATGCCGACGCCAGCGTGGTCACGATCAACGGCGCCTGTCAAAAGGTAACGGTCAATGGCGACAACAATCAGATCACAGTCGACGCCGCGAAGGAGTTTGCGTTCAATGGCAGCGGAAACAACGTCACATACTCGCGTTTCGTCAATGGCAAGCAGCCCATCGTGACGCAAAATCAACCCGGCAACGAGGTCGGATTTATGCGCCTCGACGATCAGAAAAAGGCTACAGACTCAAATAAAACAAAGAAGTGAGCAAAACAAACGGCAACGGCCATTATCCAAAACCAGCTCCACCGAAGAACGTCCTAGGCGGCGAGCTGCAGTCATGTTGTACCGACCCGATGACCGGTTTCTGGCGTGACGGCTATTGCAGGGCCGGTGCACAAGATCCCGGCAGTCATACCGTGTGTATCGTCGCCACCGATGAGTTTCTCGCATATTCAAAATCGGTCGGCAACGACCTCTCGACGCCGATGCCGCAGTATCAGTTTCCCGGCCTCAAAGACGGCGACAAATGGTGCCTTGTCGCACTGCGTTGGAAACAGGCCATGGAGGACGGCATGGCCCCGCAGGTCGTGCTTGCAGCGACGCATGAGTCGATGCTTCAGATCGTGGATCTCGAGGACCTAAAAAGATTTGCCGTGGATGGAGACGTCGATTGAGCGAGACGCAAGACCAATATACGTTCGACTTTAATAAGGAAAAGGCCGAGATCCTACGCGACGGCTCGGACGAGCTGTCGATCAAGATCGGCGATTTCGCCGGACCTCTCGATCTGCTTCTGTTTCTCATCAGGCAAGAGCAGGCAAACATCTTCGACATTCCGATCGCCCGCATCACCGAGAAATATCTCGAATATATCCGCCTGATGAAGACGCTCGATATCGCGATTGCCGCCGACTTTCTGGTGATGGCCGCGACCCTGATCGAGATAAAGTCACGGATGCTGCTGCCTCGCGATCCGACCCAGGCCACCGAGGAGGAAATGGAGGACCCGCGGCAGGAGTTGGTCGACCGCCTGCTTGAATACGAGAAATTCAAGACTGCTGCCGGCATGCTCCATGAACGCGCGACCATCGAGCAGGCCGTCTTTACACGCGGGACCGCCGAGACCGACGGCGATAATTCCGAGGTCGACGCAAGCGTTTTTGACCTGCTGACCGTCTTTCAAAAGATCGCGGAGCGTCACAAGGACGAGATCAAGATGGAGATCGAGCGAGAGGAGATCTCGCTTGCTGACATGATCCGCAGCATCAAGCGGCGAATATTCGATGAGGGCGAACTGAGCCTCTTGAAGCTCTTTGAAGAGATGCACTCAAAGCACGAGCTCGTTACAGCCTTTATCGCCGTTCTCGAGATCGTGCGGACCGAGCATATTCGCCTACTGCAAAGCGTTACTTTTGGTGACATCATTCTGAGAAAAGGCGAATCAACGGCCTGAATACGATCGTGGGTGACTTGATATCCTGCTTATCCTGTCTATCCTGTTTGAATAGTTCCTATGTCCGAAGAAGAGATCTCACAGGAAGAAGAAATCGCCGTCGAGCCGAAGGCTGCGCGCTCACCAGCTGAGCTCGTAGCTCTCGTCGAGGCTCTCATTTTTGTCGCCGACGAGCCAATAACAATGAGAGTTCTTGCCGAGGTTCTCGAAGAAGAGCGTGATGCGATTCGCGCCGCCGTCGAGCAGCTCGCAGCCGAATATGAGGCGCGCGAAAGCGGCCTGCAGCTACGCGAGATCGCCGGAGGCTGGCAGATCGCCACGCGGACCGAGTTTCATGAGGAAGTTCGCCGGTTCCTAAAGACGCGTCCCTCGGCAAAGCTCTCGATCGCCTCGCTCGAGACGCTCGCCGTCATTGCTTACAAGCAGCCTGTCACCGTGCCCGAGATCCTCGAGATCCGCGGCGTCCAGTCTGCGACGTCGATAAAAACGCTCCTCGACAAACGCCTCATCGTCGCCAAAGGCCGCAAAGAGGCCGTCGGGCGCCCGATACAATACGGCACGTCGAAAGAGTTTCTCGTCCAATTTGGCCTGAAAGATCTGTCCGAGCTCCCATCGATCGAGGACTTCGAGGATCTGACACAAGGGTTGTAACGACGTAGCACAACAGACAGAATGTTCAGGGTCAGTGAGCTATCCTGTCGATCCTGTGCATCCTGTTAGAATCATTCTGTGCAAGAAAGATTACAGAAACTGATCTCCCAGGCCGGCATCGCTTCACGTCGTGCGGCTGAACAGCTCATTCTAAACGGCGAGGTTTCAGTTAATGGAACGATCGTCACGGAACTCGGGACAAAAGCCGACCCCGAAAAGGATCACATCAAGGTGGGCGGCAAGCTGATAAACAAGCTGCTCGAGTTTCGCTCGAACGTCTACATTCTTCTAAATAAACCAAAAGGCGTGCTCTCGAGCGCAGCAGACCCCGAAGGCCGCAGGCTCGTCACCGATCTCGTGAAAGGCCACGGACGACTGCATCCGGTCGGCAGGCTCGATTTCAACACCGAGGGCCTCATCATTCTCACCAACGACGGCGAGTTCACAAATAAGCTCACGCGTTCCAAGTCGATCCCTAAGGTATACGAGGTAAAGGTAAAAGGCCTGCCAAATTCGAACGCGATCAACAAGCTTCGTCGCGGTTTAGTGCTGGAAGATGGATTCAAGACCGCGCCCGCGCAGATCGTCGACCTAAAGCCGACCGACAAGAACGGATGGTATGAGGTGACGCTCTACGAGGGGCACAATCAGCAGATCAGGAAGATGTTCGACGCGATCGGCCACTCGGTCGTAAAGCTCCGCAGAACACGCATCGGCGGCCTCGACGATCCGTATCTTAAGGTCGGCCTGGCGCGCGTGCTAAAGGCCGACGACCTTGCCAAGCTCGAGGCTCCCGCAAAACCAAAATCTACCGCACCAGCGCGCGATGCTCGACCATCAGGCAAAGGTCCTGCACGACCTTTATCCCCGCGTCAGCCAGCCGCTCGGCGACCTCGTCGTTCCTGATCCCAAGCTGAAACCACACGGCCTTAGGCTTTTTCGCCAATATTTCCTCAGTGTGTTTTGGAATGTCCTCGCTTTTGCGAAAGATGTTCAAGAGATCGATCTCGCCCGGCACCTCACGCAGGTCGCGATAAACCTTCTCGCCCATTATCTCGGCCACCTCGGGGTAATAAACAGGCAGCGGAATGATCTCGTAGCCCGCAGCCGCCATGTATTTCGGCACGTAAAACGCCGGCTGTCCTGAATGCGTCTCGGGCTTGATGCCAAGCACGGCGATCGTTTTCGTCGCCTTCAGTAGGTCGCGGATCTCGTCGTCGGTGGTGAGGATATTGGTATTCGACATATCTTTACTGTAATAAGTCACCGCCTTGCAAACAATTTCACCCAAAAGCTTGTCACCAAACTTTTTGTTATGGCATCATAACTCTTAGTTATAGCCATATGAATTTCGAACTTTCCGAGGAGCAACAACAGATCAAATACAGCGTCCGCGAATTTGCCGAGAGCGAGATCCGGCCGCATGTGATGGAGTGGGACGAGTCGCAGCATTTCCCAGAAGAATTGCGTCCAAAGCTCGCGGAGCTTGGCCTGATGGGCGTGCTTTTCCCTGAACAATACGGCGGAGCAGGAATGGGGTACGTCGAGTATGCGACGATCATCGAGGAGATCGCTCGTGTCGACGGCTCGGTCGGTCTGTCGGTCGCAGCTCACAATTCGCTGTGCTCGAATCACATCTACATGTTCGGCAGCGAGCAGCAAAAGGAGAAGTATTTAACGCCGCTCGCGACGGGTGAAAGCTTCGGTGCTTGGGGCCTGACGGAATCTCAGGCCGGATCCGACGCATCCGGCACGCGGACCAACGCGGTTCGCTCGAATGGCGGCTGGAAGGTCAATGGATCAAAGAATTTCATTACGCACGCCATCGCTTGCAACACGCTCGTCGCCGTAGCCGTCACGGATAAAGAGAAAGGCAATCGCGGAATTTCGGCCTTTATCTTCGACAAATCGATGGAGGGCTTCCGCTCCGATAAAAAGGAGAACAAGCTCGGAATGCGTGCATCAGAGACCGCGTCGGTCGTGTTTGAGGACTGCTATGTGCCCGACGAAAATCGTCTTGGCGGCGAGGGGGAGGGTTTCCTCCAAGCGATGCAGGTGCTCGACGGTGGTCGGATTTCGATCGCAGCCCTGTCGGTCGGCATTGCGCAAGGGGCGTACGAAGCGGCCGTGAAATACGCCAAAGAAAGGCAGCAGTTTGGCAAGCCGATCGCGGAATTTCAGGCAATACAATTCAAACTTGCCGACATGGCAACGCAGATCGAATGTGCGCGCCTTCTTACTCAGCAGGCCGCGGCGACGAAGGATGCAGGCAAGCCCGTGACGCAAAAGAGCGCCATGGCAAAGCTTTTTGCGTCAGAGGTTGCGGTCCGCGTCGCGGAAGAATCGGTCCAGATCCACGGCGGCTATGGTTATACAAAGGATTATCCCGCCGAGAAATACTGGCGCGACTCAAAGCTCTGCACCATCGGCGAGGGCACCAGCGAGATCCAGCGAAGCGTGATCGCCAAGAACCTTCTGAAATCCGTGTAAACGAACCGTGGGGTTTTAGACCGCTGCATACCGATCGCGCGTATACTGATCGTAAATTCGCCCACGAAAGTTTGTATGTTTCATTGTTGCATCTATGCAACAATGAGCGCTATTATTCATCTCTAAACTTTTTCAAACAACGGAGGAACGATCAATGACTACAAGTACCGCAACCAGCACGGGCCGCATTGCAGCTGCTTTTTTGGGTGAGCTGGAAAACGAGGCCAAAGTGACCCGCACCGTTCTAGAACGCGTGCCGGCCGACAAATTCGACTACAAGCCGCACGAAAAATCCATGACCTTTGGCCGACTCGCCTCCCACATCGCTGAAATGTTCGGCTGGACAAAGGAGACGCTAAAAAGCGACGTGTTGGATTTCTCGGCCATGGATTACAAGCCTTTCGAACCGACGTCGACTGAGGAACTTCTCGCATTCTTCGACGATCACATCGCGAAGGCAAAGGCGATCTTGGCTGAGACATCTGACGAGACCTTCATGACAGATTGGACCATGCGTAACGGCGAGCAGGTCTATTTCACGATGCCGAAGGTCGCGGTGATGCGGTCGTTCGTTATGAATCACATCATCCACCATCGCGGCCAGCTGTCCGTGTACCTCAGGCTCAACGATATTCCCGTGCCGGCAATGTACGGGCCTTCGGCTGACGAGGGGGCAATGTAGTACGGTTTATTAAAAGGGGGAAACAACGATGACCATAGGACAAACCTTTGCACGCGACCTTGAAAATGAGAGCAAGTCCGGCCGGGCAATGCTCGAGCGGATCCCGGCCGAGACATTCGATTGGCAGCCGCATGAAAGATCGATGTCGATGAAGCGCCTCGCCGGCCTCGTTGCCGACATGTATGGCTGGTTCCAGTTCATCGTCGATGAACCGGAGCTCGATTTTGCGAAAGGCTATGAGCAGCCCGATCCGAAGACGACCGAGGATCTCCTCACATGGCTTGATAAAAAGCTTGCGGTGGGTCTCAAGTCCTTGAGCGAGGCTCCTGACGAGCGATTCGAGGACGAGTGGAAGCTTCGCCGTGGCGATGAGGTCTTCATGACAACGACAAAAGGCGAGATGTGTCGCCAGACCTTTGGTCACCTCGCCCACCATCGCGGACAGTTGTCGGTGTACTTACGGTTAAAGGACATTCCGGTCCCGCAGATCTACGGGCCGTCCGCAGATGAAGGTTCAATGTAGACGACTCTGTCGTGATACGTTTCGTGCGGGGCCGTCTGGTCCCGCTTTTTTGTTATATTGATAGCCTATGAGCGACATTGCGGACAGGATTTTTGCAGGCGATCCTCGCTCTGTCGCGCGTGCGATCACGACGGTCGAGAACGGCGGTCCGGCGGCTGCCGAGCTGATGAAGGCCGTTTTTCCGCGCACCGGAAACACCAAGGTCATCGGAATTACAGGCTCACCCGGCGCGGGAAAATCCTCCCTGGTGGACAAGCTGGCTCTGCATTACAAGGATGCAGGCGAGAGGATCGGGATCGTGTGCGTCGATCCTTCCAGTCCTTTTTCTGGCGGAGCGATCCTCGGTGATCGTATTCGGATGGCGGCACTCGGTCTGGATAAAAACGTCTTCATTCGCTCGATGGCGACTCGTGGGAATCTTGGTGGGCTTTCTCGGGCGACGGTTGACGCTGTTGCCGTGCTCGATGCCGCTGGATTCGACAGGGTCATTGTGGAGACGGTCGGCGTCGGGCAGGACGAGGTCGAGATCGTAAAGACGGCTGACGTTTCAGTGGTCGTGCTCGTACCCGGCATGGGCGACGACATACAGGCCATAAAGGCCGGGATAATGGAGATCGGCGATGTTTTCGTCATCAATAAGGCCGATCGCGAAGGCGTACTGCGGACGCAGAAGGAGCTGGAAACGCTCCTGACCCTCGCTCACCGTCCCGATATGTGGGATCCGCCGATCGTCAAAACGGTTGCGACCGAGAGCAAAGGCATCGAGGATCTTTCGGTGGCGATCGCAAGCTATCTCGACTATCAGATGGCGAATCCGCATTCAAATGACCGGCGCATGGCCATCGCCCGCTGGCGGTTGACCGAGCTGTTGCGCGAGAGGCTTCTCACCGACCTAATGAGCCGCAACGGCACAGGCGAACGTCTGGATCAGCTCGCGGCTGAGATAGCGGAGAAAAAGATCGATCCTTACACAGCCGTGGAAGAACTCGTAACTACATGAAGATAAACCACTTAGGTATCGCTACGAATGGCATTGATGCTGCCCTTGCCTTTTGGCAGGACGCGTTGGGCCTCGATCACGTCCATACCGAGACGGTAGAGGATCAAAAGGTGCGCGTCGCGATGCTGCCGATAGGTGAGGGCCGCATCGAGTTACTTGAACCGACGAGCGACGACTCGCCGATAAGCAAATTCCTCGAGAAGCGCGGCGCGGGTATTCATCACATCGCGGTCGAGGTCGACGACATCGAGGCGGCGATCCAACGGCTCAAGGATAAAGGGATGCGGCTCATCGACGAGTCTCCGCGGGTGGGTGCTGAGGGCTGCTTGGTGGCATTCGTTCACCCGTCAGCAGCCAACGGCGTTCTGCTCGAATTGGTCCAAACCCAACCCTCGTAATTCGCGTATTGATCGCTTCACATCTCGATCCGCCTATTAGGAAACGGGCGTTGACGTGCGATATGATGTCCGTTTGAAATTTGTCAGATAAAGGTAAGTAGAGGTAGCGATAAATTGAGCAATTTAACTAAAGGACTGATCTTAGTCGTCGTCATTCTGGCGATCGGTGGCGGTCTCGTGGTTTGGAAAAAGAAGGTGAGCGGCTCGGGCAGCATGTCCTTCAACCAGATCAGCCGCGAGGAGATGGAGCTGCTGCTTTCGGACGTTGTAAAGACCAACCCCATGGTCCTCAAGCGTCTTAAGGAAGACCCGGAAATGAAGAAGCAGCAACTTGAGAGTCTCAAGCAGCTTCTTGCCTTCGCCAGCCAGGCAAAACACGACGGTCTCGCCGACGACCCGTCTAATAAGCAGGAGCTTGCAAACATCAGGGCCGAGGTCGAGGCAGTAAATTACGACCGCGAGATCAACAAGGACAAGGGCCCGATGCCCGCGTTCGGGTTCATCTCCGAGGACCAGGTCAAGGGCTATTGGGACAACACCCAGGCCGCACCGAGCGGCGGATTTCTCTCAAAGATCGGTCTCGGCGAGCCCGTCGAGACGCGGTCGCATGAGGATGAATTCAACGACTTTCTCAACGCCAAGGTCGGCATCCTGAAAGCTCAGAATCCCGACATGGCAAATCGCGAGATCACTGACGAGGAAAAGACCCAGGCCCGCGACATCTTTGCAAAGACCCGTCTCTACAAGGTCGAATACGAGACAAAGGCCGCCAGCGGCGAGCTTGCTGCGGACTTTGTAAAGAAGACAAACCTGCAGGTCAAGCTCCAACAGGCGCAGTTTCTTGCACGTCTCTACTCTGACAAGGTTGCCGATCAGCTAAAGGTAACGGACGAAGAGGTCGACGCTTACGTAAAAGCTCATCCGGAAATGGACCCGGAGACTAAAAAGGCGCAGGCCCAGCAGATCCTCGACCGTGCAAAGGCGGGTGAGGACTTTGCCGCCCTGGCAAATGAGTTTACGCAGGATCCTAGCAACGGCGGCACCGACGGTCAGAAGAAGGGCGGGCTTTATGAGGGCGTACGAAAGGGACAAATGGTGCCCCCCTTTGAGACCGCTGCGTTAGCGCTTGAGGCAGGTCAGGTCGCCCCAGAGCTTGTGCAGAGTGACTTCGGCTATCACATCATCAAGCTCGAGCGTAAGCTCGGCCCGTCCGGTAAGAAGGACGCCAAGCCGCTTATAGACGACAAAGATGCTGGCAAAGATAAAGATAAGGAGTCTGGCGATACCTATGACGTCCGCCACATCCTGATCTCGACTGGCATCAAGGACCCTGACAATCCGACCGCTCGCGAGCAGCCTGTTAAGGATTACGCCCGCACAAAGCTCGAGGATGAGAAGCAAAAGGCCATGATCGACAAGATCGTTGCGGAGAACAACGTCTCGGTGGCTGAGGACTTCGCGATCCCCGAGGTTACCGACGAGCAGATCCAGCAAATGCGTCAAAACCAGCGTGGACCGCAGATGCCGCAAAACATGCCGCCTCCGGGAGCACCTGAGGGCGACAAGCCCGGCAAGCCGGACGCCAAAAAGCCGGACGCTAAGAAGAAATGATACTTGGGGATTACCGCGTCGAGGTAATACCCGACGCGGAATTCAAACTTGACGGAGGGGCGATGTTCGGTGTCGTCCCTCGCGTTCTTTGGGAACGCGTCACTCCCGCCGACGACTTCAACCGCGTCACACTCAACTGCAATTGCCTCTTTATCGACACCGGCAAAGAGAAGCTCATCATCGAGACCGGCATGGGCGAGAAATGGTCGCCGCGCGAGATAGAGATGTACGGCATCACTCGCGAGCGGCCATTTGCCGAATCGCTGCGCAGGATCGCGGGCTGTGGCCCGAATGACATCGACATCGTCATCAACACACACCTGCATTTCGACCACGCCGGCGGGAATACTGTAACCAGCTCCCCTCCTTACGCGGTTGGCGGGCCTACCGGCAACACTGGCACGTCTTCTGTGCCAGAACGAGGGGTGGACGACGCCTCGTCGGACGGGGTGGTTCTCTCACCGATGGCGCAGTTCAAAAACGCCCGCTACCTCGTTTCAAAGACCGAATTCCAACACGCGGAACAGCCGCACGAGCGAGACCGCGCGAGTTACCTGGACGAGAATTGGCAGCCCCTTATCGATTCACAGCAACTCGACCTCATGCCTGACAAGTACGAGCCGGTTGAAGGCTTGAAAGTCGAGCAGGTCCGCGGACACTCCGAGACGATGCAGACGATTAGGCTCACGCGCGGTGGTGAGACGCTCTTTGGCTTTTTTGACATGGTGCCGACACGACATCATCTGTCGCCCGCATGGATAATGAGCTACGACCTTTATCCGACCGAGACGCTCGAATTCAAGAAACGCGTGCTGCCTCAAGCTCTTGAGGAGAATTGGATCTGCCATTTCTATCACGACACCGAAATACCTCTTGGCAGGCTTGCTGAGGTAAACGGTAAAATTACGGCGATCGCACTGGAGCAATAATGGAACAAGTGAAAATCGGAATTATCGGTGGCAGCGGTCTCTACCAGATGCCGGAGTTGGAAAATGTGCGAGAGGTGCCGGTCGAGACGCCGTTCGGGCCGCCATCGGATGCGTTCATCGTTGGCGAACTCGATGGCGTGACGGTCGCCTTCCTGCCTCGACATGGGCGCGGCCATCGCCTTACGCCAAGTGAACTTCCCTTCCGGGCGAATATCTACGCGATGAAGCTCCTCGGCGTGGAATACATCCTTTCAGTTTCGGCAGTTGGCAGTCTGCAGGAGCAGTATGCGCCGACGGATTTCGTTATCCCAAACCAGTTCTTTGACCGCACGCGTGCACGGGCACATGAATCGACTTTCTTCGGCAACGGCATCGTAGGCCACGTGACCTTTGCGCATCCTGTGTGCAATGAGCTCGGCGACATTCTCGAAGCGGCGTGCAATGGCGCCGGTGTTAGGACACACCGCGGCGGCACATACATTTGTATGGAAGGCCCGGCCTTCTCGACCAAGGCTGAGAGTCAGGTCTATCGCCAGTGGGGCATGGATGTTATCGGCATGACCAACCTCCAGGAAGCCAAGCTCGCACGCGAAGCCGAGATGGCCTACGCGACGCTCGCTCTCGTGACGGACTACGACTGCTGGTACGAGGGCCACGACGACGTCACCGCCGAGATGGTCATCGAGACCCTCGGTAAGAATGTCCGCAACGCCCAGCTAGTCTTAAAGGACGCGGTAAAACGCGTTTCCGAGAAACAGACTCCCAACCAGTTCACCGACGCCATCAAAAACGCCATCTTCACACCGTCATCCGCCTGGCCCGGAGATACGGCGAAGAAGCTTGAGGCGATCATTGAGAAGTATCGATAGTTGCAGAAGCCAGGACGAAGTCAGACCCAGGGTGTCGAATCCGCATCATCAGAAAACGTTTGGCCGTTATCACTCATCTGTATCTGTAATGAAAAAGCTCGCATTTCTAGTATTTCTTCTGGCTGGCTGTTTCGGCTCGATCGTCTCTGCCCAGCGTAACGTCACGCCAGCGGTCGATCGGGATCCGCTGCTCGAGGCTGACGCTAAGCACAACCTCGACGTCGCTTGGCAGGGTTTTAAGCCTCTCAAAAAGGCCTATAAGCAGGTGATCTACCGCTTTGAGGAAACATACGCTGCTTATCCGGAATTCTCAAAAATCGACGAGTTTCTCTATATCGCTGGCATGTCGAGCTATTACCTCTCAGATAACAAGGGTCGGCAAAAGGTCGATTTCAAGAACGAACGCGAAAAGGAAAAGTTTGCCCCCGACAAGCTCCGTCAGGACGCGTTCACCTATCTTTCTGCGATCGTCGAGAAATATCCGCAAAGCCAATACGTCGACGAGGCAAGAAAGACACTGACCGCCCTCAAAACTGAAAAGTGGACTCCTCCCCCTTCGCCCGCACCCCCGACGCTCAAGACTAAGTCGCAGTAGCAATAAGGCCGCCGGTCGCCAAAAATCGACCTGGCGTGTAAAATAGGAGTTTTCTTATTCTAGACAAAGACTCTTCTATTAAATGTCCTTAACAGTCGTAGGTTCTGTAGCTTTTGACGGGCTTGAAACCCCTTTTGGAACCAGAGAAAAGGTGCTTGGTGGTGCCGCAACGCATTTTGCTCTGTCCGCGAGTTTTTTTACAAAGGTGAATGCCGTCGGCGTGGTCGGCGGTGATTTTAGCGACGCGGAGTGGGACGTTTTTCGCCGACATTCGATAAATACAGACGATATCGAGGTAGTCGCGGACGGCAAGACCTTTTTTTGGAAGGGCCGTTACGACTACGACATGAATACAGCCCACACGCTAGACACGCAGCTCAACGTTTTCGAGACGTTCGATCCAAAGCTGTCGGATAACTCCAAAAGGTCAAAACTCTTATTCCTCGCCAATATCCTGCCGATGCTTCAAAAGCAGGTCCGCGAGCAGTGTCCGGATGCGAAGTTTGTCGCGATGGATACGATGAACTTCTGGATCTCGTCGATGAAGGACGCCGTCATCGACACTATCAAGGTCGTCGATTGCATCATTATCAACGACGCTGAAGCTCGGCAGCTCACGGATGAGCCGAATATTCACAAAGCCGCCAAGGCGATCATGGATCTCGGTCCGCGCGCGGTCGTGATCAAGCGGGGCGAGTACGGCGCGACGCTGTTTACGCGCGATGGATATTTTGCCGTACCGGCATATCCGCTCGAGAGCGTTTTTGATCCGACCGGTGCGGGCGACACATTTGCGGGCGGATTCATGGGCTATCTCGCCGCGCAGAATGAGATCACCGACGACGTTATGCGGCGGGCCTGCGTTTATGGCTCGGTGATGGCGTCGTTCAACGTAGAGAAGTTTGGCACCGAGCGCGTCGACGCTTTGGATTATCCCGAGATCAATGAGCGTTTCAAGGCGTTCAAGACAATGACGCATTTCGACGACATTCCTTTCGAACGCGCGTCCGCCGTTTAAACAATGGGCGAAAACGGGGCCAATGCGCTCGCCCGGGTCGAGCCACGAAAGACGAACTATCCGCTGCTGATCGCGGCCGTTCTTTTGTTGCTTGTGCTGATCGCGGGCGTCGTCCTCTCGGTCAAAAGCGAGGACACGATTGCCGCCATGCTTTTTGCGGCCTCTATCTTTCTGTTGTTGATCGCCGTCTTACTTGACGTAGCGAAGACCCGCAAACTCGCGGCCCTCGACGATCGAAAAGTCATAAGCTGGGACGCGGCCAGTCCCGACTTGCAGCGTCAGAACGTGAATATCGAGGTTCGCGAGCTGGCTCGTATACTCGATGTGGGCGGCGACGGATTGACGGATCTGCTCTCGGCTTACATCGTCGCAGAGGACCTCGCTCTCAGACAGATCCAGCAGGAAGAGAATCTGCCTCTAATGCGCCACGTCAGTATCGGCCGCGTTCCGTTTGACGGCATTCTCGTCGATCAAGACCTCATCACGTGTATCGAGGTCGCGTTCCTGGTGAGCCCAGACATCCGTCAAGAACGCATAGAGGCGATGCTAAAAAAGATCTCGCAGGCCAAGAAGGATCTCGCCGAAATGCGCAGCCGGCTTCGTCTGCGGCTGATGCTGGTGATAGTTACGCAGCTCTCGCCCGACGAAGAGGAGCAATTGCGCGGTATCCTCGTGACGCGTCGGTTTACGGACACGCCGGTCGATATCGACATCAGGCTGCTCGATTTCGAGATGCTGCAGAAAGTCTACGTTTCGGAGTGATGAACATGCTCGAGAATAGGATCGGAATAATATTCGGCGTCGCGAACAAGCGTTCGATCGCGTGGGCGTGTGCCCAGGCCGCGGCGGAACATGGTGCAAAGATGGCCTTCACCTACCAGGGCGATAGGCTCAAAGAGAACGTCGAGGAGCTTGCGGGCACGCTTAACGATTCGCTCGTGATCCCGTGTGATGTGACGGATCAGGCGGGCGTCGATGCGGCTTTTGAGTCGGTCAAGGCAAAGTATGGTCGCCTGGATTTTGTCGTGCATTCGATCGCGTTCGCACCAAAAGAGGCTCTCGAGGGTGAGTTCGTCACGACGACACGTGATGCCTTCCGCACCGCTCTGGAGGTGAGCTCATTCTCGCTAACACAGGTAGCTCTCGCGGCATCGCCTTTGATGACCGAGGGCGGCAGCATTGTAACGATGAGCTATTACGGAGCCGAGAAAGTCGTCTCGAGCTATAACGTGATGGGTGTCGCCAAGGCTGCCTTAGAAGCCTCAGTCCGGTATCTCGCCGCCGATCTTGGTAAGAACAACATTCGTGTCAACGCGATCTCGGCTGGGCCGATCAACACGCTGTCGGCACGCGGCGTTAAGAACATGGGTTCCCTTCTCGGGGTCGTTGGCGAAAAGGCCCCGCTAAAACGCAACGTCACGCAGGCGGAGGTTGGCAACACCGCGCTCTTCCTTGTCAGCGATCTGTCCAGCGGCATCACGGGAGAGACGATCCACGTCGATTGCGGCTACAACATCATGGGCGTGTAAAGAGCGACCTTTCTTCGTTGAGATTCGATGGCAAATACTAAGGCAAACAAGTCGCCTAAACCGGCGCCAAACACAAAACCGAACGGCAAACAAAAGTCCGTAGAGCCCAAAACCGTGGCCGAGGCAAAGAAGCGCGAGGTCGTGCCCGGCTATTGGCATCTCACGGACGACGAGGTGCTTCTCCGTTCGCCGGAGCTCGAGGACGAGTACAAAACGTCAGACTCATGGCGTGTCTTCCGCATCATGGGTGAATTTGTGGGCGGATTTGATTCGTTAGGGACGGTGACCCGAGGCGTGTCGATCTTTGGATCGGCCCGCACCGGCGAGCGCGACCCAATGTACAAGGCCGCACGCCAAACCGCGAAGCTACTGGGCAAGGCCGGCTTTGAGATCATCACTGGCGGCGGGCCCGGCATAATGGAGGCTGCGAATCGCGGTGCTCAGGATGCCGGGGCGGTGTCGATCGGCTGCAACATCGAGCTCCCGATGGAGCAGCAGCCCAACCCTTATCAAAACCACTCGCTGACGTTCAAATACTTCTTTGTCCGCAAGACGATGTTCATCAAGTACTCGAATGCCTACATTATTTTTCCGGGCGGTTTTGGAACGATGGACGAGCTGTTTGAGGCGCTCACGCTGATCCAGACGCGCAAGATCCGCAACTTCCCTGTCGTGTTATTCGGTGCACAGTACTGGCGGGGCCTGCTATCGTGGCTGACTTCGACGATGCTCAACGAAAAGATGCTGAATGCCGCCGACCTCGGCCTGATCTATCTCACCGATTCGCCAAAAGACGCGGTCGATTTCATAGTCAAGACCTATAAGGAAGAGTCGGAGAACGGTAACGGAAAGGGTGGGGGAGCAGAATCACCAAAGGTCGGTTTGCGATAGGCTGATTCAAGTATTTGGTTGCTCCAGGGCAAAAGCCAGCCACGCCTTGTAGCTAGCCGAAACATGCTCTGCGTCGATCGCGACCATCTCCGGGACATCATACGTGTGGTGCTCCGCGATGAAATCCCTCAGCTCCTCCCACTTCTCCGGCAGGGTCTTGATCAGTAGAAGGTATTCGCCCTCTTTCTGCATCTCGCCTTCCCAGACATAGACCGACGTCATCCGCGGAAGGATTTGCACGCAGGCCGCAAGGCTCGCCTCAACTATCTGCTCGGCTAGCGCTTCCGCTCCCTCGATCGCGGGCAGGGTTGTCATAACGATCAGCATCCCAAGATTTGGTATGTTCCCCTCTATTTCTTTCCTCCTGCCGTGTTGAAGGAGCAGGCCACAGGGATCCGGACATTCGTCGCCGGGATGGTAAGCGGCGTCAAACTGTTCTTGATAAGCAAGCTGTTGAATGTTACGAGGTCCGTGCTTAGGGCCGCCTTCCAGGCAGTGGCCGTCGAGGTAAATTCCCTGCAACCGGATTCCCATGTATGGATCATGGCACCGGTCGGTGCCATGTCGATGCCGTTCTGCGAGAGCGGCCCAAGGACAGTATAAAATGTTCCGCTCTCGGCAAAGAACGTGAGAATGCTACCAGGAACCCGCGCAGGAGCTCCAAACCCGCCACCAAATCCGCCCCCGCGTCGGATGCCGCCGATAGTGGCGAGCTTTGTGTCGAGGTCCTTGGCGGCAGATGCAACGTCGGGAGGCAGCGTGCCCTTCATGATCGTCGACAGCTGGTCACGCACGGCGGCAACTTCCTCGTTGGCGTCGTAGCTGTCCTTCATACCCTGCCACGCCGCCATCGCGAGTTTATTCTGGCCGCGGAGGTCGGCCATCATCTTCGTACTCTCGCCTATGCGTGGATCGTTGCGAACGAGGACAGATTGCGTGTATGTCGCGCCGTCAACGGTCAGTTTGATCGTATACGTGCCCGGCAGCACCAGCGGCCCGTGCGGCCCCGGCGTGACCTGGTCAGGGGCGGCATTCATCTGATTGTTGATGTCCGGATTGTATCCGGGCGGATCGTCGTAGCGCAGGTTCCAATTCGTCCGGTTAGTCCCGATATCGGTCGTTAACGCACGCGACTCGGGCGACTTAAGCCAGTAGTCCGGATACGGTGCCCCGGTTACTTTTGGCGGAATGACGCTTGTGATCGTCCGAATTAGCTTTCCGGCCGCGTCGAAGATCTGCATCTTGATCTCGCCGGGTTTTTTGCTCAGGTGATAATAAATGATCGCCCCGAAAGGTGGGTTTTGCGAATGAGGCAGTTCGGGGTTCATCGGCTGATCCCAGTTGCCATTCTCGCGCGAGCGGATCGCATCGCCCGGCTTGAACAAGTAAGCCGGGGCCGATGCGATGGCCTGAGCCTTGGCTGCAACCTCACGGAGGGGACTCATGTCGTCTAGCACCCAAAATCCGCGTCCATACGTGCAGATCACGAGATCGTTCATGCCGTCGTCGGTGTGAAAGACCATGTCGCGGATCGATGTGCTCGGCAGATTAAGACGCAGCGGCTGCCAATGATCTCCGTCGTCGAACGATACGTACATCGTCGTCTCGCTCCCCGCAAACAGCAGCCCCTTTTGCTTCGGGTCCTCGCGGATCACATTCAGCCGGCTGCCGGTGCGCTCGTCGAGCGGAAGGCCGTTGACGATCCGAGTCCATGTCTTACCGCCGTCGTGCGTGCGATAGATATAATTCTGCTCCGTTCCCGACGCGGCTCCTCCACGACCAAAGCCCGCATTGGCGATCGCGTATGCAGTGTTCACGTCGCTGTGCCCGGCCTCGACGGTCACAAAATTCGGATTCTGAGGAAGGTCGGTAAAGTTCGTGACGTTGTTCCACGTCTTGCCGCCGTCCATAGTGTTGTAAATCTGACCGGTGGTACTGCCGGTCCAAACGACGCCCTTTTTGACTGTCGATATCGAGAAGTCGGTGATCGAACCGCGCGGGCCTGCCGGAGCCGCAGGGGTTGGGGTCGGTGCGGGCGGTGCTTTAGTCGGAGCCGGAGCAGGTGTAGCTGCCGGAGCAGGCGCG
>DASYKW010000067.1:0-3093 GCA_035995005.1 Pyrinomonadaceae bacterium
TCTTTGCGTGCTTGGTTGTCTGAGGACCTCGGCACAGGCTACGGCTGACGGTTACTACAAGCAGGCGTACGACCTGTATGCGGCGGAAAAGTACGAGGAATCCTTAAAGGCGGTCAACCAGGTGATCGATGTCAACCCGCGGTATGCCAGTGCGTACATTCTGCGCGGAAACATCTCATTTGTTCGGGAGCAGGACTCCGCGGCGCTCGCCGATTATGACAAGGGTCTCGCTCTCGATCCGCGTGACCCGAACGCATGGGCCCGACGCGGAATGCTCAAGTGGTACACCAAGGACCGCAAGGGAGCTTTCAGTGACTTGAGCATGGCAATAAAACGTGGGAGTAAGGAGGCCGACGTGTTCCTTTACCGCGGCTGGATGTATAGCGACGATCATAACGAAAGGCTGGCGATCAAGGACTACGCCGTCGTCAAGAGACTGGCTCCGACGAATAAGCACGCATGGCACAATACCGGCGTATCGTACGAGAGGCTCGGCAAAAAACGCGCGGCACTCGCCCAGTACAATAAGGAGATCAAACTCGCCCCCAAGGATGCCGCGGGTTGGACGGCGCGCGGGCACATTTATAGCGAGCTCAAAATGTTTGACAAAGCCATACGGGATCATCAAAAGGCGGCCGAGCTCGACCCCAAAAGTGACAGTGCATGGAACGGACTTGCATGGGCCTATCATCTAAAGGGCGACGACGACAACAATCTCAAGTATGTTGCCAAAGCGCTGGAGATCGATCCCAAGAATGCCAACGCATTGGACACTCGGGCCAATGGACTAGCCGCCAAGGGAAAGTTTGACGAGGCCCTCGCCGATTGGGCAGAAGCGATAAAGATCAACGCGGAGAACCCCGATTTTTACAAGAACCGCGCCGCGGCCTACCGTTCCATGAAAAAATTTGACCTCGCCCGGGCCGACGAGGCCGCCTACCGCCGGTTTTCGAAGGCGAAGAGGTAACTGCGGTCGCAGGCGGAAGGAGCCGCACTTCTTTTAGACGTCGGTGGTCGGACGCGGCCTGGCAGTTGTAGAATCTAGTTCTATGGGATTTTCGACAACGGCCATCCACGCCGGTAACGAGCCGGACCCGACGACCGGCGCCGTCAGCGTACCGATATATCAGACGTCGACGTACGCGCAAGAAGCTCTCGGCAAGAACAAGGGCTGGGAATACGCCCGCACGCAAAACCCGACGCGCTCGGCTCTTGAGACCAACATCGCCGCGCTCGAAGGTGCGAAATTCGGCTTCGCGTTCGCCTCAGGAATGTCGGCGATCGACGCCTCGCTCAAGCTCGTCAAGGGCGGCGACCACGTCATTCTCGGCAATAACACGTACGGCGGCACATTCAGGCTCTTCGACCGAATACTGAAGGACTATGGAGTCCAGTTCGACGTGGCCGACACCAGCGACATTCCGTCGCTCGAGCAGTTTTTTAGGCCGAATACAAAGCTGGTCTTTGTCGAGACCCCGACGAATCCTGTAATGACCGTTACCGATCTCGCCGCGGTCTCAGAACTCGCCCACACCCGCGGAGCAAAGGTCATCTGCGACAACACCTTTATGTCGCCGTACTTTCAGCGGCCTATCGAGCACGGCGTCGACGTCGTCGTCCACTCGACCACGAAATACCTCAACGGCCACTCGGACAGCGTCGGCGGTTTTGTTGCTCTCAATGACGCGAAGGACGCCGAGTGGATCGGCTTCGTGCAAAACAGCATCGGCGCGATCCTGTCGCCGATGGACTCATTCCTGGTGCTCCGCGGCACAAAGACGCTAGCGGTCAGAATGGAGGCCCATGACAAGAACGGCCGTCAGGTTGCGGCTTTCCTCCAGGAGCATCCCGGCGTCGAGAAGGTCTATTATCCCGGTCTAACGTCGCATCCGCAGCACGAGCTGGCAAAGCGTCAACAGACGGGATTCGGCGGAATGGTGTCATTCGAGACAGGCTCGCTAGCTAACGCCGCAAAAGTCCTCGACAACGTAAAACTGTGCACGCTCGGCGAGAGTCTCGGCGGCGTTGAGACGCTCATTTCGCACCCGGCGACCATGACTCACGCGTCGGTTCCCGAGAACGCTCGGGCCGCTCTCGGCATAACGGATGGACTCGTCCGCATCTCCGTCGGGATAGAGGATGTCGAGGATATACTTGCCGATCTTGACCAGGCTCTTTCGTAAGTGAAAGTTAGCTCATTTCGTGGTAACTTTTTAACACTAACTTTCGCTATCTATGTTCACAGTTGAGATCCACGCGACATCGCACATCGGCCGCGTACGTAAGGGCAACGAGGATAATTATCTCGTTCTCAATATCTCGCGTGAAAAAGCCTGGACAAGTTCTCAGGAGGACGGCGAATTCGTTGTTGAAACGCAGACCTTTGAAATTGATGAGAATGGCCTGGTGTTAGCGGTCTCGGACGGGATGGGCGGGGCTTTGGCCGGCGAGGTCGCCTCGACTCTTGCGGTAGAAACGGTCTCCGACAAACTCCTCAACGCCGACGCTGCAGATGGCGAAGACGAGGCGCACCGTCTTATTAGCCGCCTTTACGACGCCACCGTCTTCGCAAACCATGTGATCCACGAGCAGGGGCGTTCGGACCCGCAATTCCAGGGAATGGGAGCGACATTTACAGGCATTGGCGTGACACCTGAGGCCGCGGATATCATCCAGGTCGGCGACAGTCGTGCATACCTCGTCCGGAGCGGACAGATCTATCAGGTCACAAAGGACCAATCGCTCGTTCAGCAGCTGATCGATGCCCAACAGATATCGGTTGAAGAAGCCGAGACGCACACTCTAAAGAATGTCATCCTGCAGGCCCTCGGCGCGCAGAATGAGATCTACCCAGTTTCGGCACGGATAACGCCCTGCAACAATGATGTCTTTTTACTCTGCAGCGACGGTCTCTCGAACAAGATCGGGGCGCCTGATATGCAGCGTATCGTTAGCGACAATTTTGACAATCTCCCCGCAGCCGTTGCCGCCCTCGTAAAAAAGGCAAATGAAAACGGCGGCGAGGACAACATCACCGTCGTGGTTGGAAAGCTTGCCGGTGACGGTCTCCCTGAGCCTAAACCGGGAGAGGTC
>DASYKW010000068.1:0-27782 GCA_035995005.1 Pyrinomonadaceae bacterium
GCAAGCTCGTTGTTGAGCTCCTTGGTCGTTGACGTCGAGCCGGTTGTGTAGGTAGCCTGTGGCATCTCCTTGCCGTCCGGCACATTGCCCTCCTGAAAGTGGCATGCGCGGCAATTGCTGACCTTCTGCTCGGTCTTTTGAAAGACCGCAAGTGTGAGCGGCACGTCCCGCTCCGATGTCACCAGAGGCGACTTGAGCGCGGACTTCGGCTGGTCGGTGTGATGGCATTCGACACAGCCCATCACGGATTTGCCGTCCGGGCTGTAATTCTTAAAGGCGTGGTTGTCGTGATTAAAGGCGACCTCGCCATGCTCGTCCTGGCTGTCGGCGGCAAGCGTAAATGTCTTTGGGATCTCTTTGCCGCCCGCCGCGGGCGTTGACGGTGCCGCATTTGCGGGCGCAGTATTCGCCGGAACTGTATTGGCCGCCGAGGGCGTCGGCGTCGGTTGAGCGCGTGCAAGCGCATCCGCAACGCGATTTCCACTGAGAAGGAGGCCCAAAACCGCGAGTGCAAAGGCCGAGACCACTACCAACTTTGCCGCTACTTTCATATTCGTATTTGCAGACTATTAGGACCTATTGACGTGGGAAATGTCAATGTTTTGGTGAGATGCGTATTTTGACCGAAGGTTGGTCTGCGAAGACGCTCTATTGAGGGCTGCCGGGCAGCAAATTAAAGCCGCTCCCCTTGTGACATCGCGTGCACGTGGTCATGTTGATAATGTCGTCGCCGGCAAAGGCACGCGAGCCGTTGTGACACTGAACGCAGTTGTTCCCGGGCGGCACGTTGTGCTCCTCTGCGACGATGTTCGTCACTTGTCGTCCCTGACCGCCCTGCCGAACGTTATGACAATCGTCGCAATTTACGCCGGAATGCGCGGCGTGTGTAAAGACCGCCTTGAAGACATATCTCGACTGCGGCGTGCGGCTGTATGGAGCGATCGTGTGGCAAACGCTGCACTGACCGATCTTGCTCTCGGACGTGTGGCATCCGAAGCAATCGTTGTGCGCCTGGAAACCAGCCGGAATAGATCGGCCCGGCCCCGCGAGATCGTGGCACGCGACACAGCCCTGTGCAGGCCGCGCATTCCCGCGTTCGTGGGCCGCATGGTCGAACTTCATATTAAAACCCTCGACGAATTTTGCCGGGAAGCTCTTGATCGCATGCGGATCACCCGAGATATTCTCGTGACAGATCGTGCACATCGTCTGAGCTTCGACGTCGGTAAATTGATTGAGGTGACATCCGATGCAGGATTCATGGCCGGGAAGCTCGATCTTGAGCGACTTGCCTTCGCGGTGATGACACGAGGTGCAGTCAAACTGCTGATGCTCCTTGACCGTGTGCGAAAAAGCCTTAAAGGTCTTGTCCGATACTCGCTGCGGCACTGCATCAGGCGTCTCGGCCGACGTTATAGTCGGACTGACGCGTTCCTGCTGTTTCAGACAGCTGACGGCAAAGATCGTCAACGCCGACACGACGAGCACGAGCCTCACAGAAGTTTTTATGCCCTTCCTCATCTAGCGATTCTGATGGCTTGCTGGAATCGGAAAGCGCCCGACCGCTGTCGAGTGACAGTAGCTGCACTGGAACGCGGCCTGCTTTTTCGCGAGCGAATCGGCACGCGCCGCGGTCTCGTCCGTCAGGTTCTTGTCATGACACGAGACGCATGCGAGGAATGGCACGTCTGGGTCTTTCATTGCCGCGACATCGGTGTTTTGCGAGATCCGTACATGGCACGTCATGCAGTCGCGGATCGCATGATCCTTTTGCTGATGGTCAAATTTTATCGAATAGCGGCGGAGGATATCGCTGTCCTGATACGGCTTTGTAAGCGTGTGACAACCCGCGCAGTCGGTGCCCGCTGGCCTGATGCCGGTAAAGTGGCACGTAAAGCAAGTCTGGTGCCCGTGCGGCATGTCCTTGAAAAATGTTGCGGCAGTCTTGAGCGTCTCGCCCCCGTCGTCGGTGAGAGGCTTTGCTGCGTCCTTGAGCGGCGGCAGCTCGACCTTTGGCATCTTGTCGCGATCGCCGTGACAGATAGCGCAATTGTTGAATTGCGGCGGCGGATCGTCAGCACGCGTGTAGCTCGCGAAAACAAAGTGAGCCACGGCGATACCGTCACGCCGTTGATTCGCGGCGATTATGTCCTGATGAACGCTGTGCGGGAATTTGGTCGTAAATTCGTGCGAGCGCGTCTTCACCGGAAACGCGAAGAGCGGCCCGCGGCCCGGACCAACGTCCGTGTGACAGCCCAAGCAGAAGGCCGGCTTGTTGCCGCGAAAGAAATCGGCCCGATGGCACGCCGCACACGCAATGTGCCCGGGAAACTGCGCGACATCAGGGAAGCCGCGAGCGCTCACCCAATTTGGCGTGGGATTTGAGTGGCAAGAATTACAAGACTTTTTTTGATGGCCCGGCGTCGAGTGTGAAAAACGGTCGCGATTCTGGGCGGTCGAGCGGGGAATGTACGCGACACAGAAAGCCGCGACGACCGCGACGACCAGCCCGAGCCGTGCGATATTATGCGTCATTGGCCGCAGCTCCCGTTCGTACACTTTGGCAAATTGCGGACCACAACTTCACACTTTTTGACGAGCTTTGAGCTATCGACGATCGGCAGCGACGGCGCCTTGATCTTTTTTGCAGAGCCGATCTCGACCTCACATGCCCAAACATAGCTTTTGTCGCCGATCTCGATCGGCAGTAAATTAGAAACGACAAAAGGCTCGGTCTGCTTCGCGGCCGCCTTGTCGATGTTGAGTGGGATGTCGATAAAGATCGACACGACCGAAACGCTGTCGGTCATCGACGATTGCACAGGTTTTACTCCGCCGAGGATCGAATTGAGCAACGTCTTCTCTTCGGTGTAAAAACCATCTCGCAAGGCCGCGGGTAAGTTATTCGTCACCCACTTTCGTGCAATATCCTGCTTGTTCTTGTACTGCACCAGCCCCTTTTTGTACGCGGCGATGAACTCTGGCACCTTCGCGACATCATCTGTTGTGATCTCACGACAGTAGGGCGATTCGCAATCGCCCGCCTTGAGCCACGCCACATACTCAGCGCTCGCCTTTTGCCTGCAATAAAAGCAGTCACGCGTCGTCGGCGTCGCTGCTTTTATGCGGTCGATCAATGCCCTGTTTGCGTCAAGCCCGCCGCGAAACAGATAAAACCGCTTTCGCTTGAGCTTTAACTGCTGACCGCCGGCGCTGACGCGGCCCGAGACCTCGAGTGAGCCCTTTGAGCCTTGCGCGGCTGCTGTTTCGCCCCCGACGAGGGCGGCCAGGAGAAGTACGAGAACCAAGCTCAGCCTTTGCATTATTTCGGATTCGAAACGCCCGTCAGGCTGTCGAGAAAAGGCCTTGCGGGGAATTTGAGAAAGGGGAGACGCACGGTACGAACAAAAGTGTTGTCCGACCTGATCCCGGTCGCCGGCGCAAAGTTTCCGGACGCGAAGGCCGCGATAATATCATCCTGTTCGATCCCGTCTCCGCTTACGCCGACCGCTCCGATATATGTAGACCCTCGATAGATCGGCAGTCCGCCGGCAAAGATCTGCGCGCCGTTTCGCATCTCTGCGACGGCCGTGCATGGACACGGCGCCGCGAGCATCATCATTCGCCGACGCCTGATCGCAGCGCTGCTGCAGACCATCGGCGGCGAGGTCAGGGCGTTCTTGACCAGATCGAGCTGCAGGCCGTTGTTGAACGGACTCCAGTCGGCAAGCTGCGTGCTGAATGGCCCGGCGGCGGTGTCGTTGATGCCGTCCGGGAAGAGAGGCCTGTGCAGAAATCCAATCGCCCGATCGCTAAAGGCGACCGAGCCATTGAGAGCGATGCCGTCCGACGAGGCCCGCGTTACGTATGAACCAAAGCCTGCGGTCGTCAGTTTTGATCCGGCGTCAGTGCGTGCAAAAAAGCCCGATGTGCGCGCCTTTTGAACGGCGACGTCCAACCCAAAAACAGGCGCGTCAAACGAACGGAAAATCCCGAGGACCTTCCCGTCCACGTCGGTGACCGCAACGGTCACACGTGTATTACTGCCGATCGGTTGTCGAATTGCGGCACGAACGCGATTTGCCGTGTCGATCCCGACGCCAAGCGCTTGCGTGACCTCGGCAGCGGTAAGGTTTGAACCCGCTATGGTCGGAAACCGGCTGCTGAATTGTCCGCTTACACCATTTACGGAACCTGACACAAAATCACTCACCGGAGCCGCCCGTAGGCCGGTCGTTACCGTTCCGGGCAGACTTCCGAAGGCAATTGCGGCTGCGCTTGCCATATCGACAGGGTTCGCGTATGGCAGGCGAATGCCTGCTACGAGTATATTGTCGGCCTTAATAATGTCAGGCGGCTCGAAGCCTCGCTGGCCGTATGCCGCGATGGATTCCTCGGGCGAAAGATCGTCGTCGGCAGGATCGCGGTCGACCGTATATAAGCCGTTACTCTCAACGCCGATCCCGCCGACCGCGACACCATTTTTATAGAGCGGGAGTCCCCCAGGGTCGCCCGACAAACCGAGAGGCTGACCAGCGATCGCGACGTCGGAACACGGCAGCGTCGAGAACTGAACGCCATAGAGCGGACCGCCCGGCGTGTTGTCGATACCCGGCGGAAAATGCTCCTGAATGATGAAACTCGCCGTCCGCGTCGTGAACGCGTTACCGCCGCTCGAGAGCAGGCCTGCTGTTCCGGCCTTTGACTGCGCGGCCGCGGTCGATGAAACGGAAAGATTTTCGAGACCCTGACCCGCGCGGCCGACACTGCGGATAAGCGTCATCGCCGGAGCACCAGTCATCTGAAAAGTGCCGAGCAGATTGCCCTCTTTATCCGACACCGAAACGGTGACCTTTTGATTCATAGCGACGGCCTTTGAGACCGCCTGAGCGATGATGTTTTGGACGTCGGTGAGCGTGAGGCTTTGTGAAGCACCTGTCGAGGCCGCGATGACAAGTATCATGAAGGACATAAGGGACCGGGCAATACTGACCAGCACGCGATTCTTCATGATGCTCAAGAATACTACGCAATACCGCCGTTGAGTCAAGGAACAATAATTTGTGCTGATGCCGGAACTATGGTAAAAATCGTCAGAATCAGTTTTCCCGTCCAAGTCAGAAACGAGTCACTTTAGATGGCCTCGATCTTACGGAAACTTGCTCTCGTATCCGCAGTGCTGATATCGCTGAGCGCGCTTTCCGTGGACGCGGTCGCGCAAGGAGGACGGCTCACAGGCAAGGTCACCGACAAGGATGGTAAACCCGTCGCCGGCGTCACCGTACGGATCAGCAATCAAACGACTGGCACGCTCACGACCCGGGTGACAAAACCCGACGGAACCTACTCGGCCAAACTCTCTGCCGGCGCATATTCGATAACGGTGGCCGCTCCCTACGAGGCACGTTTTGATCGGGGGAAACTCGCCGATTACGGAACGTTCTCAAATGTCCTTTGCGACGCGTCGAAGAAACACTGCTCAACGCTGCAGAATGTCATCATCGACGGCGACCGGAAGGTCGACTTTGTGGTCAGCGAACCGGAAAAGGAAACGCCGTCCGAGGTCGCGACCGGAGAGAAAAAGCCGGGCCCCGAAAGTCGCGAGGTCCTCGACCGCTGGCGATTTGAATTCCCCGAGTACGAACGCTACGGCGACAAGGGCGCACGCGGACGTGACATCCCGTTTCGCCGGAACAACCGTTGGTATAACCCATATGATCGCAACGTCCTCAAGGGTGACTTTCCGATCAGCGGCAACGATTATTTCCTGATCCTGTCGGGCGTGAGCACAACGGGCGTCGAGCTTCGCCGAACTCCGTCGGGCAATAACGTCAGCTCCGCGGACCCGAACAGCAACAACTTCTTTGGCCGGCCCGAGAGCTTCTCCTTTAACGAGACGGTGCAGCTCTCGGTCGAATTCTTTAAAGGGCAGACGACGTTTCGGCCACGCTCATGGGCATTTAAATTCTCGCCCACATTCAGCATTCCCAACTATCTCAACGCTCGCGAGAACGGCATCGTCAATGTCGACGTCCGGCGCGGCACGAATCGCACCGACACGCATATCTCCCTCGAGGAGGCGTTTGGCGAGATCAAGCTTTTTGACGTTAACGACAACTTTGATTTCGTAAGCGTGCGGGCCGGCATTCAGCCCTTCACCGCCGACTTTCGTGGGTTTCTATACTCGGACAACAACCTCGGCGCTCGTTTCTTTGGGGGTTTTGGCAACAACAAATACCAGTTCAACATCGCGTATTTTCGGCAGATCGAGAAGGACACGAACAGCGGTCTAAACTCGATGAGGAAACTGCGGCCGCAGAACGTCTACATTGCCAACCTGTTCAAACAGGACTTCCTCAGCGTCCACGGCTACACGATACAGGCGGTCGCGGCCTATAACGATGACCGCGCCGATACGCACTACGACGACAACGGCTTCCTCGTGCGGCCCGCTCTGATCGGCAGCGCTCGGCGACATGCCGTTAAGGCCTACTACGTTGGCTTCAACGGCGATGGACATATCGGAAAGATCAATCTTTCCCATTCGTACTACTTCGCGTTTGGACACGACACGCTCAATCCGATCGCAGGCAAGCGTGTCGACATCCGCGCTCACATGGCGGCGGTCGAGGCGTCGATAGATAAAGACTGGCTTCGCTTCCGAACGTCTTTCTTTTTTGCCTCGGGCGACAAGAACCCGACTGACAACAAGGCTAACGGCTTCGACTCGATCCTCGACGATCCGAATTTTGTCGGCGGGCAGTTCTCCTACTGGAATCGCAACGGCATCCGACTGTTGTCGACGGATGTAGGCCTCGTGCAGGGCAACAGTCTTTTGCCCAATCTTCGCTCGAGCAAGACCGAGGGCCAGGCGAATTTCATAAATCCGGGGATCGAGATCTTTAATGCGGGCGTCGACGCCGAGGTGACGCAGACCGTCAAGGCGATCTTTAACGCGAACTACCTGAGATTTCACGATACGCATTCGCTCGAATACATTCTTTTTGACCCTAAGATCCGCCACGAGATCGGTTATGACCTGAGTCTAGGCGTCGTTTACAGGCCCCTCTTGATCAATAACGTAACGTTCACATTCGGCGGAAATATGTTTTTTGCGGGCAAGGGTTTTCGTGACGTCTACACCGACGCCTCGCAAAATTGCCCGCTGCCAACTTTCTGCGGCGGCGCGACAGCTCCAAATCCGAGCAAGCCGCAGTACACGCTTTTTAGCCAGATGAAGCTGATCTTCTAAGACAAATGGATAAGGCGAGGACAACAGGACGGATAAAGCTGGGCGTGGTATTTGTCTTTTTGTGTCTCGTCGCGAGCGCCTTCCTCCTGAAAGATCGGACCTTCGCAAAACGCGGCGACACGCAGCCCACCCCGACCCCGACACCGTCCGCAGACGCGGCTCCTGCTCCCGCCCTACCGACGGTCGTAGCCGCGCCGCAGGTCGAGGGCTGCGTTAAATGTCACAACAACATCGAGCCGATGCACCGCTACAACGCGAGCGGCGATACGTTTGAAAAGGTAGACGATGCCGGCAAGGACGCGCAAGGACTCACTTGTACCTCCTGTCACGGCGGAAATCCGGCAGCGACAACGCAGGCCCAAGCCCACGTCCAGCCAAAGTTTCCCAAAGAGTGGGGCTGCAGGGACAGGAAGTGCTCGTCGAAGAATCCGGAGCGTTCCAACACGCTGATCGCAAAAGAGAGCCGTGAATTTGTCCGCTTTGTAAATCCAGGGGACTTTCGGGTCGTCAAAACGTCTTGCGGGGAGTGCCACTCCGACCAGAACCACGCGTCGAGCCGTAGCATGATGGCTCACGGTTCGATGCTGTGGGGAGCGGCTCTCTATAACAACGGCGGTTACCCGATAAAGGACGCTCATTTTGGCGAGAGCTATGACGAGGACGGCAACGCACAGGCTCTGATCAACCAACCGCAGCCGACGCGCGAGGAACAGGCATTTAAAGGATGGCTTTCATCGCTCGAGCCCCTGCCACGTTGGGAGATCTCACAGCCCGGAAATATACTTCGCGTCTTTGAGCGCGGCGGGAAGCGCCAGCTCGAGGTCGGCAATCCCGATAAGGAAGAGGAGCCCGGCAAGCCCGACAAAGGCCTCAGCCCTCGCGGCCTCGGTACGAATAACCGCACCGATCCCGTTTATCTCGGGCTGCAAAAGACACGGCTTTTGGATCCGACGCTCAATTTTTTGGGGACAAATGATTTTCCCGGCGACTACCGGTCTGCGGGCTGCACGGCTTGTCACGTCATCTACGCCAATGACACCAGCAAGGCCGCGTCGGGCCATTACGCGACCGCAGGCAATAACGGTTTCTCGCAGTCGGCGGACGCCAACATTCCAAAAAACGAACCGGGCCATCCGATCAAACACCAATTCACGTCACAGATACCTACCGAGCAGTGCATGACCTGTCATATGCATCCGGGCACGAACATGGTCGCGACCTATCTGGGCCGCACGTGGTGGGACAACGAGTCGGACGGCAAGATGATGTATCCGCAGGATCGTCAGATAAACCCATCCCAAGAGGACGAGGCCAAAAAGCTAGATCGGAATCCTGAGGGCTCATCCCTGCGCGGCCTGTGGTCCGAGAATGCTTTTCTGCAAAAGACAGGAACCGCGGACTTTAATAAGCAGCTCCAGCGGGTGCAGTTTGCCGACTCCCACGGACACGGCTGGATCTTTAAGAATGTCTATAAAAAAGACTGCAAGGGCGAGATGCTGGACCGCGATGGCAATGTCATTTCACCCGACGATCCAGACAAATGGTCAAAGGCGGTGCATCTAGAGGACATTCATCTAACCAAAGGAATGCACTGCGTCGATTGCCACTTCCAGCAGGACAGCCACGGGACCGGTGTGCTCTACAACGAGCCGCGTGCGGCTGTCGAGGTTGGCTGTATCGATTGCCACGGATCGATAAAAGGAAAGGCCAACACGATCACCAGCGGCCCCGCAGCGCTTGCACCGACAAACAAGACCGAGCTTACCAACCGTAAGACGGCTAATAAACCCTTGATCGGCCGCGACCTCACGCGGCTGCAATTCCGCGCGGCTGACGGCAAAAAGCTTTCGGTCTTGCAGGTGATGGCCTCCGACTCTGCGGCAAACAACAAGAAGTGCCTCGACGAGAGCGGCAACCGGATCGCGCTGAAGAAGGGTGACATCGTCCAGAATTCCATTGTCGAGGCCGGCCAGTGTTGGAAGGTAAAGCAGACGATCGACACCGTCACGCCCGGCAGCCCTGACTATAACGAAAAGTCGGCGTACGCCAAGACGATGCAAAAGGACAATCGCACTTGGGGCGATGCGACGGCTGCGAATACAAAGCTCGCTCACACGGACGATACGATGACCTGCTACGCATGTCATACCTCGTGGGTGACGAGCTGCTTTGGCTGTCACTTGTCGATGGAGGCGAACAAGAAGATGCCGAATCGCCACTTCGAGGGCGGCGACTCGAGAAACTTTACGTCCTACAACTTCCAGGTGCTTCGAGACGACATCTTTATGCTCGGCAAGGACGGCACGGTCACCGGTCACAAAGTTGCGCCCGTTGCATCGCGATCCGCGGTTCTTGTATCGTCGCGCAATCAAAATCGCGAGTGGATCTACAGCCAGCAGCAGACCGTCTCGGCCGAGGGCTTTTCGGGGCAGACATTCAACACACACGTGCCCCACACCGTCCGAGCAAAGGAAACGCAAAGCTGCTCGAGCTGTCATGTGTCGCAGGATAAGGACAACAATGCCTGGCTCGCACAGGTGACGCTGCAGGGGACGAATTTCGTTAACTTTATGGGCCGCTACGTTTACGTCGCGGCGACTGACGCTCTCGAGGCCGTCGCCGTCACCGAGCACACCGAGCCGCAGGCCGTCTACGGCAGCACGCTACACAAGCTCGCCTACAAGGACGATTACGACGATTTCGTAAAAGACGGCCGTAAGCTCGAGGAGTCGTACGAGAACAAAGGCCGGCCCGAGGCGCTGTCGGTGCAGGTGCGCGGAGAATATGCTTACGTCGCGGCAGGCAAAGGCGGTCTTCGTGTCTATGACGTCGCCCAGATCGACCACAAGGGTTTCTCCGAGCGAATCACGACGGCTCCGGTCTCACCATTTGGGCAGAAGTTTTACGTACCGACCAAATACGCGACGGCGGTCGCCGCTCCATCGACGCTCGCCGTCGATCCGGCCCGCTGGCGAACCGTGCAGAACGAGGACGGGACATTCAAACAAGTTCCGCCGGACGAAGCCGTACGACTCAATGCTGAGGCCGACAAGGCCGGTAAACCGCGGCCCGCGATCAACGAGGAAGGCCCGATCCATCCGATCTACGCTTACCTTTTTGTCGCCGACAAATACGAAGGACTTATCCTCGTCAACGCCGCAACGCTGCTTGATGGCGATCCGAGGAACAACTTCCTGAAACGCGCGGTGACATTCAATCCCGATGGAGTTTTGAATGGTGCCAACAACCTCACGATCGCCGGCAATTACGCGTATGTCACGACCGACAAGTCATTGGTGATCGTCGATCTCTCGACACCGTTGTCACCAAAGATCGCCAAGGAATTGCCCTTCAATGGTCCTAAGGCCGTCGCCGTGCAATTCATGTATGCGTTCGTCGTCGATAGTGCAGGAATGCACACCGTCGATATCGGGAAGCTGCAATCGGGCGGCGTGGTTGCTGAGGTCGCCGGTTCGGCCGTGCCGCTCGCGCATGCTCACGACATCTATGTCGCACGCACCTACGCATATATCGCGAATGGCGAGGACGGCATCGCGATCATCGATATCGAGAGGCCCGAGCAGCCAAAGCTGGATCAAATGTTCAATGCAGGCGGCTCGATCAACGACGCACATTCGATCAAGGTCGCGATGACGAATGCCAGCCTTTACGGCTACGTCGCCGACGGTAAGAACGGCCTCAAGATCCTGCAGTTGACGGATCCCGAGACGATGCCGACCTACGCAGGCTTCAGCCCGAGGCCGCAACCTGTCCTGATCGCGACATTCAAGACAAAGGGCGAGGCTGTCGCCATTTCAAAGGGACTAGATCGTGATCGCGCGGCCGACGAGAGCGGGAATCAGGTCGCGGTCTTCGGACGTCGAGGTGCAACGCCCTTTGCATTTGAGGATGTGATGAAACTCCTCCGCACCAACGATGGTGCCGGCGACTTTTTCACCGTCTCGGACACGCCGGCAAAATGATCAGGAATCCTTGCCGATCAATTTGATGATCATCTTCGATTCTTTTGCGTCGTTGGTGAGCGGAGCGAAGTTGTAGTTCTTGCTGTCGTTCTCGCCTGTCTTGAGTTCTATCTTGAAAGCTCCAGCCCTCATATTAAAGACTTTGAAGAAGGCGCTGGCCATCTTTACTTTCTTTATGAGGACGTCAGTCGTCTCGAACGTGTGCTTGTTGTCGTCGGACTCGAAGCGAACAGTATCCTTAGCGACAAATAGCGATCCCTGGCACGTGTCCGTCATCAGCGCGCCGTGATCGTGGAAGACACGGAAAACAGCTGAGCCGCCGTGATCGATGGCCTGCTTCATGAAGATCTCGGCTTGCTCAAAATTCTTTTGCCCATAGAGGTAAGCATAGCCAACCTGCTGATATGCTCTTGGCTGGATGGGATCGACGCCGATCGCCTGTTTTAGGGTCTCGATCGCCGCGGCCGAGTTTTTCTGAACGTCATACTGCTGGATCGCGAGATCGATGAGCTCGTTATATCGATTGGAACCGCCGCCGCCCGTTGTCGGCGTGTCGTTATTGGCCGCGGCGTTTTCATTTGGATTGGTGTAGCTCTGAGCGATCAGATTTACCAGGGCAACACTGCCGCCAGCATTTCTGATCTCAGTTTTATCGGCCGTTGTCGCCTTAAAGCTTACGCCCCTGGCTTCTACATTGGTACGGACCTGTGCGTCCGCGACGCCATTCTCCAAAAGTGTAACGATGGCATCCTTGGTTAAGGGTTGTCCCGTCTTTTTTGGCCCCTTCGTTGGGGCGCCGCCCTTCACAGGCTGTTTTACCGCCACCGCCGGTGCACGATAGTTGGCCTTGGCGGCCGCGATGACCTGCGGGCGAGCTCCGGCACTCACAAGCTCCTGTTCAACGTCCGGCGTCACCTGAAAATCGACACCTGCCGTGTTGATCGCAGCCACGATCTCGCGTGTCTGCAATTGATGCGATCTGAGCACGTTAAGGAGCTTGTCCTTTTTGACCGGCGATCCCGAATACTGTCCTGCAGTCGCCGACACGCCGGCGGCCATCACGGCCAGACACAGCATGAGCCTGCCTATATTCCCCTTATCCACGATCCTCATTTCTAATTACCTGTTAAGAGTTTCAGGGCCTTCTTGAGCTTGGATTCCTTCTTTGGGGTCTGAGCCGGCTGTGGTGGCGGTGCCTGCTGGGGCGGAGGCTGCTGCGCAACCGTCCGAGGCGCAGGTTGATTCCGCTGAGCAGGAGCGGCCGGCCGATCTGTACGCGTTTCCGTTCGGTCGTTTTTGCCTGCTGGTTCGATCGGGGTCAGCTCGCCGGCACCCGCGGCTACCGGCTGCTGCTCGCTGGGCTGCGAAGGCGGCGGGGCCAATGGCTGCTGCTGCGGCTGCTGGATCGTTACGACATCCGGCTTCTGACTGTTCGTATCCTTCTTGGTGTCGGTGTTTGCCGCCCCCTTCCCGCCTGAAAGCAAAAATAAGGGAACGGCGATCACAACCCCGATCAGCAGAAGAAGTACGCCGCCCGCGGCCGCATAATGGACGACGCCGAGCTTGCTGAAGAATGACGGTGACTCGGGAGCTGTTGCAATTGCCGCGGCCGCGGCTGCCGGTGACGTGACGACACGGGTCGGCTGCATCACGGGCGGAGCTGTTGCGACTCCTGCTGCACCGGCGAGCCGCGTCTCCTTCATTCCCCCCGTATTCGCGGGTTCTGTTAGGACAGCAACGGGCTTTGAGATCGGTGGATGGGACGGACGCGTAGAGGAGCGTCGGAACGTCCCTGTGGCGCCGTGTATTACCGCGTCGGTGCCGAGACCGGCCTCCTGCAGCATTTCGCGAAAATCGCCGGCCGTCTGGAAACGCTCCTCCGGATCCTTGCGGATGGCCCGCATGATCGCTTCCTCAACTTCCTCTGGGATCGCGGGATTGATCTCGCGAGGCGGCGGAGGTGTGACCTCGGTCTGCATCTTCATCAGCTCGAACTCGTTCTCGGACTCGAATGGCAGGCGACCCGTAAGCACCTCGTAAAGCATCATCCCGAGCGCATAGATATCGGAACGGCCATCGGTTTCCTGTCCGCGGACCTGCTCAGGGGCCATGTACTCGAGGGTCCCGATAATGTTACCCGCACGCGTCATCCGCGCGCTGCCCAGCAGACGCGCGATGCCGAAATCGAGCACTTTGAGAGTGCCCTTCTCGGTAAGCATCATATTGGCCGGCTTGATGTCACGGTGGACGATCCCGAGCTCATGCGCGTGGTCGATCCCGTCTAGCACCTGGCAAAACACGGGGATCGCTTCCTCGGCCGGCAGCGCTCCGCGGCTCTTCATTATGCTGTCGAGCGTCTCGCCGCGGACGAATTCGAGCACCATGTAAAGCTCTTCGCCTTGGCGAAACAGCGAATACAGCGTCGCGATATTGGGGTGGTTGAGCTTAGCGAGGGTCACAGCCTCGGTGCGAAACCGCTCGACGATCGAGTCCTGGCTGGCAAGCTCGGGCCGCAGGGCCTTTATGGCCACCTCGCGGTCGAGCATGGTGTCAACGCCCTTGTAGACGGCACCCATTCCGCCCTCGCCGAGCTTTTCTTCGATCTTGTAGTTACCTATGATTTGTCCGATCATCCCGTGTTTATAAAACCTCCACTTCTCTGGTAATACGTACTTCTCTCGGTGGATCCACGCTTCTGCCGCCGACGCTGATGACGCCGACGGTAACGTTATCATGTCCGCCGTTCTCTTTCGCGGCGGCGATGAGCTTTTCGCAGGCGGTATACTCGTCCGGTTCCGAGGCGAGTATCACCTCGATCTCGGCATCCTCGAGCATATCGTTGAGCCCGTCCGAACATAATAGGAATGTGTCGCCCGGCTCGACGCTGAACTCCTCCGACACCTCAACCTCCACTTCCGGCTGTGTGCCCATGGCCCGAAGAATGACGTTTTTATCGTCATGGTTACGTGCTTGTTCGAGCGTTATGATGCCGTTTTGCACCATCTCCATGACCTGAGAGTGGTCAATGGTCATCAACTCGAGTCGGCGATGTCGCATCCGGTAAAGCCGGCTGTCGCCAACGTGTGCCGAGAAGGCCGTGTCGCCTAAAATGACAAGTGCAACGAGTGTCGTGCCCATCCCTTCGTAGTTTTCGTCGACGAGCGAGGCGGTATGGATCTCTGCATTCGCGGCTTCGACCGCATGTCGCAACGCTTCTCTGGGCTCCAGCGAGCGGTCTGAATAATAGATCTCACTGATCGCCTCGACAGCGATCTGTGACGCGATCTCGCCCGACGCATGTCCGCCCATGCCGTCCGCCACGATCGTGAGTCTCCCACGGCTTGCGAGAACCTCCGCGTCGTAGGGACTGACGTATCGGCCGCTGTCCTCGTTAGAATCACGAACGCAGCCTGCGTCGGTCTGAACCGATGCCGTGACGGTCAATTCGTCACGGTCCAATGTAAATTCCCTTGTTTCGTGCATGTACTACTTTTAATTCTTTCGTCGGAGCGAAAACGTAAATACTTTTTTCCCGGAGTTGAGCTCGTCGAGCTGGACGCTCTTGTCCTCGAAGCCGTCGCGATGCAGCGTAAGTTTCGGTTTCTCGCCCGCCGGGACATCCATATCGAGTGGCGTAATTCCTACTACAGCACCGTCGCGCATGACTTCAGCTTTGCCCTCGTCGACATCGACGCGCACCCGCTGCGAACTGCCGCCCGGTGACGGCTTCGGAGCATTTGAGGTCTTTGCAGCGACATTAGCTGTGACGTTTGCCGCGACGGCATCACCGCCAAGTGCCCAAAAGGCTATTCCAACGATCAAGAAGACCAGTATCACTGCCGCCCCGCCGACCGCAGCGACGATCGCCAGCGGAAACGGCCGCGATGGTGCAAGGTCGCGGGTCGTCCCCGGGGATGGGTTTGCTGCCTCGCGATCCGTTCGTCCCCGGATGCTGGAAGCAGCCGCTATCAAATCGCCGACCGTTCTGTATCGCGAGCTTGCGTCCTTCTTAAGGCACTTATCGACGATCCTGGAGACCTCACGCGGCACCGACGGATTATGTCTCTCAGGCGGCGTAAAGGGCTCGGTCGTGATCTTGAGCACGAGGCCGCCGATCGAATCACCCTCAAAGGGCATCTTGCCGGTCAGCATTTCGTAGAGCAAAACCCCGAGCGCCCACACGTCGGTCTGCGGGCCGGCCTTACCGCCTTTGAGCTGCTCCGGCGAGAGGTAACTCGGCGTGCCGATAATGCCGCCGGTCTGCGTCAGGCCGTGGCTCGTCTCCTCTTTCGCGATGCCGAAATCCAGTAGCTTTACGGACCCGCCGGCCGTGAGCTTGATGTTCTGAGCCTTGATATCGCGGTGGACGACGCCATTCGAGTGCATATAGCCCACGGCCTCGCAGATCGAGCGAAAGATCCCGAGTGCCTCATCGACACCGAACGTGCGACTCGCGACGATCTCGTCGAGACTCTCGCCGTCGACATACTCCATAAAGATCAACAGCTCGTCGCCTTGCTGCTGAAAGTCGTAGAGCGTTGCGATGTTCGGATGGTGAAGGCTGGCCTGGACACGTGCCTCGTTAAAAAAACGCGTCTTGAACGAATCGTCCTGAGCCGCAGCCCCGAGGATCTTGATGGCCGCAGGGCGGCCCAGCTTCTCGTGGACACCGAGATAGACCTCGCCCATTCCGCCCTCGCCGAGGAAACGGGATACGCGATATTCGCCAATCAGGCTGTCTACATCAAATCGCCGTGGCATCGCTGGGATGGCGAAGGCCGCGGATCGCTCCGCGGCCGGACCTTGCGTTAGGCTTAGTCGCCCGCCAGGAACTCCTTGCCGTACCTGATCGGAACTGCGTATGTGATCGAGTTGGCCTTGTCGCCGGCGAAAAAGATGCCGATGACGCGGCCCTGATCGTCGAAGACCGGCCCTCCCGAATTGCCCGCACCGGTCGAACCCGTAGCGAGCTGGATAACGTCTCCCATCGTACTCACGCGTCTATTCGAGTCTTTTTCATCGCTGTCGCGGATGATATTGCCGATGTTCGTCGTGGTAACGGTCGGATCGGGAATGACCTTGAGCTGGGTATTCTGGTTAAAGACGTCCTTAGACGCGATAACACCGTAGACACGCGGACTTGCCGCTGGATAACCCATGATCGTGACATTCTCGCCCTTTTTTAACGTGTCGTAGTTGTCAAAAAGCTCGACCTTTGTCAGCTGACCGGGAACGTCGATCTTGATGAGTGCGACGTCATGGCGATCGGAAACCTGCTTGAGCGCGGCTGCCATTCGGCTCTCCTTACCGGCGAGAGTTACGTCGAGCGTATCGTCAACACCCTTAAGCTGGCCCTGGAGCTGCTTGCCCTCCTGCTTCGTATTCGCTGGGACCCAATCGGTCGGCGGCGGAACCAGGGACGAGCTTGCAAGCTGTCCCATCGACGTGATGACCACGCCGCGCGGCGTCGACTCGGGGAATTGATAGCTGGTCATCCATGTTGCCGCGACGTGGCGATTTGTAAGAACAAATCCGTCGGCGGTGACAATAAAGCCCGTGCCCGTGTGACGGCCACCGATAGGAACCGACAGGTCGGTCTTAGAGTCAGTAAGAAGAGGCTCGTAAGTGTTGCCTGTCTGAACGTAGACCGGCAGTGCGGCACCCGCGGTCGGATCGATCGGACCCTTGCCGTAATTCACACCGAGAAGTTTCGAGAGCACCTCTTTACTGTTCGGTACGAACTGGTGATAAACCTGAGCCTGTTTTTGCGTGTCGATAAGACGCCACGCGACCTCGATGTAAACGACCGCCTTACCATATTTGTCGTTAACCTCGGTCGCTGAGACGCCCTTGCCGTCAGCCACCTTTTTCTCGAGGTCAGCCGTCTTGCCGCCGAGTTCGTCTTTGAGAGCGGCCTCACGCTTCGTGTAGTACCAATAACCACCACCCAGCACACCCACGACTAGAAACAGAATGAGAGCGACGGCGATACCGCCGACCACTCCAAACTTGCGTCCCTGCGACCGCTTAGTGTCTTCCACCGCTGCCGAGACCATTCGCTCGACGGTAGCCTTACCGACGGTGCCAGGTGGCTTTGCGGAAGCGTCTCCGGTGGCTCCTGTCGTTGCGATACGCGTCGTTGGCGGCGTTGCGCTTGGCGTGCCCGCAATGCGTGTCGTTTTCGCCGCATTATCGGGACGCGGCTCCACATCGAATGTGAACTCAGGCCCTCCAGGTCCAAAGGCTACTCGATCGCCGGGATTTACTTTGACGCTGCCGGTGACCTTCTGGCCGTTGAGGAATGTGCCGTTCGTGCTATTCAGGTCCGTAAGCTGAAAGCTATTCGGATCTGCAGGGTCCTGGGCGATCTTTGCGTGCTGGCGGCCAACAAGGTCATCGCGATCAGGGTCATACTTGACGGTGGCCGACGCATCACGGCCAAAGATCACCTCATTGTGGTGTTTTAGTGCAAACTCCTCTACCTGGTTGGCCTTAGAGCCGGACAGGTGCTTGATCAACATCCTTTCCATCGGGGGTGGACTCCTTTATATTCTGGTTTTCGGAAATCGGTGACTCATTCTACGCCCAAAAGACCGCAAAAATCTACACAAAACAGCCCTCTTGACCGCAGAATTATCGGGTTCGTCTAAAACAATTGTCGAGTTAGCCGCGAGCCGACGCAAAAAGTGCCGTGAGAGCCTTCGTGCCCGCCTTGAAAGAATTTGGTGGAGACGAGGGGGATCGAACCCCTGACCTCTGCAATGCCATTGCAGCGCTCTCCCAGCTGAGCTACGTCCCCAAAGTAAGTTAAGAGTGTAGAGTTAGGGCCCGCGAGTTTCAAGCGCGTAGGCGACGTGGGGTGTCTATCTTCCTTTAAACTCTGGTTTCCGCTTTTCGAGAAATGCGGCGACGCCCTCTTGTTTATCCTCGGTAGAAAAGCAGATCGCAAAAAGATCGACCTCGCGGCGGAGGCCTTCATCGAGATTGGAGCGGGACGCGAACTTGACGGCCTCTTTTGAGAGCTGAAGCGCGATCGGGGCTTTCTCGGCGATCTTATCGGCGAGCTTCATTGTTTCCGCTTCGAGTTGATCGGCGGGATAGACGTGATTCACGAGACCGTACCGTTCGGCCGTAGCGGCATCGATCATGTCGCCGGTGAGAGCCATCTCCATTGCCCGACCCTCGCCGACAAGACGCGGCAGACGCTGTGTGCCGCCGCCACCGCACATTATTCCGAGATTTATCTCGGGTTGTGAAAATCGCGCGTTCTCGCTCGCGATACGGATGTCGCAGGCCATCGCCAATTCATTTCCGCCGCCGAGGCAAAAGCCGTTGACCATCGCGATCACCGGTTTTGGAAAGGTATCGATGGAGTTAAAGAATGTTCGTTCGTTGAATAGGTTTCGCTGCGTGACGGGCGTCTGGCCTTGAAACTCGCTGATGTCGGCGCCCGCGATGAATGACTTTTCGCCCGATCCTGTGATGACTACGACACGAACTTCCTCATCGTGTTTCAATTCATCAAGTGCGGCGACACCCTCGGCGTGGACCTGCTTGCTCAGTGCGTTCAGCTTGTCGGGTCGATTGATCGTGAGAATAGCTACGCGGCCGCGCTTCTCCACCAGGATGGTTTCGTATGTCATAAAAAAGTACGACAGACCGTTAGTCTGTCGCTCGGTATTAATTAATGTCGCCGGGCGGCAGTCACTTTACTCGTTAACGCCGTCTACCACATTGTCATCGGCGATCCAGGCGACAAAGAGCCTTAGCCAGGCTTCCTTGGGCTCCTCGATCGCTACTCCGATGCGAGATGTACCGTAACTGGCTGGCAGCACGCGCACGACCTGGGCTTTTACCTCTACCGGCACGCCATTCGGCCGATGCGATCGTACGTAAAGACTGTCTCCGGCGTTGACTGGTTGATTAAGTTGAAAGAGAGCTCCAAGTGTCGAGATATCGTCGGTCTCGGTCGGCTCGCTCCACGTCGCGCCGTCCTCTGAGCGACCGGAGACAACGACAGGGAGGCGCAAGGCCATCCTGAGTGCGAATCGTTTTTCCTCAAAGTGAGGCTGGATCGGGGTCATCTTCCAAATACGATCGCTAAACTAAGAGTCAGTCTAACACGAGCTATTTCCATTTTTGCCAATCGCGGCTGCTCGATCAAGGTGGGAATAAATGCCCTAGATGCTGCACCTTACGGCATTGGTGAGCGGCCGAACCGATGGACGCACTAATTAGAGGATAGTTATACTATATACATAGGCAAAATCAAAAGACTGCCGTCATATGACTGAGAATCGAATCCACCGCCGCGTCGTCATTCTGGGCTCGGGCCCTGCGGGGTTGACCGCGGCTATTTACGCGGGCCGCGCACAGCTCGAGCCGTTGGTGATCGACGGGCCGCAACCGGGCGGACAGCTGACCATTACGACCGACGTTGAAAATTACCCCGGCTTTAAGACCGGCATCATGGGCCCGATCCTAATGGATGAGTTTCGCGAGCAGGCCCTGCGATTCGGCACGGAGATCATCAATGTGTGGATCGACCGCGTCGATCTTTCGAAACGTCCCTTCAAGCTCTACGGAAAGGAGAGCGAGGATGCGGTGGACATCACGACCGTGATCGAGGCTGAAACTCTAATCATTGCGACCGGTGCATCGGCCAAATGGCTTGGTATTCCGGGTGAGGCACCCGTGCCGGAGGGGCTTGGCGGAGCGGGCGTTTCGGCTTGTGCGACATGCGACGGTTTCTTTTTCCGCGACCGGCCGATCGTCGTCGTGGGCGGCGGCGACACGGCGATGGAAGAGGCGTTATTTCTTACTAAGTTCGCATCTAAAGTGACGATCATTCACCGCCGGCATGAGTTTCGGGCATCGAAGATAATGCAGGACCGCGTGCTCGCCCACGAGAAGATCGACATTCTCTGGAATACAGAGATCAAAGCGATCAATGGCAGCCAAGAGAAGGGTGTCGAGAGTGTCACGATCTACAGCAGCGTGACTGGCGACACGACCCAATTTCCAACGCAAGGCGTCTTTATCGCGATCGGTCATCAGCCGAATACGCAGCTTTTCAAAGGCGTGCTCGACATGGACGAGGTCGGTTATTTGATCACGGAGGGGCGTACGATGAAGACCAACGTTCCCGGCGTTTTTGCGAGCGGTGATGCCCAGGATGCCATATATCGTCAGGCCGTGACAGCCGCGGGTTCCGGCTGTATGGCTGCCATAGACGCCGAGCGTTTTCTAGCGGAGCACGAGCATGAAGATAAGGAAAAAGTAGAAAAGCGAGAGGGTGAAAAAGTGGCTGCGAGCTAACTTTATGATCTTTTTTAACTTTTTCCTTTTACGTTCTTACTTTCCCTATGCCCATCTACGAATACAAATGCCAGCAATGCGGTGCTCACGTTGAAAAACGTCAGAGCGTCTCGGATGCGCCCCTTATCACCTGCGAAAAGTGTCACGGTAAGCTCGAGAAGCAGTGGTCGCTGTCGGGCTTTCAATTCAAAGGTGCAGGCTGGTACGTGACCGATTACGCGGGAAAGAACAGCGGCCCAAGCGAAAAAACCTCGTCGTCGGAATCAACTGCCGGAGGGGAAGCGGCATCCAAGCCCAAAGACGACGCAAAACCGGCAGCGAAAGATACCAAGACCACAAAAGAGTGATAGCCACCAGACGAACAGCAATTCTTCCACTCCTCGCCCTGCTGCTCGCCGCATATTCCATACCTGCCCAATCCCGCCACGCATCAAAAGGTGACAGTGCAACAGACGGTGCGGTCATCTCGGTCACCGCCGTCCGCGACGATAAAAAGGCCGATCCGATAAAAGTTGAGGATCTGAATCTTTACGAGAACGGTGTCGAACAAAAGATCAAGAATTTTGCCGTTGACCCGTCACCCTCGCGTATCGTGATTCTCGTCGACAATTCACAAACCTTGCAGACGTCGGTCGAAGCTATGAGAGAGGCGGCGATGCAGTTCGCTTATGAGATCTTTGACGGGGACCAGATCTTTACGCTCGCCTATGACGACAAGCCTGAGATCATCCAGGAGTGGACCGATAACGCGAAAAAGATGGAGGCGTCGCTCGCGACGTTCCGCAAAAAGGGCAATCCGTTCCTGTTTGACTCGATAAGTCTCTCGATCAAAGAGGTACTCGTGCCGCTGATTCCCGGTACGCGAAAGACTGCCTTAGTCATCATTAGCGACGGTCTCGATCGCGGCAGCAGGGCGACATTCGACACGGTCCTCAACGATCTGCAGTTGCATGATATCGCGGTATATTCGCTGCAGCTGCCCGACCGCACCGGCGGCGCTTACCGACGCGACCAGCCAAAGGCGACGGCCATTATGCAGAGGCTTGCTGACGAGACCGGCGGAAAAGTATTCGAGTTTGGCGATGCCCAGAATGCGGCCAAAGCCATCTGCGACGAGCTTCGCAAAAACCGATATCTGCTGTCGTATCAGCCGACCAATATCTCGTCGTTCGACGCGCGGCGCCTCTTCCTGATCGCCGGCAACGGCATCACCGTCCGCACAAAAAGCGCCCAGCCGCCGAATGTCAAATAAACGTTGACCCAACATCGGCCTCAGCGATATATTTCCAGAATCTTGGAGGAACTTCGATGGTCCGTCCGGTGCTAATTCTCTTTCTACTTTTCGCTCTCACGTCGATCGCCAACGCCCAAAAGACCGATTCGCCAAAGGCCGACGCTCATGGCACGGTCTCGGCTTGTAAAGAGATCGATGACAACTGGAAATGTGTTGGCGAGTCCGCGGAATGGCCCGCAAATGAGCCATTTGACGTGCTCTTTGTGAATCCAAAACCGGTCGGCGTCGATTTTATCGGCATCGTCATCCACAAGCAGGGAGCCGACGGCAAGGATGTCAAATTTATCAACGAATACCAGCAGAATATCGGCGAGGACAATCGCAAATACGCGACGGTCGGCGGCAACTTTCGCCTGCCTGCCGGCACCTACAGCATCTACATCATCACGTGGGGAACCCGCGATTTGCTGTACCACAACGGCAATTTTAAGGACTATCTCGCGAAGACTACTTTGAAGGTTAAATAGCTAAACCGCTACAGGCGCCGCGATCTTGCCCCAAGACTGGTAATTGTCCAATTTCAAATTCTCAAATTTGAAAGCGAGAAGTCCGTCGAGGCCTTTCAGGCCATCTGCATTCAAAACTTCCAGCTTCGGCAGCGGCATCGGATCGCGTGAGAGAAGCTCGTTGACCTGTTCGAGATGATTTGAGTAGATGTGCAGATCGCCGAAGGTGTGGATGAATTCGCCGACCTCGAGGCCGCACACATACGCGACGAGGCTCGTCATGAGTGCGTAGCTTGAGATGTTAAAAGGAACGCCGAGAAAGGCATCCGCCGAGCGCTGATAAAGCTGGCAGTGCAGCGTCTTGCCGCCATCGACCTTAAACTGGAATAGAGTGTGACACGGCGGCAAAGCCACCTCATCGCACACACGCGGGTCCCAGCCCGACACGATCAAACGGCGTGAACCCGGATTTGTCTGGATCTCGTTGATCAACCGTGCGATCTGATCGACGCCGTTCGTTGCCGGATAATCGCCGCCAAACGATCGCCAGAGATACCCGTATACCGGACCTAGATCGCCCACTTTACGACCAAACGTCGCCGTCTGCTCGGCGGTTGCCCATTCTTGCCAAATGTCGACGCCTCGGGCCCGCAGATCGGCCTCATCGGTCGAGCCGCTCAGGAACCAGAACAACTCCTCGGCAACCCAACGAAACGGTACTTTCTTGGTCGTAACGATCGGAAAACCTTCACGCAGGTCAAACCGCGTCTGATACCCGAACGCCGATATCGTCCCAACGCCGGTCCGATCCGCATGCGTCACACCATTATCAAGAACGTGCCTTAGAAGGTCGTGGTACTGCTTCACAAGTGAATAGTAAATATGGAAAGGTAAATAGTAAACCAGTGCGCCCGATCTACGCCGCTCGAACCATCCGGTTGACTATTCACCGTTCCCTATTCACTATTCACTAGAGATGCCCGGGAAACTAGACGTCAGTTTTAACAGCCCGCAGTGCGGATGGATGTCGATCGGTTTTCGCGATTCGACGTCTGAATTTCACACGACGACCGCGCATGCACCGCATGCCGGTGCCTTGCCCGAGTTGATGCGAATATTGACGTCGCTTGCCGATCCGGGTACGAGCGAGAATGAGTACATCTTGCATTGGAACCGCGACCCTGAGGAATTTGATTTTAGGTTTTTGCGAAACGGCGAGAAGCTAACGCTTGAGATCTACCAGTATCCGACCGACGAGCGGGACACAGCAGAGAAAGAGCTTGTCTTTACACACGCAGGGACGGTAGGTGTGGCCGTAGCATCCTTTGCAGAAACCTTTGGCCAGCTTTATGCCGATCGCGATACGGACGAGTTCGACTTCAACTGGCGCCAGCCGTTTCCGATTGCCGAGTACGAGGAATTTAAGGCGAGGACCAGCTAGCTACGGATTACACGAATAGCGCGAATGCCAAATATTCGTGTCATTTGTGTAATTCGTGGCTAAAACTTCATGAAAGAGAGACTTTTGGAACTGCTTGCGTGCCCGACTTGCGGCGGCGACATCTTGCTCGCGTATGCCAGCAAATACGACGGCAAGGAGATCATCGAGGCGGTTCTTACGTGCCAGAAATGCACGCGGGAGTACAAGGTCGTGCGCGGCGTTCCGCGGTTTGCCGACCTCGGCAAGGTCGAGGAGGACAAGGCTGAAACGGCTAAGAATTTTGGCTGGCAGTGGACCAACTTCACGCAAGAAGATCCAAAGTACAACGCGCAATTCCTCGGGTGGCTGCAACCTGTCACGCCTGACTTTTTCGAGGGCAAGGTTGTGCTCGAGGGTGGCTGCGGCAAAGGCCGTCACACGAAGCTGGCCGCCGAATGGGGTGCAAAGGACGTCGTCGGCATCGACCTCGGTGACGGTGTCGAGTCGGCTTTTGCACTCACTCGCGATATGCCAAACGCGCACGTTGTTCAATGCGACATCTTCAAACTGCCTCTTAAGAAATCGTTCGATTATGCCTTCAGCGTTGGCGTCCTGCATCACACGCCTGACCCGAAACGTGCTTTCGAGTCGCTCGCCGGCAAGGTCAAAAGGGGTGGACATATTTCAGCTTGGGTCTATGGTGCGGAGAATAATGAGTGGATCACAAAGTACGTGAATCCCGTCCGCGAGAGTTTTACATCGCAGATCTCGCAGCCGGTCCTTTACCAGCTCTCAAAGCTGCCGACCCTTGGGGTATTTCTCGGTACGAAGCTGATCTACCGACCGATAAACGCCGCGTCAAAGAGCGTTGGCGATAAGCTCTTTTATAACGAATACCTAAATCACCTCGGGACGTTTGGCTGGCGAGAACAGCACAATATCGTATTCGATCATCTCGTTGCACCGACCGCGTTCTATATCTCGAGGGACAAATTCGACACCTGGTGGCGTGACATCGCCGCCGAGGATGTCGAGATCATTTGGCATAATCAAAACAGTTGGTGTGGGTTTGGGAAGGTCGCGTGAAATTCGAGAAAGGGATAAAAAAGAAATACCGCGATTCGATCGAGCTCGCTTTCAATGAGATCGTCGAAACTGGCAACGAGCAGCACAAGCGAGTGATGAATACGATCCTCGCCTCGCACATGCTCGTTCGCGTCGGACCGGTCTCGGAGGTGCAAGCGTCTGGCCGGACAGGTCTCATCAGCTCGATCGGCACGAATGCTCGTCTGCTTCGCGAGCGTCTCAGCCTCAAAGATTCGCTTGGCGAGATCTACATCTCGATCGCGGAGGAGACGATCGACACGGGCGGCCAACGCGGCTGCGAGGGGACGTTCGTCCACGAGGGACAGCACGCCTACGACTTTGCGACGGCTCTTGCGAGCTTTTCAAATCGCGATATGAATCCGCTCGATATTTTTGACCCGACTCTCTACGAGCTAGAGTGGAATGCTCACAAGTCGGCCGGCGATTACATGGTCTGTCGAGGCATACAGGACTATCTCGACGAGGGATTGCAGCTGATGATCCTTGATCTCGGTCAAGATGGGAAATGCTTCGTCAACGACGACGGCATCCGCCAGCGTCTCCGCGAGAGCTACAGCCTCGCCCTCGACGCCGATCAAGGCCCGAGCGCAAGCCGAATGATGGGTATAGTTGTATAGATGTCGACTACATTAGCCAAGGAAATGGAGCAGCACACCTACGCCATCATGGACGAGGTGGAGGGGTCGCATTGGTGGTTCGTCGGGCGTCGCAAGATCCTTGAATCATTCCTCGACGCTATAGTTCAAAAGCTCCGGACTCCAAATTCAGCACTTCGGATCCTCGACGTCGGCTGCGGTACGGGAGCGAACCTCGAAATGCTCTCGCAATACGGCGAGGCGGAGGGCGTCGACGTTTCGGATGACGCGCTGGAATTTTGCCGTCAAAAGGGATTGAAGGCCCAGAAGGGGCTCGCTGAGACGTTGCCGTTCGAGGATGAAGCATTCGACCTAACGACCGCACTCGACGTGATCGAGCATCTCGACGACGACATAGCGGGACTTAGGGAAATGTTTCGCGTCACGAAGACTGGCGGCTACTCGCTCATCTTTGTCCCGGCATTTATGTGGCTGTGGGGCGTGCAGGACGATATATCAAATCATCGCATCCGCTATACGCGTTCCCAGATCGTCGATCGTCTTAGAAACGCAGGCTACACCGTCCAGCGTGCGACCTATGCCAATTGGACGTTCTTTGCACCGATCCTCGCGGGCCGCACGATAATGAAGCTCACCGGCATCAAGCCCGAATCGGAAAACAACATTACGATCTCCGGCCTCAATGGCATTTTTGGCAAGCTTTTTGGTGCCGAGAGCCTATGGCTCAAGCGCTTCAATTTTCCGCTCGGCGTCTCGATCGTCGTCGTCGCGCGAAAAGTTTGATGTCGGAGGACTTTTACTGCGATGAGGTTCTGAGCGGTAACACCGAGGTTACTCGGATCGCCGAGACTGCCGCCATCCTCGCTCTCCGCCACACTCGGCCATTCTGGGAAACGCACATCGTCGTCATCCCGAAACGACACATCTCATCCCTGCTCACGCTCGCGGACGCGGACCGTGAGGTATTGCTTGAGTTATTCGACGTCATCAAAAACGTCGCGGGCCGTGTGACGGCCGAGAACGGCGCCGCTCGCGTGCTCACAAACGTTGGCGATTACCAGGACTCAAAGCACCTGCATTTCCACATTTACTCGGGCGACAGGATCCGCTAATCGACGAACCAGCTTTTCGCAGCAAAGACCTTCCCAGCTGGGAATTCCGAGTTCGTCACCGTGATGGTGAATCCTTTGACAACAGAAAATGCACCGACCCCGCCGTTTCGCGATAGCGCGACAAATCCGACTTGCAGTTCCCGGGCCTTAGCCGGATTTCGTCTAACAACACGCCTGACAGCCTCGCGGCAAGCCGCCTCAGGAGAACGCCCGGCGCGCATTTGTTCGATCACGGTGTGCGTCCCGCAGATGCGGATCACTTCTTCGCCGACGCCAGACGAGGTTGCCGCTCCGACCTCGTTGTCGACAAAAAGACCTGCACCGATGATCGGAGAATCACCGACACGCCCGCGTATCTTGAACGCCATCCCGCTCGTCGTGACCATTCCCGACAGGCTGCCCTGTCCATCGAGAGCGATCGTGCCCATAGTGTCGTGATTGGGTGATCCGTCGTCGAAAAAGTACGGCGTCGGGATCAAGCTATGCTTGTTCTCGATATTGATCTCGGGTTTATACTTCGACTTTTCGAGCCACTTTTTCCACTCTTTCTCGGCGTCCCGGGACAGAGACCCCGACTCCAGCGGAAATCCGTTGGCGACCGCAAACTGTTGAGCACCCGCACCCGACAGCAGCACGTGCGGCGTCGTCTCCATCACTTTTCGGGCGACCGACACCGGATGTTTGATCCTCTCCAGAAACGATACCGCACCAATATCGCCATTCCCGTCCATGATGCATGAATCGAGCGTGACGTGACCGTCGCGGTCGGGCCATGCCGCCAGACCGACGCAACAGCTCGGCTCCTCCTCGGACGCTCGCCCGGCGGCCTCGACGGCATCGAGCGCACGGCCGCCCTTGTCCAAGACCGGCCATCCGGCATTATTGGCCGTCTTTCCGGAATCCCACGTCGAGACGATCACCGGCGAACCGCGATGACTCGACGACGTCTTGAGTTTCTGCCCAAACACGCGACCGGCCGCAATCGCCGGGAGGGTAAGAAGAGGTAATTCAAGGAATCTGCGACGTTCCATAAGTGTTTAAGGCGGCTGAGTTCTCACGATTATAGCCCTTATTTTCGGGCTCACAGCTGTATTTTTGGCGCCGAAAGGTCTAAATTAAGTAGCTTGCCCTCGGGCACACAATGGATCCTGTGAAAGACAATGCGAACCCGACACCGGAGCTCTCGCTCTTCCTTCCCGTTCTCGATGAGGAAGAGAACCTGCGGCCGATGCACGCCAAGATCGCGAGTGCTCT
>DASYKW010000069.1:0-20808 GCA_035995005.1 Pyrinomonadaceae bacterium
TCGCATTTCGTCGGCAGCGATCTCCGAACGTGGTCTTAGCGAAAAAAGACCGCAGAACGAGGACTCGTTCCTCGAGATGCCGCCATGCGGGATCTACGCCGTCGCTGATGGTGTTGGCGGAGCGCAGGCCGGCGAGGTCGCTTCTCAAATGGCCGTCGAGATCCTCGGCGAAGCCTTCTCTAATCTTTCCCCAAGCTCTGATGCCGAGACCGCAATGCGGGCGGCGATGGAGCAGGCAAACAGCTCGATCTTTCAGATGGCGCACGAGCTGCCGCAGCTTGCGACGATGGCAACCACTATCGTTGCTCTCCATCTCGACGGAAATATTGCGACGATCGGCCATGTCGGCGATTCTCGCCTGTATCGTGTCGATCGCAACGGCAATCTGTTCCGCGAGACGGAGGACCATTCCGTCGTCGCCGAAGAGGTCCGTGCGGGCCGAATGACCGAGGAACAGGCCGACAACCACCCCAGTAAGAACGTGATAAGCCGGGCGCTCGGGGCCGAGGGAACGGTCGAACCTGATCTCAAGACGATCATGGTCGAGCCAGGCACGTCGTTCCTGCTTTGTTCCGATGGCATCACCCGGCACATCAGCGATGCCGAGATCAAGGGCGTTTTGACCTTTGGCGGCGATCCTAACGACGTCTGCGAATATCTTAAGAATCTGGTTTATGAGCGAGGGGCCGAGGACAATCTTACGGCTGTCGTTGTAAAGGTCGCCGGGACGGATCAGTCCGTGCAGACCGAGGAAATGCCGGGCCTCGACACGCTTGAGACCGACGAGGACACCGTCGCCACCGCTCGGACGTCGCCATTCGATGCAGCCACTGATGACGATGACCTTCTGGAACTGAATACCGGCGAACTGCCGCCACTCGTCTCGAACGAAGGCCTGCGCCCCGAGGTGGACGAGGCTCCTGAACCGGTCGCCCTTACTGCCGCCGATCCGATGAACGTGTCTCAGGCCCCGACCATCGAGATCGAGTCGCCGCAGGCCCAGGCGGCTATCGCCGAGAATTTCTCGATGTTCGGTGCATCGGATGAAGCGATTGGACTCGAGAACAGCTCGGGCATAGGCACTTTGGGCGGTTTGGTCGCCGGCCTCATTATTGGAGCGGCGATCGGTCTTGGCGTGTACTATTTCGTCCTTGCTCCAAAACCGACAGAACCGCCGGTCGGAGGTCAGCTCTCCGAGATGCGATCCGCGAATATTCCGCTGAGTGCTTTTGAAGAGAACCGACGCGATGTCGATAAGGACCCTGCCGCGTACATCACAAAGTTTGGCTCAGGCCCGCAGGATTGTGAGGACCACTTTCTGCTCGGACGCGCCTATTTATTAACTGGAGACTATATAAAAGCGAGAGCGGCCTTCACCGAGGCTCGCAATCGTCTCGCCGACGCAGATCCAGTGAATCAGAAGACTCTCGCAGCCGACATTGCAACGGCCTTTGCCGTAACTAACGATACGACGGTCCAAAGCATTCTGAAAAAGGAGCTGGAATCGACCGTCGCAAAGCCCGCAAACGCCAACGTAACGCCTAACTCCAATTCAGCTCCGGTCCGTTAGCTGCCGCCGCGCCTCAAACAAGATAATTCCGGCCGACACGGCCAGATTGAGACTCTCGACTGGCGACGCCATCGGTATTTTTACGAAGTCGTCCAACAACGCCGTTTCATACTCGCTGAGGCCGTGTGCTTCGGAACCAAACACAAGGAGTCGCGGATGGGCCCAATCGATATTCGTGTAAGGGCGATCGGCGTTTAGGTCAGCTCCGGTGATGACGGCGCGGTTATGCCGGGCCTGGTCCACAGCTTCCGTAAGCGTCGCTCCCTCGATCAAATTCAACCGAAAGGCCGAGCCCATCGACGCTCGAAGCGCCTTTGGAGAGTAAGGATCTGTCGAGCCTTTTGACAGGATGACACCTCGAACACCTGCAGCTTCGGCCGTGCGAAGAATGGCTCCAAGATTGGACGGATTGTTGATCTCGCTGAGAAACAACGTGACCGGCAGTTCGCCTGTCGCTTCCCGCTCGCCGGACTTTGGCCGCTCGCCGATGAGGATGATGCCTTGCGGAGTCTCAGTATCGGCGACGGTCTTGAAGACCTTCTCGGGCACTCTAAAAATCGGTGCCTCGACGGATGTGACGATACCATTGTCCGCAAACTCGTCGCTCAGGAAACACTCTGTTAGTCGCACGCCCGAGCGAATCGCCTCCTCCGCGAGCCGACGTCCCTCGATGAAGATCCGGAACTTGTCGCGGCCGTCGCGCACTCGTCGTGCGGCCATCAGGCGCCCGTTATCACGGCTAGTGATCAGTTGTTCACTCATAAGATCCTGCCCCACGAAAGACACTAAGAAGATACCATTCCGAGATCGAGGGCCCGGCAACCGTAGACTGCGGGAACGATCCCCATTTCGTGTTTTTCGTGCATTTCGTGGGTATTCTTTGAGAAAAACCCTCATGTCACCTAAACTTAACCGAGTATGAAGCCCGAGTCTAAAACAAAGAGCAAGATCGAGCTTTTGAAAGAGCGCTCGCTGACCGCTGAAGAAGGCGGCGGGACGAACCGCATCGAGAAGCAAAGGGCATCGGGCAAGATGACTGCCGGCGAGCGGATCGACTTCTTTTTGGACGAAGGCTCATTCGAGGAATTCGACAAGTTTGTCACCCATCGCTCGACGGATTTCAGCATGGAGGAGCAAAGGTTCCCCGGCGACGGCGTCGTTACCGGCCACGGACTTGTGGACGGTCGTGAAGTCTTTGTCTTTGCACAGGATTTCACGGTCTTTGGCGGCTCTCTCTCAGAAACTCACGCCGAGAAGATCTGCAAGATCATGGACCTCGCGATGAAGGTCGGCTGTCCCGTCGTCGGGCTTAACGATTCCGGCGGAGCACGGATCCAGGAAGGCGTCGTTTCGCTGGGCGGCTACGCAGATATTTTTCTTCGTAACACGCTCGCAAGCGGCGTCGTGCCGCAGATCAGCTGCATTCTAGGCCCGTGCGCAGGCGGTGCGGTTTACAGCCCGGCGATAACGGACTTTAACGTGATGGTGAAGGACACGTCGTATATGTTCATCACTGGCCCGGATGTGATCAAAACGGTGACCCACGAGGATGTCACAAAGGACGAGCTTGGCGGTGCGATGACGCACAACGTGAAGTCGGGCGTCGCTCACTTTGCGGCTGATTCCGACGAGCATGCTTTGAGGATCACCCGCGAGCTGCTGTCATTCATGCCATCCAACAACATGGACGATGCGCCGTTCGTTGCGACGGCCGATCCGTCGGACCGAGCGGATGAGGCTTTGAATACGATGGTTCCCGAGTCGGCGAGCCAGCCCTATGACGTTCGCGACATCGTCCACAACGTCGTCGACGAAGGTTATTTTTTCGAGGTCCAGGAGCATTACGCACAGAATATTGTCATCGGCTTTGCTCGGCTCGGCGGACAGAGCGTCGGGATCGTCGCCAACCAACCTGCGTATCTCGCCGGCGTGCTCGATATCGATGCTTCGGTAAAAGCAGCGAGATTCGTGCGCTTCTGCGATTGCTTTAACATTCCGCTGATCACCTTTGAGGACGTGCCGGGATTTCTGCCGGGCGTAGGTCAGGAGCATCTCGGGATCATTCGTCACGGTGCGAAGCTGCTGTACGCGTTTGCCGAGGCGACGGTACCCAAGATCACCGTGATCACCCGCAAGGCCTACGGCGGCGCATACTGCGTGATGGCGTCGAAGCACATCCGCACCGACATTAACTTTGCATATCCGACCGCTGAGATCGCCGTCATGGGCGCCGAGGGCGCGGTCGGCGTACTCTTTAAACGTGAGCTAGCCGAGCACGATGAAGCATATCGCAAGGCAAAGGTCGCGGAGTTTGAGGACAAGTTTGCCAACCCGTATGTAGCTGCCGAGCGTGGGTTTATCGACGAGGTCATTGAGCCGAGATTCACGCGCCCCAAGCTGATCCGCGCTCTCTCGCTGCTCAAAAACAAACGCGACACTAACCCGCCGAAGAAGCACGGCAACATCCCTCTTTAGACGGCGCTTCCCGATGCAGCACCGCCCGACAATTGCAAAGATCGACCTCGATGCTCTCGCGCACAACCTGCGCGAGACGCGCCGCTTTGTCGGCACCAACGTGCTTTGCATGGCGGTCGTAAAGGCTGACGCATACGGGCACGGTGCTATCGAATGCTCGCGCCGGCTGGAAACGGAAGGCGTAGATTGGTTTGGCGTGGCGATCCCGGAGGAGGGCGTCGAGCTGCGCAAAGCGGGCATCGAGCGGCCTATCCTTTGTCTCGGTTCGTTCTGGCCGGGACAGGAGCCTTTGGTCGTTGAACACGATCTTACACCGGTGGTCTTTGACCTCGAGCGGGCTGCAGCGTTGTCGCAACATCTCGGCGACGAGGAGTACGACATTCATGTAAAGATCGACACCGGAATGGGACGCCTCGGCGTACGGTGGACGGATGCAGCGGAGTTTGCACGTGGACTCAAAGGATTTCCGAATCTCAACGTTGCTGGCATCATGAGCCATTTCGCATCGGCTGACGATCCAAAGCAGGATGAATTTACGGCGCGGCAGATCGCGCGGTTTAATGAGTCGTGTCGCGCCTTTGAGCAGGAAGGTTTCAGTCCGCGGATCTGCGACATCGCTAATTCACCCGGGTCAATAAGGTGCACGGATTCCCGCAAAGGAATGGTGCGCCTCGGCGGCGCTCTCTATGGTCTGCTCGATGATATTTTGCCCGAGCACGAAAATAAGCCACAGCTCAAGCCGGTGCTTTCGCTCGTATCCTGCATTGCTCATATCAAACATGTACCAGCCGGCGAGGGTCTCGGATACGGCCAGACGTTTCATACGAAGCGTGATTCGGTGATCGCTCTTGTTCCGATCGGATATGCCGATGGCTATCCACGCGGCGAATCGAACTCGCAAAGTGCTATCACGGGCGGCTGTCTCGTCCCCGTTGTAGGCCGTGTCTCAATGGACTGGACGATCCTCGATGTCACCGATGTGCGGAACGCAGTGATTGGCGATGAAGTGAACTTCATCGGGAGCGATGGCGGTCACAAGATAAAGGCTTCCGACCTCGCCCGCACTATCGGGACGATCGGCTACGAGATCACCTGCGGCATCAGCCCGCGCGTCCCACGTATTTTTACCTGATGACCAAGCATTTCGACTGGACGTTATTCTTCACACGGCTCTACAAGCGGTCGTTTGACGAGGATGTCTTTAGCCGCGCGGCGCAGGTAGCATTTTATTTCTCGTTCGCGGTTTTCCCGCTCTTGTATTTTCTCGTCAGCCTGTTTGGAATGCTGCTGGAGTCGTCCGACGGCCTGAAGAACGAACTCTTCTCCTATCTGCGGCAGTTCATGCCCTATGCCGTTTTTGACCTGATCCGCACGACGATCGACGAGATAATCGACAAGAGCTCGGGCGGAAAGTTGACGATCGGTTTGCTCGCGACCCTCTGGTCCGCGTCGGCCGGTATCGATGCGATCCGGACGGCCCTAAACGACATCTACAACCTGCGTGAAACACGTTCGTGGATACGAACGAAGTTGCAGTCGCTCTTCTTTACGTTTCTGATCACCGCGCTGGCCGGCGTAGTACTCGCGATCGTCTTTTATGGATTACAGTTGCTCAAGATCGGGTTTGATCGCGTGGGCCTCGATGTCAACAGTAACTGGATACTGATACCGCTGCAATGGACATCGATGCTGCTCGTGACGCTCTTTGCCTGCGCGATCATCTACAATGCTCTACCGGCATTCAAGAAGCATCGTTGGAAGTTGATCTCGCCGGGCTCGATCGTTGCCATCGCGTCGTGGATACTGCTGACGACGGCATTTCGGACATACCTTGGATACTTCAACAGTTACAACAAGGCGTATGGTTCGCTTGGCGCGGTGATCATAATGATGCTGTGGCTGTATCTGACCGCTCTGGCATTGATGATCGGCGGCGTCATCAACTCGGTGCTCGCGCAAATAAGAGAGGGAAAGGAAAAGGACGAACAGATCGAGCAGCCGACGTGATCAAAGGTTTGACGCGTTGAGGAGTGCCTCGCGCATTGCGGCTGCGGTTCGCCAGCGGTTCTCGACGTTCTTGGCGAGCGCAGTTTCAACGACAAATGCAACCTCGCGTGGGATCTGAGGCACCCGAGCGGTAATGGGAATTATCGGCTTTTCGAAGATCGCCTTGACCGTCTCGGCGATGCCGGCCTTCGGGCTAATATCTAGCGCGTGGGCCCCCGTCAAAAGGCTATAAGCGGTCATCCCGACTGCATAGATATCGGACGGCGGACGCACTTCCTTAAAATCCCGCACCTGTTCAGGTGGCATATACGCGATCGTGCCCGCGACGTCACCGACCATCGTTACACCGCTCATTCCCGTTTCCTTAAAACTTTTCGACAGGCCAAAATCCGTGAGCTTCGCCGTCGAACGCGGAAAGTCGCCGCTGATGAGGATATTTTGCTCCTTGATGTCGCGATGCACGAATCCGCGGGTATGCGCAAAGTCGAGAGCTCCAAGCGTCTGTTCGATGATGCGGACAACTTCGGTGTAATCGAGCTTCCCGCCGCGGTGACGAGAGAGACGCGAGGCGTCCATTCCAGCAACAAACTCCGTGACCAGATAAACGATACCGTTGTGCGTCCCGTGCTCGATGTAGCGGACGATATTTGGATGCTGTAATGATGATGCAACCTCGATCTCTCGAACGAAGCGCTTCATCGACTGCTCGCTGACAGCCACCTCCGGGAGCAGCGTCTTGATCGCGACCGCGCGGCCATCCGACTCAGCCCGGGCGAGCATTACGCTGCCCATTCCACCTTGGCCGAGCACGCGGATCATCTGGTAGCCGGGAATAGGCTGTGGATTCGATTTGAGCTTTTCGCGGCATTCGTCGCAGAGGTACGACATCCGGGCGTCAGGTGACGAGGCCTCGACCGTCGCCGGAACCCCGCAGTTCAGACACTGCACGCTTACGATCGAGGGCTGGCCCGAGGCCGTCATTTGCGCTGTGTCCTGAAACTCCTCAAGTCCCGTCGAGACCTCGACCTCAAGCACTGTCTCGCCGCCCTGGATGCGATCGCCGCTCTTTAGGTAAGCGGTCTCGATACGCATTCCGTTGACGTAGGTTCCGTTAGTGGAGCCGAGGTCACGAATAAAAGTTTGCGGCGGCGCTATCTCGAGGATGCAGTGATGCCGGGAAAAGAAGCGATCCTGTGGCAGGCAAAAGTGAGAGTCCTCGCTTCGCCCTATCATGAACGTGTCGTGCTGGTCGAACGTGAAGGTTCGCCCCATCTGTGGGCCCGCTACGACATTCAGGCTTACGCGCATGTAAGGAGTTTACCGCGAAAAGATCGCCGCGAACACTATTAGCAGCGTGATGAGGAAGCTGATGACGCCCATTATCATTCCGGCGAGAGCGAGCCCGCGGCCGCCGTAGCGGTTTGGATCCTTATCGACATTCTTCATGCCGATAAAGCCTATGATCGCGGCCGGCAGACCGAGCCAGATGCCGCCGTAACAGCAACTGACAGCGAGGCTCAGGATGCCCAGCACGAGAGCGACGGTGGGAAACGTCTTATCCTGGGCAACCGCCATTCCAAAGCCGCCGAATTGTGCGGCCGGAGTTTGCGGCTGCCATTTGGCCGGAGGCTGCGCGCTTTGTTGCTGCCAACCAGACAAAGGATCGGTGACGCGAGCCTGGTCGAGGATCATCGTTGGAGGCGAGTCATCGACAACGCGCCCAGGTGGGACGTAACTCAACAACTCGCCGTCACTCAGGCAAAAGTTGAGCGTGTCGTCGCTATAGGTCTGACTGCAACGCGGGCACTGCTTCATTGGGCGGCCTAATGCCTGATCTGCATGTCCTTGAACGCGATCTGGTTGTTATTCGACGCATAGATACCGATCACGCCGTCCGAATAGCCAAAGTCGTTCTTGATGCTGTTGACCTTTGTGCCGTTGATGTAGAGATCGATAGTGCCGCTGCCATCGCGGGCCTCGAGCGTATTTGCTTGCGAGCCGTCCTTGATGAGCGGTGATGATGTCCAGTTGACGACCGAAGCCTCTTTGCCCGGAGTGTGATGAACAATGCGATAGCGCTTCTTCTTGGCGTCGATCACGAACGCATACCCTTGGATGAGCGGCGTCGTCATGCTATGAAAAACAAGCCCGTAGCCGAGGCTTGTGTCACCGTTATTGACGTTTCGGACCGTGATGACGGAGTCGCCGCCCACTGATTTTTGCTCGGTCGTGCCGGCGAGCACGTAGTAGTAATTCTTCTCGTTATTCTTGACCAGCAGTTCGCTGTCGGTGTACTCGATGCTCGCGTACTTAGAAGAGGTCGGAACCCAATCGGAAAGATCAATGCTGTCGATCGAAGTTCGTGACGACGTCGTTGTCGTATCGGTCGTGGAGGTCGAATTTGAGTTGCCTTTCGTGCCTTTCGATGCGTTGAAATTACCCGAGTTGATCGCATTCGCGAGTTCGTTCGTCGCATTTTTTGCAAAAAAGAGGATCGCCGCGAGCCCACCACCGCAGAGCAGAACGATCACACCGAGGATAAGCAGCACCCAGACCCACGTCTTAGACGACTTCTTGTTCGGCATTGCATACTGCTGCCCCTGAGGCGGCACGTTCCACCCTGGCTGCCCACTAGCCATGCCTTGCGGAGGAGCGGTAGGCCGCGGCTCATTCATCGCCTGCGTCGGCGGCGGCGGCGGAGCCGCACTCATCTGATTAAGGACGGAGCCGTCCTCGAGGCAGAAGTTGAGATTATCGTCCGTGTATGTTTTCTGGCAGCGTGGACAAACTTTCATTTGCTTTCCTCAAATTGTGTTTTTTTTTGCCGAGTGGAACGTCGCCATTATAGCATCGAACGCCGAATTTCACGCCTCACTCGCTTCAGGCTCGTCCTAAATACCTTAAATGGCCGATATGCCTACTGTAGTTCGAAACATCCTTTCTTCAGACCGGGAAACGATCTACAATGAGACAGCTTTTGTGTGGAAAACCTGCCAAAACCGTTCCGGCATTTGATACTGATAGCCGTCTTCGCTCTTTGCGCGATGCTTCCGATCTACTGGTGGGGTCTGCCGAGCGGGAACGATCAATCGCAGCATTATCAGTTTGCGTGGACGGTGCACAACTCGCTTCGCGAGGGCATGGTGTATCCAGGCTTTGCGGCGGCGACAAATCACGGCTTTGGCGACTATGGACTGAGGTTCTACCCGCCCGCGACGTACTACGTCCTTGCTATCGGGAGGATCCTCACCGGCGACTGGTACACGAGTACGTTGATCGCGTTGACGCTTGTTTTTTTTATCGGGGCGTTGGGCACTTACCTTTGGACACGCGAGCTGTTCGGCCCGACCGAAGCACTCATCGCGGCGGCTCTCTATACGGTAATTCCCTATCACCTCAACGAGGTCTACAATAACTTCCTGTTGGCAGAATTCTTTACTACGGCTGTGCTACCATTCTGCTTCCTTTTTCTGCATCGCCTGATGCGTCGCAGCCTTATCATGGATGTGCTTGGTCTCGCTGTGAGCTATTCACTGCTTGTTCTGACGCACCTGCCGCTGACTATAATCGGAACGATCGCGATGGCGATACACGCGGTATTTCTGCTACAGCGCAAAAACGCTGCGAGGATACTCGCAAAGTTTGCTTTCGCCGGCATACTGTCTGCCGCTATGACCGCGTTCTATTGGTCGCGAATGCTGCCGGAGCTCGCCTGGATAACGCATTCGTCGGAACGGTATTTCTCGACAACGTGGGACTACCGGACCAATTTTCTCCTACTACCAAGCCACTGGGTACCGTTCGGCGAGGATGTCCTCAATCTGTGGTTTGCCGACCTGATGCTCGTCGTCGCGGTGCTGGTCTTCATTCCTACCGTCTTTTACCTCCGTCGCGTCTCAGGTGACCTAAAAAAGACTGTCTTAACGTTGCTCGGCGTGCTTGCCATCTCCGTCCTGCTCACGACACCGCTGACCAAGCTGCTCTGGGACAACGTCGGGCTGGTGCAGAAGGTACAATTCCCTTGGCGTTGGCTTGCCATTGTGTCGCTTTTTGCCGCTGGCGCCGGGGCTTGGGCCATCGCTCGGGCTTCGAAGGAAATGAAGGACAACGTCCGGCCCGTGCCGGCCATCGCGACTGCCCTCGCGGTCGCGCTTCTCGCGTTCATGGCCGTCGTGATCGTCAAGACGCCGGTATACGTTTCGCATCAGCAACTCAACGCTGAGATAGCGACGTTCGACGATTCGACAGGGTGCGATTGCTGGTGGCCGATCTGGGCCCGCAACGAGGCGTTGGGCCAAAAAGAGCAGGTCGCCGTGAATGATCGCCGTGTTGAAGTCCATGAATGGTCGCCCTATCGGCGACGATTCGCGATCGCGAGCGGTCCTGCTGCGGCGGCTACAATAAAGACGTTCTACTACCCGCGTTGGCAGGCAACGATCAGTGGAGCCTCTGCGTCCGTCCGCCCGGACGACAACGGAGCGATGACGGTCGATATTCCAACGTCAACTGTCGATGTGACACTCTCTTTCGTCGAGCCCACCTACGTTCGTGTCGCGGCCGTCGTTTCCCTGCTCACCTGGATCGCGATGTTTTTGACCGCCGTCATTTTGTTGCTAAAATCACGCGGACGGACTTCACAGACTCTCTAACTTTCCCGACTTGCCGAACTATGGACTACGCAATTGAGATCAACGGCCTATCCAAGGACTATGAGACCGGCTTTTGGCGAAAGAAAAAGGTCCGGGCACTCGACGGCCTGACCCTCAAGGTGCGGCCGGGCCAGATCTTCGGCTTTCTTGGCGGGAACGGTGCGGGCAAGACGACGACGATCAAGATACTTATGGGCTTGATGTTCCCTACCGAGGGCTCGGCGAAGGTCCTAGGCCACAATATCTCGGACGTCAAGATGCACAATCGCATCGGATATTGCCCCGAAAATCCATACTTTTACGATTACCTTACGGCGAATGAGCTAATGGATTATTTCGGCAGACTCTTCGGTTACGATGCGGCGGCACGTAGAACAAGGTCGGAGGATCTGCTCACAGCCGTCGGTCTTAGGCCCGCAGAGAGGAAGCGACAGTTGCGGAAATATTCAAAGGGAATGCTCCAGCGCGTCGGCCTCGCTCAAGCCCTGATCAACGATCCTGAGATCGTTTTTTTGGATGAACCGATGAGCGGACTTGATCCCGTCGGGCGGCGTGAGATACGCGAATTGATCACTTCTTTGCGTGAGAAAGGAGTAACAGTATTCATGTCCACGCACATTCTTTCCGATATCGAGGCCCTTTGCGACGAAGTCGCCATCCTTAGAGGCGGACGCCTTGCCGCAAGTGGCAATCTCAGCGACCTGCTCAAGAATTCAGGCGAGCAGCGTGCACTCGAGATCAGCGTCAAGGGCATCGCGGCCGATACGATCCGGGAAAGGATCGAGTTCGTCGCGGGTGCGAGTATCGCACCCACGGCGAACGGGGCCGTTATTCAGGTCCTCGATGAATTGGACGTCGAGGCGGTCCTTGCTGCTGTTCGAGAGGCAGGCGGGCATCTGATCGCAGTCGAGCCGCTCAAACAGTCGCTCGAGGATCTCTTTGTTCGCGAGACGGCGGCGTAAGGCAGTTATGGAGATCTTCGTTTACAGACAAGGCTCCGATAAGGTCGAGGAAGGTCTCGCTCATGAGGCATTACCTGGCCTGATCTCCGACCCGACAAACGTCGTCTGGGTGGATCTCCTGGGCGATACCGACGAGCACGTGCAAGAAGCACGTGACGTGATGCTAAACGTCTTCGGCTTTCATCCGCTGACCGTTGAGGACTGCCTTATCACTCGCCGCCAACCAAAGGTTGAGGGGTTCCCCGACTATTTTTACTTTATTGTCCATGGCATCAAGCCCGGTGAGACCAGTGCGACCAACTTTGCGACAAAGGAGCTCGACGGCTATCTCGGCAAGAACTACGTCGTCACGTTCCATGTCCAAAGGTTTCTGAGCGTTAAGAACGTAAAGAACCAGATCCGCACGAGCCCATTTATTTTTCAGCGAGGTGCCGCATTCTTGCTACATCACCTCCTTGACGAGCTGGTCGATCTCTATATGCCGCTGGTTGATGATTTTGACCGCGAGATCAATCAACTCGAGGAGCGCGTCTTTGCCATGCGGCGCGACAGCAATCGCGTTCTCGGCGAGATCATGGATGTGCGTCGGGCGGTCGCCAGGATGCGGCGGATCTCGTCGCGACAACTCGAGGTGCTGTACCGGATGTCGCATGGCGAATTTCCGCAGATCGCTGATAATCTCTTGCCACTTTATCGAGACGTGCACGACCATCTCCAAAGGATCAGCGATCTTGCCGAGAGTTATCGAGACATGGTCACGGGACTATTCGATATCCACTTCGCCGTCATTGGCACCCGCACGAATGAGGTGATGAAAACGCTCGCTGTGGTATCCGCCATTATTCTCCCGTTGAGTCTGATCGCGGGCATTTACGGAATGAACTTCGAGAACATGCCTGAGTTGCACAGTGCCAACGGTTATTTCGTGACCGTTCTGATAATGATCATTCTAGCGGTTGCGTTGCTCGTCTATTTTTGGAGGCTGGGATGGATCTTTCAACCTGCGGAAGAGGTCGAGATAAAGCAGGACGTTACGAGGGATGATGACTATGAGGAGCCAAGCTGATCGAGCAGACGTTTGACCTGCAGGTCGCCGTAGCCGTAAACGCCTGCCCTTCGTTTGAATTCCATAAAGATCCTATTGAAATCCTTCTCGCCGCCTGCGCGTATTTCCTTCAACATTTCGATCGGACGAATATCTTCCCCCGCGGCGGCCGCGGCGACTTCGTTGAGGTAAGGAAAACAATCCGTTTCGCAGTTCGCAGCGATCTGTTTCAACGCTGCGGCGTCCTTGAGCCGGTAGGCGTTCCAAAGCTTCGCTCCAAGCTCAACCTCTTCACATGACAGGTGCGTTCGCAGGGCGTAAGCCGCCTTCATCTCGTCGGCGGTAAAACCGCCAAAACCGTCCCATCGCATTTCGACATCGCGGCCAAGCGGCTCGACGCGATACACCGTTGCTTCGGTTTCTCTGAGCAGCGAAAGGCAGAACCACATATTCACGCTGCAGAAAAGCTCGTATTCGAACCAGAGACTCACTTCGTCCTCAGGCTCGACCTCCAAAAGCTTCGCTAGTTCGCCCGCGACGTTGTCGTGATACGCGATCTCGTCCTCGCCATATTCGCCTACGATGAACCGCGCACGTTCATTCCAAAATTGGTCGAGATCAGCCGCGTCGATCGGACCGTAGATCAACGCCTCGCGGCAAACGATGATCTTGCCCGGAATGTCGGCCTTCGAGAATTCCTCAACCTGCGCATCGCCCGGTAGAACGTGAAAAATCATAAGAACAAATAGACCGTGTAGCCGACAGTAAGGCAAAGGCCAGCGTAAATGCCCGCGACTATGTCATCAGCGCAGATGCCAAGCCCATCGGGCAGCACCTCAAGCGTCCGAACGGGAAAGGGTTTCCAAATGTCGAATAGCCTAAAAAGCAGAAAACCCGCCAGAATGAAGGGCCAGCCAAGTCCTACAGGGACGAAACAGAATGTTATGAGCTGTCCCATTACCTCGTCGACAACCGCTTGTGATGGGTCTTTGCGGCCGAAAAATGGGGCGGCGCGGCCGGAAGCCCAGATACCGACAAGGCAAAACGCTGTAAGAAGGATCGCATTCGCTCCCCACGTTACGGCTTTCGCGTCATAAACACTGAAAGCATGTGAAACTGAGTAATTCCCATGCTCCCACAAGTAACTGTAACTCAGAGCAATTCGGGCTTCGATTCCAGTCACCAAAGCTAAGATCAGAATTCCGACTGCAGAGCCATACGTTCCCGGAGCTCCCGGAATATAACCTACGCCGAACGTCGTAAGCGCGAGAGCGCCGTAGTCGACAAGCCCAGATGCCTTTCGCTTTTCGACGGTTCCCTCCACTAGAATTCGATTCCCTGCTGCGCGTAAATTCCGGCGTTGAAAGGGTGCTTGATCTCACGCATCTCGGTCACCAGATCGGCCGCGTCAATCACTTTCTCGAGGGCGTTGTCGACGTTGCGGCCCGTTAAGATCAGATGAAGATGCGACTGTGCTTTTCGCACTTCTTCTATCTCGGACAGCACAGCATCAATGCCGAGAAACCCATAACTGAGCACATATAGCAGCTCGTCAAAAACAAGAAGGTCGTATTCATCGCTACGCAGCTTGTCCACGCAGAGGGCCCAGGTGTCTTTCGACGTTTGGATATCGACGCTTTTGTCATTGGTATCCCAGGTAAATCCCGCGCCCATCGTATGAACCTCGATCCCTAGCTGCTCAAGCGCCTCGTGCTCACCATAACGGTCGGTCGAGGACTTCATGAACTGGATCATCGCGCATTTGAGGCCGCGGCCGGCGGCCCGCACCATGGTTCCGATCGCCGCCGTCGTCTTGCCTTTGCCGTCACCTGTGTTGAGCATCAGCAGGCCCTTCGTCTTTTCGCGATAGTCCTCACGACGCCATTTGTAACGTTTTTGGGTCATGCCCCTTCTGCTAGAAACGTCTCTATCGCACGGCTTTTCCGGGGGGACGTCGCCTTCGGCATAGAGAAGATATTACCGCCGATGTGCTCCTCGGGGAATCGATCGATCCTAGAGATGCCGCCTCGGGTCTCGTCTACGAGAAAGTGATCGAACTCCCCATGATCGTCCAGATATCCCAAGATATCATTGTGCGTGGCCCCGAATTTTGCCGCCTGCTCTTTTGCAACCTCCATCATGAATATCGGGGGAACCTTCTGGTCGAACAGCTTATTCGCTCCCGCAAGCAACATCAACTCAGCTCCTTCGACATCGATCTTTATCAGATCGACCGCTTCGATCTTGTTCTCGTCGAGATAGATGTCGAGGGTGCGGAGCTTCGCCCGTGCCGACGAAACGATCTTTGAATTGGGCTTTGCGAACGACGCGTGGCCGGTCGACTGGCCTTCGCCAAGGTAGAGGTCAATTTCGCCGGATCGATCGCCTAAGGCCATCGGCTCGATCGTAAGATTGGACGGTGATCCCTGGAGTGCAACATTTCTTTGTAATTCAGTGAACGTATCTGACACTGGCTCAAACGCCACAACGCGGCCCTCAGGTCCTGCGAGCTTCGAGAACATCGTCGCGTACCAACCGAAGTTCGCTCCGGCGTCGATACAGGTATCGCCGGGCTCGATCAGTGTCCGCACGATCTCGCTAAGTGCCAGCTCATACTCACCGTAAAAATACACCCGGTCATGCATTCCGGTCGAGAGATCGATCCAGAACGGGCGTCCGTCTCTCGCTGCCGCCCGCAGATCGCGATGCGGATAGACGAGCATCCGTTGGGCGACCTGAGCCAGTCTGTACTTCCCTTTGGAGATAGGCGTGTTGTACGTGTAGATTCGGACAACCGCCAAAAGGGCTTCTTCGAGACGACGACGGAAGGCACCGGTTTTTTGATTTACGTCCACTCCGACACCGTCGATCGCTGTTAAATCTTAACGGAGCAGTTGATGGCGGCGGCAAGGGCCGCGACGATCTCATGCTCTTTCTCGTCCCACTCGCCTTCAACGGCCAGGCCAGCGGCATTTTTGTGTCCGCCGCCGCCGAATTTCTCCGCGACCTTCGCGACATTGATATTGCCCTTTGAGCGAAGGCTGGCGCGATAAGTGTTTGGACCGACCTCGCGCATGTAGACGACCGCGAACACATCGCGGGCTGCGAGCGGAATATTCACGAACCCGTTGTTGTCGCCGTCGATCGTCCCCGCTTGCTGTTCCATTTCGATCGTCTGCCGCATCGTTGCGATGTGGCCCGACTCATCGCGCTTCACGGTAGCCATGACGTGCCGCATCAACTCGATCCGCGACCATGGATAATTGTTATAGACGGCTTCGCCGATCTTTGCAGGTTCGGCTCCCGCCTTGATCAGTTCTGATGCGACTTTGAGCGTCCGGTCGGAGGTATTTGGAAAGTGAAAGGAACCTGTATCGGTAACGAGCGCCATATAGACACATTCGGCGATCTCTTTTGTAATGCGGCCGCCGATCGCTTTGCACAGGTTATAGATCATCTCCCCGACAGCTGAGGCGGTCGAGTCGATCCAATTGATCGTCCCGAAGTGCTCGCTAGTCGAATGATGATCGATGTTTACGGTGAGTGTTTGGTCAAGCCCCTCGATCCCTGGTCGAAGAAGGTCGGAACACTCGATCACAAATACCGCGTCATAGGTGCCGTTCAGGGACCTTACATCACGGATCTGATCAGCACCGGGAAGGCTTGTGTATGCCGGTGGAATGTCCCCGTGCACGATGACCTCAGCATTCTTGCCAAGACTCTTTAACAGCCAATAAAGGCCGAGCGACGAGCCCACGCCGTCGCCGTCAGGCTTGATGTGCGTAGTGATCGCGAATTCGTTCTTGTTTTCAATTAGCTCGACTACTTGGCTTAACACTAAAAGAACGTGACTAGTTAACGGCGATGAGTAAAGAACTTAGCAGGACAGAGCCGCTCGGAGTTATCATTCGTCGGTCGTTACTTCTTCACTACCATCCTTCGTTTCAAATTCACCCTGGCTGGCCAGCTCATTGAGGATCTCGCCGACGCGGGCCGCGTTTTCCTCAGCCGTATCCCGCACAAAATGTATATGCGGAGCAAATCTTAGATCAAGGTTAGCCGCAACTTGCTGCCTAACGTATGTTGACGCCTGTCTTAAAGACTTAAGAGCCTGGTGTATCTCGGTGTCCGATCCCCGAATGAATACGTAGACCTTGGCGTCTCTTAAGTCCGGCGCGACAGTCACATCCGTCACGGTCACCATCTCGAGTCTCGGATCGTTCAGCTCAAACCCGACGACCTCGGAGATCTCCACTTTTAGGCTCTCGGCTAGCCGTTCGGGCCGACGCATAACTCTAAAGCTCGGTCGCCGCGATACTCTCGATCACAAAGGCCTCGATCTCGTCGCCGACCTTGATATCGTTAAAGTTTACGAGACTGATACCGCATTCAAATCCGGTCTTGACCTCGTTTACGTCATCCTTAAATCGCTTTAACGCCGCGATGTCGCCGGTCCACGCAACGACCTGGTCCCGGATGAGACGGGCCTTTGCCTGACGACGAATGAGGCCGTCCGTGACGCGGCAACCCGCGATCGTGCCGATACGCGACACCTTGAAGATCTCCTGCACCAACGCCTTTCCAAGGATATTCTCCTTCTCGATTGCGTCAAGCATGCCGATCATGGCGGCGGTGATCTCTTCCTCGACCTTGTAAATGATCGAATGGAGTCGGATGTCGACATCCTCCTGACGAGCGACCTCAGAGGCTCGGGCCTCGGGCCTCACGTTAAAGCCGATGATGACGACCGCCGTACCCGTCGCCTCGGTCTGGGTCGCAGATGCGAGCAAGACGTCGGACTCGTTGATAGCTCCGACACCGGCACGAATAACGCGGACCTTGACCTTCTCGGTAGAAAGTTTCTCGAGCGTGGAACGCAGCACTTCAACCGAGCCCTGAACGTCAGCCTTGAGAACAACGAGCAGCTCCTTGATCTCGGCCCGCCCCAGCGACTCAATTCCACGTTTCGTGGTCTTGAGCATCGCAGCTTGACGAGCGTGCATTTGACGCTGCTGGGCAATATCCTGGGCACGTTCCACATCGGCAACGACCTGGAATGTGTCGCCCGCTCCCGGTACACCTTGCGAGCCCAGGATCTCGACCGGTGTCGCCGGCTCTGCCTCTGTCACTGCGACACCGCGATCGGAGAACATGGCTCTGATCTTGCCTGAGAACTGTCCGACGATGAATGGATCGCCAACACGCAGCGTTCCCTGCTGGACAAGCGCCGTCGCGACGGCGCCACGACCTTTGTCGAGCTTCGCCTCCAGAACGACACCTGATGCACGACGGGTCGGGCTCGCCTTTAGGTCCAAAATGTCGGCCTGCAGCAAGACTGTTTCAAGCAGCGTATCCAAGCCCGTGCGATCCCTGGCCGACACCTCTACCATCTCCGTGTCGCCGCCCCATTCGGTCGGCTGGACGCCAAGCCCAGCCAAGCCCTGCTTGACCTTGTCGGGATTCGCACCGGGTTTGTCGATCTTATTGATCGCAACGATCATCGGTACACCCGCGGCCTTAGAGTGCTCAACTGCCTCGATGGTCTGTGGCATGACGCCGTCGTCGGCCGCAACTACGAGAATTACGATATCGGTCGCCTTGGCTCCGCGGGCACGCATCATCGTGAACGCCTCGTGGCCCGGGGTATCGAGAAATACTACTCGCCGCTCTTCGCCCGGCTTATCCGGATTTGGGACATTCACACTGTATGCACCGATGTGCTGGGTGATGCCGCCGGCCTCGCCCTCGGCCACGTTCGCCGAGCGGATCGCGTCGAGAAGGCTCGTCTTACCGTGGTCGACATGGCCCATGACCGTGATCACCGGTGCTCGCGTTACCTCGGTATCGTCAGCATCCGCCGCGATAAGCTCCTCGAATTCCTCCTCGATGACCATTTCTTCGAAGGGAACGAAGCTGATGCTGAATCCGTAATCGAGCGCCATCTCGGCTGCCATGCTCTCGCCGATAGCCTGATTTAGAGTCGCGAATACGCCTCGTTTGATGAGCAATTGCACGATATCGCGCGGCGTAATGCTTAGGGCCTCAGCGAATTCACGGACGGTCGCACCCTCTGTAAGGCGGATCTGTTTGAGCTGGCCGGCCTCGACCTTGCCGACTTGATCCAGAATACGTTCCTCGATGGTCCGTTTCTGCGGCGCGTCGACATCCCCGTCAGCGAAGCGCCCTGACCTGTCCGGCCTGCCCTTGCGACCTGGCCCGCCGCCTCGGCCGGGGCGGCGACGGTTGTCCGCTGGCGGAGTGTAGGTCATTTGCGGCGTTGCCGATTCGCCCTGCGTCCCGCGGAATTGCGGGCCTCGGCCGCCAGGGGCCTCCGCGAGCCTTCCGGTCCGCGTCGGAGCTTCGCTCACAACGCGATCGCCGACCTTGATCCCTTGTTTCAGAGCATCCGGCGTAAGCTGCAGCGTCTTTCTGACCGTGCCTGAGCGGCTTATTGTCGTCGTCGAAGCCTGCGTCGCGTCCGCGGGAGCAGTCTCCATCTCAGCCTCTGCCTCAAGCGGCGTCTCAACTGTTGCGTCGACGGCCGGCTCGACGATCGGCTCGATCTCTGGGGCCGGTTCGGCGGCGGGCTCTTCTAGTGGCTTTTTGGCAAGGACCTTGACCCTCGCAGCTTTTGGCTCTGGAGCTGCTGGTGCAGCGGTCTCTGGCACCTCCGCAGGAGCGGCCTCTACAGGTGGCGGCGGTTCGATGACAGGTGGTGCCTCGACGACCTCGCTCGGCTCAATCGCGTCGAGTGCCGGCTCCTCGGCCTTTTTCGCCGCTGCCTTTATGACCTTGATGCCGCGTCTGGGAGCGACCTCAGTCTTCGGGAAATACTTGCTCCGCACCTTTTCGGCGAGCTCATGAGGTATCGTATTTGACGCCACGCTGACGTCCGCACCCTCACGACGCAGGTCTTCCATCACGCGCTTGGTGTCTTGTTTCACCTCGCGTGCAAGATCGTAGACTCTAATGCTCTTACCAATCGCCATATTCAAATGAAAATCTGCCTTCCGCCGCTAACTGTTCACCCTTAGGGGCTAATTAGTCGCCTTTCGACTCTGCACCGGGCTCTGTCTCGTTTTCCGGCGTTTCCTCTATGTCCACGCGCTCGGAAATGATGTCCGAACTGGCTTCCTCGGTCGATGCCTCGTCGGAAGTCTCGGCTTCTACAATAGCTGCCGCAGCTTCAGGGCTGAGTTCGTCGGAGCCATCCTCGGTCGCTTCGTCCGGCACCTCAACGTCGGTTTCGACCTCAGCCATCTCCGCGGTCCCCTCCGAGGTCTCATCCTCGGTCTCCGTTGCGATCGATGCCGTCTCTCCAGGGGCGGCTTCGTCTTCGGGTGTCTCGGCCGGAGCTTCTTCATCAGCATCCTTCGCGGCAACGATCGACATGGCGGATACCTTTATCTTCTCGGCCTCGTCCATGCTGACGTCTAAGTAGTCGACGAGATTGTCGATCGATAAGGCGGCGAGCGCCTCTACGTCCTCAACTCCCTTCTCGGCGAGCACGTCCGCCTGCGCCGCCGTGACGACCTCAAGAGCGGTGATCGGGACAGCCTCGCCCGAGGCCATCATGCGGCCCATTTGTTTCGCAATTTCCTGTTTCAGCAGTTCTTCGCTGACGATCTTGATCTCCCAGCCGACGAGGCGGGTCGCGAGACGAACATTCTGCCCCTTCTTCCCGATGGCCAGGCTCAATTGGTCTTCGCCGACGATGACCTCCATCTGGCGGCTCTCGATGTCCGTGATACGGACCTGCGAGACCTTTGCCGGTGAAAGTGCGTTGGCCGCAAATACCGACGGCTCGTCCGACCACTCGATGATGTCGATCTTTTCGCCGCGGAGCTCTTTGATGATCGCCTGAACACGAGAGCCCTTCATGCCGACGCATGCGCCGACCGGATCTACGTCCTTCTCATTCGATGTAACCGCTATCTTGGCACGGTCGCCCGGCTCGCGGACTGCGGATTTGATGACCACTGTCTCGTCATAGATCTCAGGCACTTCCATCTCAAAAAGGCGACGTACAAGTTCGGCTGATGCCCTCGAACACTTGATCTGCTGGCCTTTTTGCTCCTTTGAAACGTCCACGATGGCGAC